>JAUZRJ010000037.1 GCA_030950545.1 Aquificota bacterium | reverse complement strand
CTTTTCCGTCGTAGCCCTGCTTCTCCGCCTTGACAACCGCGGGGAAACCTATGCTCCTGACAAGGTCCTGAATGTCGTCCCTCTTACCCCACAGGAACCTGGGAACAGGGTAGCCCTTCCTCAGGAGTGTGACCTTCTCCTCTATTCTGCTTCTTTTCATAAGGAGGACCTCAGCGGGAGGCTTAAGCCTGCCGGCAACCCTCTCCACGACCTCAAGGGGTATGTGCTCGAACTCCGCTGTTACAACATCGCATAGGGAGGCAAACTCACCAACCTTTTCAGGGGGGAACCATCCGTCCGCGATCTTAGAGGCGGGAGCATGCGGGTCAGGGTCAAGTACGAAGAACTCAAGCCCTAACTTCCTGCCCTCCAGAACGGTCATCCATCCGAGCTGACCTCCCCCAAGGATCCCAACCCTCATTCCTCTATCCTCATGCTGAGGACCTTTTCCTTGAGCTTTTCCCTGTAAGTTTCAAGCTTTTCCGCTATCTCACCGTATTTTACGGAAAGGATCCTGAGGGCGAGAAGTCCTGCGTTGGTTGAGTTCCCTATGGCAACGGTCGCAACGGGAACACCTGCGGGCATCTGGACTATGGAGTAAAGGGAGTCAACGCCTGAAAGGTGTTTTGTCGGGACGGGAACCCCTATCACCGGAAGCGTTGTAAGGGAGGCGACCATGCCGGGCAGGTGAGCCGCACCCCCCGCACCCGCTATTATGACCTCAAGACCCCTCTCCCTTGCGGTCCTCGCGTACTCGAACATAAGCTCAGGTGTTCTGTGGGCGGAGACAACCCTGGCCTCGTAAGGGACCCCGAACTCCCTTAGGATCTCCGCAGCTCCCCTCATGTGATCCCAGTCGGAGATACTCCCCATTATTATGCCCACAAGGGGTTTCCGCATAGGCTTATTATATATGAGGTTTGAGGAACTGAGAAAGGAGCTAAGGGACCTCGAGAAGATAGGGAAGGGCTGGAGGGGTGTCGTCTACAGGGCGATGTGGAGGGGGGAGGAGGTGGCGGTGAAGGTGGCGAACAGGCCCGAGGCGGAAGAGGCAATAAGGAAGGAGGCGGAGATACTGAAGGCCCTTAAAGGTAAAAGGGGTTATCCGCAGATAGTTCTCTCAGGGGAAGACTTCCTCGTTTACAGGTTCATAAGGGGAAAGACCCTCAGGGAAGCGGGGCTGGACAGGGAAAAGAGAAAGGAGGTCTACAGGAAGGTCCTCGAGAAGGCCTTCGAGCTTGACAGCCTCCGTATAAAGAGGGACGAGTTTGACTACATAGAGAAGAACGTGATCCTGGGCGAAGACGGGGAGGTTTACATAATAGACTTCGACAGGGGTAAGTTCTCCGAGAGGCCCTCCAACCTGACCCAGTTCCTCCAGCTCCTTGTCAGGGAAGGTTATCTAACAAGGGAAGAGGCGATAGACCTTGGAAAGAGGTACAGGAGCGACAGAGAAGGTGTACTTGAAGAGGTCCTCAGGAGGTTAAAATAACACCGTGGAGAGGATAAAAGGGGCGGACCTGTCAAAGCTCACCACCCTTAAGGTCGGCGGGCGGGCTGACCTTCTCGTGATCCCCAACAAGGTGGAAGACGTGAGGGAGTCGGTCCTTCTCTCAAGAGAGAAGGATGTACCCCTTTTCATACTGGGTGGCGGTTCTAACACCGTGTTCGGAGACGTAAAAGGTATTGTTCTCTGGCTGAGACGCCTGAGGGGTATGAAGGTGGTATCTTCAGCTGAGGGTTTCCTGGTGGAGGTGATGGCGGGAACCCCTCTAAGCGACCTCGTGATCCTCAGCGTCAGGGAGAACCTGGAAGGGATCTGGAGGCTCACGGGCTTCCCCGCCACCGTGGGAGGAGCGGTTTCCATGAACGCGGGAGCCTTCGGTGCTGAGATGAAGGACTTCCTGACGAGCGTCACCTTCATGGACTGGGAGGGAAACGTCCACAGGGTCAGGGCGGAGGAGATAGAGTTCAGCTACAGAAGGTCCCCTTTTCCCGGGATAGGGATCGTTCTCTCCTGCGAGCTGTTTCTGAAAAGGTCAGAGCTACCCGTGAGGGAGGAGATCACAAAGATAAGGACCCTCAGGAAGAGGACCCAGCCCGTAAACCTGCCGACCTCCGGGTCGACCTTCAAGAACCCCTATCCAAGACACGCAGGAGACCTGCTCGAAAGGGTGGGTATGAAGGGCTACCGCTCGGGGGACATAGCCTTTTCGAACATCCACGCCAACTTCCTCGTGAACCTGGGAGAGGGAAGATTCGAGGACGTCGTCAGGATAATAGAAGAGGCAAAGAGGAGAGTCCTGGAGGAGTTCGGCATCGTGTTAGAGGAGGAGGTGAGGATAGTTGAGGATAGTGGTTCTGATGGGTGGAAGGTCCTATGAGAGGGAGATATCTCTGAAGACAGGAAGAGCGGTCGCCAGAGCTCTCAGGGAACTGGGACACGAAGTCCTGGAGATGGACCTCACCGAAGACCTGCCCTGCAAACTGCTCAGGATAAAGCCCGATAAGGTTTTCATAGCCCTCCACGGACCGTACGGTGAGGACGGGAGAGTCCAGGGTATGCTGGACATACTCGGTATACCCTACGTGGGTTCGGGTGTCCTCGGTAGCGCGGTCGCCATGGACAAGGACATGACGAAGAGGGTTCTAAGGTCCGAGGGCCTCCCCACACCCGACTGGGTCTGCGTGAGGAAGGGTGATAAGATCAGGTGGGACAGGTTCCCCGCGGTGGTAAAACCCGCGGACCAGGGGTCGAGCGTGGGCCTGAAGGTCGTTAAAAACTCACGGGAACTGACCGAAGCTGTTAAAGAAGCCTTCGAAATTACCGAAAAGGTCCTTGTGGAGGAGTTTGTGAAGGGAAGGGACATGACGGTGGGCGTGCTGAAGGACAGGGCCCTTCCCGTTATAGAGATAAGACCGAAGAAGGGGATATACGATTACGAGAGCAAGTACACGAAGGGCATGACCGAATACATATTCGTGGAAGATGATAACCTGGCGGTCATGCTCCAGGACATAGCCCTCAGGGTTCACAGACTCCTCGGTCTTAGGGACCTCTCGAGGGTTGACTTCAGGGTGACCGACGAGGGTAAACCCTACATACTCGAGGTGAACACCATACCCGGCATGACGGAGCTGAGCCTCTTCCCGATGGCCTGCAAAAAGGCGGGTTTGGATTTCAGGGAGATGCTGTCTGTAATCGTTAGCTGAAGGACCGGAGGGAGTTGTGGAGAGAACAAGGGACAAGAAGGAGAATAGGGTCCTTCCCGCGTTCCTGTTCTCGGTCTGGATCGGGTTCATGGCGGTGGCAGGGTTCTTCGTACCCTCTTTTTTGTCCAGCCTGCCCCTCTTCCAGATAAGGGAGGTGGTAGTTGAGGGGAACAGGACCCTTGACCTCAACACCGTGATGTCCGCCCTCTACTCCCCGCAGGGGTCTGTCATGAAGCTGGACGAGGGGAGTATCCTGAGGACTCTGAACCAGATAACGGGCGGGCGGGTAAAGAGGGTGTTTCTGTCCAAGAAGATCACCCTGAAGGGTGTTTCTGTGAGGATAAGGATAGAAGAGAGGGTGCCCGTGGCGAGGGTAAAAACTGGCAGGGGCTACATACTGATCGACAGGGAAGGGAAGACCTTTCCCCCGTACAGAGGCCATCCCGAAAACCTAGTTGACGTTAAGGCGTATGATCTGAGGACGCTACAGGCACACTTTCCCGAACTTTACGGTATGATAGAAAAGACCGGTTTAAAGGTTAACAGGATAGAGGTTATGAGGGATAAAACGGTCGTCGTGTCGGGAAGAAGGGTCCTCATACTCCCGCCTCTGGATCTGCTACCTGAAAACTTAGTTGACAGGCTCGGTATGATTTATAATTTTCAGGGAGGGAGAATTGATCTGAGATTTGACAGGTTTATCTTAGTAAGAAATTGAGGCGGGATGAGAACAGTTGCATCGATAGACATAGGGACAGATAAGATAGTAGCCCTAATAGGGGAGGTTGACTCCTACGGGGACATACACATAATAGGCGTCGGTGAGACCAGATCAAGGGGCGTAAACAGGGGGACCATCACGAGGCTCGGGAACGCAGCCAGGGCTATATCCACAGCGGTGAGGGAGGCGGAGGAGATGTCGGGACAGAAGGTAAACAGTGTGGTCATAAACATCTCCGGAACGAGTCTGAAGAGCCAGAACGAGGAAGACACAGTAAACATATCACCCAGCCCCACCGAGATAGAGGAGGAGCACATAAACAGACTCCTGGACAGGAGCATAGTGAAGGGTAAGGAGGACAACTTCGAGATAATACACGCCATACCCAAGAAGTACACCCTCGATGACCAGGAGGGTATAGAGGACCCGACGGGTCTCGTAGGGTCCAAGCTCACCGCCCAGGTTCACATAGTTAAGGCGGGTGTGAACCTGATAAGCAATCTGGAGAAGGCGGTCCAGACAGCGGGTTTTACCCCCGTAATGAAGATAGCGAGTGCCCTCGCCTCCGCCAAGGCGGTCCTGACCGAAGAGGAAAAGGAGAGCGGTGTACTCCTGCTGGACATAGGGGCGGGTTTAACGGACTACGTCCTCTTCGCCGAAGGTTACCCTGTCTTCACAGGGTCGGTTAACATAGGAGGGCTCAACATAACCAAGGACATAGCCTTCTTCATGAAGGTGGAACAGGACGAGGCGGAGAGGACCAAAAAGGAGGAAGGGGTCGCTCTCGTGGACCTTGCGAGGGAAGGGGAGATACTGAAGATAAAGCCCCGGGGCGAGACCAGGGAGGTGTCCGTGGAGAAAAGACAGCTGGCTGAGGTCATCCAGATCAGGCTCGAGGAGATAATGGATAAGGTGATAAATGAGATCGAGGAAGAGGGTTTCAAACTGGACAGCGCCAACGCGGGCATAGTGATCACGGGAGGGACCGCAAACCTGAAGGGTATAAAGGAGTTCGTCGAGAGGTTCACCGACCTCCCCGTCCGCATAGGCTACCCTTCCGGGATCATAGGTCTGAAGGAGAGGATAGAGGACCCCAAGTACGCAACAGCGGTCGGACTCCTCAAGTTCGCGGTGCACCCGGAGGGATTGGTCTCCGAGCACAGGACAGGAACGGGGATCTCCACCAACAGTGCAGGCTTTAAGCATATCATAGAAAAGCTGAAGGAGTTCCTCAGGGAGATCCTGTAGGAGGAAAGGCTATGGAGGTCAAAAACTACAGCCCCACAAGGATCAAGGTGATAGGCGTGGGAGGCGGTGGTTGCAACGCGGTAAACAGGATGTTCCTGGACGGGATAGAGGGGGTTGAGGTGTACGCGGTGAACACGGATGGCCAGCATCTCCACAAGCTCGCTGTTCCCAACAAGGTCCAGATAGGGGAGAAGGCCACAAAAGGGCTCGGTGCCGGCATGAAGCCAGAGATAGGAGAGGACGCAGCCCTTGAGAGCATAGACCGCATAAAGGAGATCCTGAGGGACACGGACATGGTCTTCATAGCTGCCGGTCTGGGCGGCGGGACCGGAACAGGAGCCGCACCTGTAATAGCTAGGACCGCTAGGGAGATGGGCATACTCACGGTAGCGGTGGTGACCCTGCCATTTGAGTTCGAAGGTGCGAAGAGGATGGAAATAGCCCACAGGGGCCTTGAGAAGCTCAAGGAGTGTGTGGACACCTACATAATAATCCACAACCAGAAGCTGGCGGACTTCGGCAAAACGCTTACCTGGAAGAACGCCTTTGCTGAGGTGGACAACGTACTCTCAAGGGCGGTCAGGGGTATAACCAACATAATATCCACCTCCGCGGACATAAACGTGGACTTTGCGGACGTCAAAACGGTCATGGAGAACGGAGGCCTGGCCCTCATAGGTGTAGGTGAGGGAAGGGGTGAGAACAAGATACAGACCGCGGTTGAACGTGCCATAACAAACCCGCTCCTCGAAGGCGGGACAATAGACGGGGCGAGGAGGCTCCTCATAACCCTGTGGGTAACCGAGAGCGTCTCCTTCGCGGACGCCCAGGAAGCCATCCAGTCCATAAGCGGGAGGGCTTCCAACGACCCCACCATAATCTTCGGTGCGATCGTTGAGGAAGGAGACGAAGACAGGATAAAGGTCACCGTCGTCGCCACGGACTTCCAGAAGCCCCAGGAGGAAAGAGAGGAGGAGACCACCTTCAGGGTCATAAAGAAGGACACTCAGGAGGTAAGGAGGGTCGTTCCCGAAGAAGGAATACAGCCCGTCGAACCCGAGGATATGCCCGCCTATCTGAGGAGAAAGAGAAAGATATAGGGTGAGGCCTGTAAACCCAAAAAAGAGCAAGGTCTTTTCCTTCCTGGTGGGGCTCATCTACGGCTACAGAACCGCGGACCTTGAGCTTAAAGTCCTGTCCATTGAGGAGTTCAGGGAGGAGGAACTTGAGGGCTTCTCGGTCTACTATCTGGACAGAGAGAAGGATAGGGTGAGTAAGGGAGAACCCATCGAGAACCCCTCCCACATAGTCGCCATCAGAGAGGACACCGTCTCTAGGAAGGTAAAGGTCTATATTTATAAAGCATGATCTCAAGGGACCTGGGCGGAGAGACCCTGAAGGACCTGAGAGACTACTTCCAAGACAGAGATTACATGGTTGTCGCTGTACCCAAGGAAGAACCCGCAAGGGTCTATGTGGTGAGGGCGACCAGAACCGTGGAAACCGCCAGGAGGATCCACGACCTCAGTCCAGCAGCCTCGGTAGCCCTCGGCAGGGCCATGGTGGGCGCCCTCCTGCTAACTTCCCTCGTGAAACACGCGACCGACCAGAAGGTCCTTCTCAAGATAGAGGGAAACGGACCCGTAGGTACCATAGTTGCGGAAGCGGACGGGAAGGGAAGGGTGAGGGGCTTTGTGGAAAACCCTAGGGTGGAACTCTTCACAAGGGAGGTGGACGGGAGAAGAAAGGCGGACCTGTCCAGGGTGGTGGGGTCCGAAGGCACGCTCACGGTGGTCAAGGAGCTCCGTATGGGAACGCCGTACACCAGCGTGGTTCCTCTCGTTTCCGGGGAGATAGCAAAGGACCTCGCCTACTACTTCTTCCAGTCAGAGCAGGTACCCTCCGCGGTCGGTATAGGTGTCCTGGTGGGTGAGGACGGAAGCGTGACCCATGCGGGGGGCTTCCTCGTACAGACGCTGGGGGGTATAAGCGGGAGGGTTCTGGATCTCCTCGAAAAAAGGGTCAAAGATCTCCCGCCCGTTACGGAGATGATGCTGTCGGGCAAAAGGCCCGAGGACATAGCGGTTACTATCCTTGAAGGGCTGAAGCCACAGCTCATAGGCCTTAAGGAGGTTGAGTATTACTGCCCGTGCAGTGAGGAGGTAGCAAAGGCAAGCCTTCACCTGCTCCCCGAAAAGGAGATAGACGAGATCACCCAGAACGGACCCGCTGAAGTGGTCTGCAGGTTCTGCGGAAGGGTCTACAGGTTCTCAAAGGAGGATCTATAATATAGTCTGAGGTGAAGTTACAGCACCTTGTAATAGCCTGTTTACTCTGTATCAGCATATCTTGGGGATCCGGTTACTTTAACTACATACTCTGCCTCCACTCCGGTCAGGACATCGGGCATGTCCACCTTGAGAAGAGGGAGCTTGCGGACGTGTCATCGGGCGATCTCCACATAGATCTCCTTCAGGAAAACATAACGCCCGCGAAGACCCCAAAGGCTAAGGTTATAACTCCCGTCCCTTTTTACGTGAGGGCGGGGGGAAACCCTGCCAAACCCCCTCTCCCGGAAGTTAGCTCTGTCCGCATACCGGAACCTACAGACCTCCTCAGGACTGTCAGGATAGTCCGCTGATACCAGTCCCTCCTCCGTCCGCACACCGCCCAAGGAGGTAAAACCATGGTCTGGCTAGTAAGTCTGCTAATGCTTGCGGTTTCGGGCTTTGGCATAACGCTTGAGGAGGCCCTCGATCTTGCGGTCAGGAAGAACCCGGAGATAAGGGCCCTTGAGAGCGAGATCAGGAGGTTCGACGGTCTCGAAAGGGCAGCTTATGCCTTCCCGAATCCCGAACTTGACTTCGAGAGCGGTTTTATAGCGACCGACAGGTTCGGGAGGCCGGAGGGCAGGGTCCTGTATCTCCTCGAACTCTCCCAACCCGTACCCTTATGGGGTGTGAGGGAAAAGGGGAGGGCGGTTGTGAGAGAGGAGAGGGAAGCGTTCCTGAGAGAGGTGGAGGCGAGGAAGAGGGAGATCCTGGGTGAGGTCTACAGGGCCTTTTACGAGGCTCTTTTCAGAAAAGAGGTGGTGAGGATATGGGAGGAGAACCTGAGGACCGCGGAGGAGGTGGAGGAGTTCGTCGAGAGGTCCTACGATCTGGGCGAGGCCACGCTCCTTGAGCTTTTGAGGGCAAGAAGGGAGAGGGACCTGGCGGAGGTCAGGCTCAGGATAGCCAGAGCGGAGCTGGAAACCGCCCTCCAGGACCTATCCCGTCTCCTCAACACTGAGGTGGAGGATGTGGAAGGTGACCTGGAGGGTGTGAGGGACATAAGGGAGGTGGACCTCGAGGACCTCCCCTCCGTCGTTGCGCTCAAGAGGAGGATAAAGGCGGTGGAGAGGGACATAGAGCTCCAGAGAGCTCTTGCCAGACCTACCCTTGACGCCGGGTTCCAGATCGAAGACTCAGAGGAAGGCTACTACGGCCTGCGGGCCACCTTCAGGGTGGGTCTTCCCGTCTTCTACAGAAGACAGGGTGAGATACTGGAGAGGATCGCCCTGAAAGAAGCCCTGAAAAGCAGGCTCGAGGGAGAGGTCCTGAGGATAGACACGAGACTGAGGTCCATCAGGATAAGGTTCTCCGCCCTGCTTAAGGAGCTGAGGAGGATAGAGGAGAGGGTCATACCGAGGGCGGAGGAAGAGCTCAAGCTCGCCCTCAGGAGCTACAGGCTGAGAGCTATAACCCTGCTTGAGCTTTCCGACGTAAGGAGGAGATACTACGACCTCCTCATAACAAGGGCTGAGATCCTGAGGAACATACACTCTGTCTACGCGGACTTTATAGCCATCGGAGGTGTGGAAAGATGAAGGGGTTTTTACTTTTGCTCCTCATAGCCCTTGCGGTGGGAGGAGAGGACCACAGGCACGACGAGGTCCTCAGGGAGATACCTATGAACGAGGAGGCGGTAAGGGAGCTCGGCATAGAGCTTGACACCGTCAGGAAGAGCCCTGCGGTGAAGGTCATCAGGATGCCTGCGGAGGTCCGCGAGAACCCGCTCCTCAGCTTCTCCGTGTACAGCCCGGTTCGGGGGATAGTCAGGAGGATATACGTCAAGGAAGGGGACTTCGTGAGAAAAGGCCAGCCGGTTGCGGAGGTCTACTCACCTGAGCTCGCAAACCTGATAGGGGAGCTCAGGATTGCTGAGGTGAGGATGGAAACCGCCAGGAAGGTTTACGAGAGGGACAGAAAGCTATACAAGGAACAGGTTATCCAGTACACCAGGTTCTTCAACTCCATGATAGAGTATGAGAGGGCAAAGGGTGAGTACGAAGCCTTGAGGGAGAGGCTGAAGAGCTTCGGCGAGATAAAGGGCTACCACCTCGTACTCAGGTCTCCGGGGACGGGTTACATCGTTGACCAGAACGTGGTCCTCGGAGAGAGTGTGGGTCCCGAGAGGGAGCTTTTCAAGATCCACTCCCACGAAGTCCTGTGGATTTACGGCTGGGCGGACGAGGAGTCCGCGAGGTCTGTGAGGGAAGGTATGGAGGGGAGGGTAGTCCACGGAGGACTCAACCAGACCTGCAGGATAGACTTCGTGGGCCATGAGGTAGACAGGAAGACAAGGAGGGTCAGGGTGAGGTGTGTGGCGGAAAACAGAGACCACCGCTTAAAACCCGGCATGTTCGTGAGGCTCGAGGTAAGGACGGGCGGGGAGACCGCCATCCTGATCCCCAAGTCCGCGGTTCAGGAGGTGGAAGGGAAGAAGGTCGCCTTCGTCTGGAAGGGAGACCACTTTGAGCCGAGAGAGGTCCACGTAGAGAAGGAGATAGACGGGTACTACGTTATCAGTGAAGGGCTAAAGGAAGGTGAGAGGATAGCGGTCTCAGGGACCGTATTCCTGAAGACGAAGCTGGTGGGCGTTGAGGAGGCGGGACACGTTCACTGAGAGGAGGTGGTGGTATGTTCAGAGCGGTTCTCAAGTTCAGACTTCTGGTCCTCATAGCCCTTGTGGGTGTTATCGTGTACGGGATTTACAGCTTCAGGAAGCTCCCCATAGACGCCTTCCCCGACCCGACACCCGTCCAGGTGAACATATACACCGAAGCCCCCGGTCTCTCCGCGGAGGAGGTGGAAACCCTGATAACCATACCCATAGAGGCGGTTATGAACGGCCTCAAGGACGTTGAGCTGGTGAGGAGCGTTTCTCTCCCCGGGCTTTCTTACGTATCCGTCTTCTTCAAGGAAGGAACGGACATATATTTCGCAAGAAGGCTCGTTATGGAGAAGCTTCCCGACGCGAGGGAGAGGATACCCGAGGGCTTCAACCCGGTTATGGGACCGAACTCCACGGGTCTCGGCAACGCTTTGCTTTACGTCCTCCACGACACGAGCGGGAAGTACACCAACGAGGAACTCAAGTCCGTGATCCAGCAGTGGATGGTCAGACCCATCATCATGAGCGTTGGTGGTGTTGAGGAGATAGTCCAGTTCGGACCAGAGCTCGCCTACCTTATAGTCCCCGACCCCGACAGGTTCGTGGCCTACGGTATAACCCTAGAGGACCTCATAAGGGCACTTGAGAGGAACAACGTCTTAGTCGGTGGAGGGTTCTTCCAGTCCGCGGAAGGTGACCTGGTGGTGAGGGGTCTCGGGAGGATCTACTCCGAGGAGGACATACTTAGGATACCCGTGAAGGTGGACGAGGAAAGGGGTGTCAGCGTCTACGTGAGGGATGTTGCAAGGGTCGTAAGGGGGGAGGTCCCAAACAGGAGGGGGGCGTTCACCATGAACGGGAGGGAGGTTCAGGGGAACATCGTGGTCAAGAGGATATACGAGAACACCAAGGAGGTCGTGGACAAGGTAAAGAAAAAGCTCGAGGAGATCCAGAACATACTCCCTGAAGGTGTGAAGATAGAGCACCTCTACGACCAGGCGTATCTAACCGAGAAGGCTGTGGCGACGATCCAGAAAGCCCTCCTGGGCGGTATGGTCCTCGTCGCCCTCGTGACCACCTTCCTGATGGGCAACCTGAGGGCGTCCCTTATAGTGATCTCCTCACTTCCGATAACACTGCTTACCGCCTTCATAGTGATGAAAGAAATGAACCTGAGCGGGAACCTGATGACCTTAGGAGGACTCGCCATAGGCATAGGTATGTTCGTCGACTCCTCGGTGGTGATAGTGGAGAACATCTACAGACATCTGAGCGAGAGAAGGGACGGTTTCAAGTTCTCCGTGGTTCTGGATTCGGTGAAAGAGGTCTGGAGACCCGTCTTCTTCGCGGTTCTTATAATAGTTATCGTCTTTTCTCCGATATTTGTCTTCGAGTCCATAGAGGGCAAGTACTTCAAACCCCTCGCCCTTACCCTGATAATAGCCCTGATCTCGTCCATGCTGATCGCCTTCACCTTCATACCCGTCCTGAGCTACTACTTCCTCAGACCCGGAAGGACCACCTACAGCGGGGTGATGAGGCTGATCCACAGGGTGTACTCGCGGGTGCTTGAGCTGAGCTTCAGGATAAGGTGGCCCCTTATCGCGGGTGTTGTTGTCGCCTTCGCGGGCAGTCTCTTCCTGCTCACCCGCATAGGGACCGAGTTCGCCCCCGAGCTTGAGGAGGGTTCGGTTATAGTCAAGGCGTTTCTCGACCCGAACGTCTCCATAGATGAGGCGAAGAGGGTGGCGACCGCGATAGAGAAGGAGGCCCTCAAGTTCCCCGAGGTGGTAAGAGCCTTCTCGACCGTCGGCAGGGCGGAAAAGGGAGAGGTGGTCGACGTGAACTACATAGAGACCTGGATAATCCTCAAGCCTCAGGAGGAGTGGAGGAGCTTCAGAACGAGGGAGGAGTTCAACCAGATCCTGAGGGAGCGTCTTGAGTGGCTCCCCGCGTCCATAGGCTTTACCCAACCCATAAAGATGAGGATCGACGAGCTCCTTTCGGGCGTCAGGGCGGACATAGCCATAAAGATCTTCGGTCAGGACCCCGAAGTCCTGAACGAGCTGGCGACCAGGGTCAAAGAGATAACGGAGAAGGTCCCAGGTGCGGTGGACGTCCAGAAGGAGATCCAGGCGGGGAGACTCCAGCTGAGGGTCTATCCCAGATGGGAAACCCTTGAGAGATACGGTATAACCGCGGAGGAGGTCCTGAACGTCATAAAGTACGCCCTCGGCGGTGCGGAGGTGGGAGTCCTCCAGAAGGACACCTACCTTTTCCCTATAGTGCTGTCCCTCCCCGAGGAGTTCAGGGGCAATGTGGAAAGGCTCAGGGAGATCCCCATATTTGAGAGGGACGGCAAGATCCTTACCTTCGGCGACGTTGCGGACATAAAGGTAGAGCCCGGCCTTTTCGTGATCAGGAGGGAGAACAACATAAGGTACTCCCTGGTGATGTGCAACGTGGAGGGTAGGGACATAGGTGGCTTTGTTAGGGACCTTCAGGAGAGGATCCGGAAGGAGATAGATCTACCCAAAGGGTACTTCATAACCTACGGGGGGCAGTTTGAGAACCAGCAGAGGGCTATGAAGAGGTTATCCGTTGCGGTCCCGGTCTCCATATTCCTGATCTTCGTACTCCTGTACCTTAACTTCAACTCGGTAAGGGACGCCCTCGTTGTCATGCTCAACGTCCCCTTCGCGGTTATAGGCGGTATTGTCGCCCTCTACCTGTCCGGATTTAACCTCTCGGTCCCATCAGCCATAGGGTTCATAGCCATATTCGGTATAGCCACCCTGAACGGTGTCGTCCTCGTGTCCTACATAAGGTACCTGCTCGAGGAGGGGCTTGACGTCAGGGAAGCGGTGAAAAGGGCTGCGGTCCTGAGGATAAGACCCATACTCATAACCGCCATAACGACCTTCATAGGCCTGATCCCGCTCCTCGTCATAAGGGACATAGGCTCCGAGGTCCAGAAGCCCCTGGCCACCGTCGTTGTGGGTGGTATAATCACATCTACGCTTCTCACCCTCGTGATCCTGCCCTCCGTTTACGAGTGGGTGTACAGGAAGTTCGCAAAGGAGAAGGAGGTGGTCAGTGTCGGAAAACCACAGGCATGAGGACAGGGAAGAGTTCGGCGAGCTTCTGAAGTTCACCCTGACTGGTTTCGGGGCGTCCCTCCTTCTGGGGTGGCTCTACGAAAGGAAGCGTTAACAGACCTGACCTTTTTACCGTTTAATAGTATTGTGGGAAAACCCGCGGAGGTAGAGCCATGACGAAGGAGGAGATCATAAAGGGAAAGGTGCTCTACGAAGACGAGGAACACAGATTCGTGTGGCTCGGGTGGGAGGAGGAAGAGGAGGAAGGCTTAGTCCAGACGAACCAGTACCTCATAGTGAACAGGGGAAAAGGTGTGCTCCTCGACCCCGGGGGCGTCTACGTCCTCCCGAGGGTCCTATCCGTGGTCTCCGGCTATATAGAACCTGAGAACATAGAGATCATCTTCTACACCCACCAGGACCCCGATGTTAGCTCAGGTATAGCGGTCTGGCTTGAGAACACACCCGCAAAGGTTTACATATCCAGGCTGTGGGTCAGGTTCGTGCCCCATTTCGGCGGTATGGACTTTGACAGGATAGTACCCATAGAGGACAGCGGGGGTGAGGTGAGACTCCCTTCGGGGGACAGGCTGGTGTTCGTCCCCGCCCACTTCCTCCACTCCACGGGGAACTTCTCCCTCTTTGACGAGAGGTCGGGGATCCTCTTCTCGGGGGACATAGGTGCGGCGGCTTTCCCCAGGGGGGAGAGGTATCTCTTCGTTGAGGACTTCGAGAGACACAGGGCTTACATGGAAGGCTTTCACAGGAGGTATATGGCCTCGAGGAGAGCCTGTGAGCTCTGGGTGAGAGAGGTGGAGAGGCTCGGTCCCAAGATGATAGCACCCCAGCACGGGGCTATATTTTCGGGGGATAACGTGAGGAAGTTCCTGGACTGGTTCAGGAACCTGGAGTGCGGTGTTGACCTGGTAGATAGGATATACAGGAGGTAAGTTCATGAGGGGCGGGGACACTCTCGAGGAGCTGAGGACAAGAGCGAAGACCATGAAGACACTGGCGAGACGCCTGTGGGAGCTTTCCCACATAAGGAACCTGTCCAGGTTCGTTCTCAGGTTCTTCATGAGGAGTCTGGGGGACATAAGGGAGACCTTTCACCAGATAGGTTCCGCCACAGAGGAGTTCTCCCAGACGGTCCGCACCCTTTCGGAGAGCACCTTCAGCATGAAGGAGGAGATGGAGAGGCTAGTGAAGAGCTCGGAAGAGGTAAGGGACGAGGTGGTAAGGGGTGTTGAGAGTGTGGAGGAGGTGAGGAGGGAGGTGGAGAGCTTCGAGGCGGGGCTGAATAAGGTGAGCGAGTCCTTCGAGAGCATAAGGGCGTCGGTGAAGGAGATAAACGCCATCGTCGAACAGACCACGATCCTCGCCCTGAACGCCTCCATAGAGGCTGCAAGGGCGGGGGAGGTGGGGAGGGGCTTCGCGGTGGTGGCGGAAGAGGTGAGGAGGCTCGCCTCCAAGACGGAGGAGTTCGCCAACTCCATAGGGGAGAAGGTCCTCTCCGCGGAAAAGAGCCTTAAGGTCTTCTCGAAGGAGATGGAGAGGTTCAGGGAGAGTATGGAGAGGCTTACGGAGGTGTTCCAGAAGATAAGGGAGTTTGCGGACTCGAACAGGGACCTGGCGGAGAAGGTGGGAGGTCTGGTGAGCGAGATGGCCACCTCAATAGAGGAGCAGAGCAGGACCGCCTCGGAGATAGCGGAGAGCGTCCAGAACCTTCTGAAGGAGGTAGAGACCCTGGAGCGTCAGCTCAAGGTCGTGTCAAAGGCGGTGAGGTGACCTCAGAAGAGGGTCCCCTCCCTCCTCTCCTTCCCTATATCTTCGGGGTTGACGTATTCCCTGATCATCTCCAGAAACTCCTCCTCGGTTATGGTCTTTACGCCGAGCTGTTTCGCCCTTGTGAGTTTCGTCCTCCCCGGGTCCCTGCCAACGACCAGGTACGTGGTTCTAGAGGTCACCGTGTTCGAGAAGACCCCGCCGAGGCTCTCAACTATCCTGCCCGCCCTCTCACGGGAACAGCAGGTCAGGGTCCCTGTGAAGACGAAGACCTTACCCTTAAGAGGTCCCTCCTTTTCCAGCTCCGTCTTCCTCAGCTTCACTCCCGCCCTTTCGAGCTTCCGGATAACCTTCAGATTCTCCTCCCTGGAGAAGAACTCCCTTATGCTCCTCGCGACTATGTCCCCTATACCCTCTATCCTGATTATCCTCTCAACGGGCATCTCCTTAAGGTCCCATATGCTGTCCACAACCCGGGCTATCTTTCTGGCGGTGGTGAGTCCCACATACCTTATACCGAGCCCGTAGAGGACCCTGTCGAGCCCCCTGTTTTTGGACTCCTGTATGGCGTTGTAGAGGTTGAGGGCGGACCTCTCCGCAAAACCGGGTAGCCTTACGAGGTCCGTGATCTTAAGGTAGTAGAGGTCCCCGACGTCCTTCACGAAACCTTTCGAGTAAAGGGCCTTTGCGGTGGACTCTCCGAGACCCCTTATGTCCATAGCCTCCCTGCTACCCCAGTGCTTGAGCCTGAGGACCAGCTGGGCGGGGCAGGCTATGTTGACGCACCTCCAGGCCACCTCACCCGGAAGCTTCACGAGCTTTGAACCGCAGGAGGGACAGTTTTCCGGGAACTCTATGGGTGTCTCGTCTCCGTCTCTGGCCTCCTTTATAACCTCAACCACGTAGGGTATGACGTCGCCCGCCCTCTCCACGAGGACCATGTCTCCCACCCTTATGTCCTTCTCCCTTATGAAGTCCTCGTTGAAAAGGGAAACGGAGGAGACGGTCACCCCTCCTATCTGGACAGGCTCCAGCTTCCCGACCGGCGTAACCGTACCTACCCTGCCCACCTGGAAGACGACGTTCACGAGTTTCGTTGTGGCCTGCCTCGCCCTGAACTTGTAGGCTATCGCCCACCTCGGGTGGTGGGAGGTAAAACCGAGGACCTCGTAGAGCCTCCTGTCGTTCACCTTTACGACCATACCGTCAAGCTCGTAAGGGTAGGTGTCCCTCCTCTCCTCCCACTCCCTGCAGTAAGCTATGACCTCCTCTATACCCCTGCAGAGCTTCATATCCCCGTAAGGTGTCTTGAAGCCGAGGAGGTGGAGCATCTCAACCGCTTCCCAGTGGGTTTTCGGGAACTTCTCAGGAGGTTCGACGTAGGAAACCTGGTAGACGACAGCCTCAAGGCGTCTCCTCGCCACCTCCGCCGGGTTCTGGAGCCTCAGGGACCCCGCAGCGGCGTTTCTGGGATTCGCGAAGGGTGTTAGGCCCTCCTCCATCCTCTCCTCGTTCATCTTCCTGAACTCCTCCCTGTTTATCAGGACCTCACCCCTTATCTCTATCAGCCTGATACCGAAGCTGGAGAACTCCGCCCTTAAAGGTACGGTCCTTACAGTCCTGAGGTTTGCGGTTATCTCCTCGCCCACCTCACCGTCACCCCTGGTCGCTCCCCTCACGAAGAGGTCGTCCCTGTAAACGAGGGCTATACCCGCCCCGTCGTACTTCGGCTCCACGGAGTACTCTATCTCCTCACGACCTGTAAGCTCCCTCACCCTCCTGTCGAAGTCCCTGAGCTCCTCCTCCGTGTAGGCGTTGTCGAGGGAGAGCATGGGGGCGTAGTGGCTGACCTCGGGAAAGGAGCCCGTTATCTCGCTGGCGACCCTCTGGGTCGGTGAGTCCGGGGTGACTATACTCGGAAACCTCCTCTCCAGGTCCCTGAGGGCCCTGAACAGCTGGTCGTACTCGTAGTCTGATATCACGGGAGACGTCTGTATATAGTACTTGTAGTCGTGGTACCTTATGACATCCCTGAGAAGCCTCGCATACTCCTCCGCCTCTTTGGGTCCCGCTTCCTTTAACCCGGGAAGCTCCTTCAGGAGTTTCCTCGTGAGTTCTATAAGCTCCCTCTCCCTTTCGGGCGTGTACATAACTACTATTCTATCCTGATGTTAAGCTCTTTCCTCTGCCCTCCCCTCAGGATCACGACCCTTAGGGAGGGCTCGTTCCTGAGGAGCTGGAGGACCCTGAAGGCGTCCTCCGCGCTGTTTATGGCGACGTTGTTTATGGAAACGAGCACATCACCCCTCCTTATACCCGCCCTGTGGAAGAGGCTCCCGGGCTTCACCCATTCGAAGATGAAACCCTTGGTCCTCCCGTCCTTCACGTAGGGGACGAGCCTTATCTCCCTGAACATCACACCAGGGTCCCGGGTTATCCTTTCAAGGTCCCTCCTCGAGATCCTGAACTCCTGAGCCACTGTGCCGGTCCTCCGCACCTCCCCGGGAACGAATTTCCTTATCCTCAACGTCAGCTCCCTCCCGCCTGACCTTACCTTTACCTCCCTCTTCCTGACCTCCTTCAAGAGAACACCTTCCTTTTCCTCACCCTCCTCGAGTATGAGGGGCTTTCCGTCTTTCAGGATCAGGGCCATCTTTTTCACACCCGTTGATGTCCCGACGAGCACGAGGTCCTTGGGCGTTTCCCTCCTTACCTCACCTGCGGGTTCACCGAAGACCCTTGAGAAGGCTTCGAGGACGGGTGTTATATCCTTAGACCCTCCTGTCCTCTCCGGGACATGAAGCCATCGGGTCGTTCTCTCGAGGAGGAAAGGGGGAAGAGCGACGGCAAGGACCAGGCTTAAGGATATAACCAAGGGCAGGGAAAGGAGCGCCCAGTTCATTTAATATTATTATGTTATGAACGTAAAGTACTACGACGCGGTCGTTGTAGGGGGCGGAGGTGCCGGTCTCAGGACCGCCATAGAGATAGCCCGTGACCCGGAGATAAGGGTCGCCCTCGTCTCCAAGGTCTATCCGACGAGGTCCCACACGGGTGCAGCCCAGGGGGGCATGAACGCGGCCCTCGGGAACGTGGTACCCGATGACAGCCCGGAAGCCCACGCCTACGACACGATAAAGGGCTCCGACTTTCTGGCGGACCAGGACGCGGTCTTCTTCATGACCGAAAACGCCCCCGACATAATCTACGAGCTGGACAGGTGGGGTGTTCCCTTCTCAAGGCTACCGGACGGCAGGATAGCCCAGAGGCCTTTCGGCGGAGCCTCGTTCCCGAGGACCGTCTACGCGGCGGACAAAACGGGCCATGTCCTCCTCCACACCCTCTTCGAGCAGGCCCTCTCCAGGGACAACATAGACTTCTACAACGAGTTCTTCCTCCTGGACCTCATCCACGACGGAGAGAGGGTGAAGGGCGTTTCCGTTTACGACATCAAAAACGGTGAGGTGGTCACCTTAGGGGCTAAGGCGGTGGTACTCGCGACGGGAGGCTTTGCCAGGATATACTGGCACAGGAGCACAAACGCCATAGGGAACACGGGGGACGGTCAGGCGGTAGCCTTGAGGAACGGTATACCCCTGAAAGACGTAGAGTTCATCCAGTTCCACCCGACAGGTCTCGCCAAGACGGGCATACTCCTTTCCGAAGCCTGCAGGGGAGAGGGCGGGTACCTGATCAACAGGCTCGGGGAGAGGTTCATGAAGAGGTACGCTCCCGAGAAGATGGAGCTTGCACCACGGGACATGGTCTCGAGGGCGATAGAGTATGAGATAAGGGAAGGAAGGGGAGTGGGTGAGGGGGCGAGAGCTTACGTATACCTGGATCTGAGACATCTGGGTGAGGAGAAGATAAACGAGAGACTCCCTCAGGTCCGCCAGCTCGCCATAGACTTTGAGGGTGTTGACCCTGTGAAGGAACTGGTTCCCATAAGACCCACCGCCCACTACTGCATGGGCGGGATCCACGTCACGGACTACAGGACCTCGGAGACCACGCTTAAAGGTCTTTACGCCATAGGGGAGTGTGCCTGCGTATCGGTCCACGGGGCGAACAGGCTGGGAGGAAACTCCCTCATAGAGCTTCTCGTCTTCGGTAAGTTCGGGGGTATCGCGGTGAGAGAGTTCGTGAAGGAGACCTCATGGCTCAGGATAACGGAAGGTGAGGCGAGGAAGGGGGAGGAGCTTGTGGAGAACCTGATGAAGAGGGAGGGTAACGAGAGCGTCGCCCGCATAAGGAACCAGATGGGTGAGACAACCTGGCAGAAGATGGGTATATTCAGGGACGAGAGGTCTCTAAAAGAAGCTTACGAGGAGATCTCGGAACTCCTCGACAGGTGGGAGAGGGTACCTGTGGTGGACAAGTCAAAGATATTCAACACCAACCTCATAGAGGTCCTCGAGCTCAGGAATCTGCTGGAGCTTGCGAGAGCTGTTGCTTTCGCTGCCCTCCACAGGAAGGAGTCAAGGGGCGGACACACGAGGGAAGACTACCCTGAGAGGGACGACGAGAACTTCCTCAAACACTCACTCGTATACTACCAGAACGGGTCCCTGAAGATAGAGTACATACCTGTCAGGATAACCAGGTTCCAGCCCGCGGAGAGGAAGTATTAGACCTGGGCGGACCTGATGTGGTCCAGATACTCCTTTAGACCCTCCTCAAGGCTGTACTCGGGTTCGTAGCCGAGGACTTCCCTCGCCCTGCTTATGTCCGCCTGCGTGAACTCCTGGTAAAAGTCATAAGGGCAGTCAAAGTACTCGACCTCGTAGGATGTGCCCAGCTCTCTGTTCAGGATCTCGACTATCTCGTTGAAGCTCCTCGCCTCACCCGTCCCCACGTTGAATATGCCCGTTATGTCCTTTTCAAGGGCAAGAAGGTTAGCCTTCACCGCGTCCTTTATGTAGACGAAGTCCCTTCTCTGCTCGCCCCACTTGAAGAGTCTGGGCTTCTGGCCGTGGATCATCTTGAGGGCCAGCTGGTAAACCATGCTCGCGGTCTTTCCCTTGTACCGCTCCCCCGGACCGTAGACGTTGAAGTACCTGAGACCGATGACCTTAAGGTCCGGAAACCTCTCCATGTAATTCACCGCTATCCTGTCCATCATAAGCTTTGAAAAGCCGTAAACGTTTTCCGGCTGGAGGCCTTCGTCCTCCTTCATGGGAGGCGGAGTCTTCCCGTAGACACCTGCGGAGGAGGCGTATATGACCTTAGCTCCCCACTCCAGAGCCAGATCCAGTATGTACCTGAAGCTGTCCGCGTTCGTCTCCATCATGAGCCTCTGGTCTTCCACGGTGGTATCGGTTATAGCAGCCTTGTGGAAGATGACATCAAAGGTAATGTGTTTCCTTATGTACTCCCAGAGCTCCCTGTCCCTTATGTCACCCGTTATGACCTCACCCTTAAATCCCGTGAGGTTCTTGAAGTGACCTGATGAGAAGTTGTCCAGGATGTATATCTTCGCGTCTTGGTACATGTCCTGGAGTGTCAGGGCGAGGTTTGATCCTATGAAGCCCGCTCCTCCCGTTATCAGGATCCTCATAGGAGTAGTATACTATCCTCAACATGAAGACCAGAGGGACCACGATCCTGTGCGTGAAGGGAAAGGGCAGAACCGTTATGGGCGGAGACGGACAGGTTACGGTGGGAAGCTCCGCCATAAAGCACAGGGCGAGGAAGATAAGGAAGCTGTATCAGGACAGCGTCCTTGCCGGTTTCGCGGGAAGCGCCGCGGATGGACTTGCCCTCCTCGAAAGGTTCGAGAGGAAGCTGGAGGAGTTCAGGGGTAATCTGGTAAGGTCCGCTGTGGAGCTCGCCAAGGAGTGGAGAATGGACAAGTATCTCAGGAGGCTGGAAGCCCTCCTCCTCGTCGCGGACAGGGAGAGGATGCTCCTTATATCGGGAAACGGGGACGTCATAGAACCGGACGAGCCCGTCTTAGGGATAGGTTCGGGTGGTGATTTCGCGAGGGCAGCAGCCCTGGCACTCCTCAGGAACACAGACCTCCCGCCAGAGGATATAGTCAGGAAAGCCCTCGAGATAGCGGGTGAGATCTGCATATACACCAACAAGGAGCTTGTTATCGAGGTATTAGATAAATAGGGCTGTTATGAGCGGGACGATCAGGTTGACGCTCCTAACCTTCTCCAGGAGTCCCCAGAGCTTCAGGGCTATCACCACCATTATCCCACCGCCTATGAAAAAGCTGTTCCTCATCGAGTCCTCGTCTATGAACTCACCAAAAAAGTAGGCGGACAGGGTTATGCTCATCTGAAAGACCAGCACGAAGAAGGCGGAAAAGACAACCCCCTTTCCCAGGGAGCTTGCGAGGATCACGGAGGAAAAGCCGTCCATAGTGGCCTTGGAAAGGATCAGGGAGCTGTCTCCCCTGGTCCCCTCGAGTATGCACCCGAGCAGGGTCATCGGCCCGACCGTAAAGAGAAGTGATGCGGTGATAAAACCCCTGGTGAATCCGTGATCTCCCCCCGCAAGGGATGAGATCCTGCCCTCAAGGTCTATCAGGTATCCGAGGGCTGTGCCGAGGAGCACTGTCAGAAAGACCTTGAGAAGGTCCTCCGGGACGTTCTCCACCATGAGTTTCACGCCGAGGACAAGCGTAAAAAGACCTATACCGTGGATAACCCCTTCCCTTATCTTCGGGTTTATAAGTCCGGAACTCTTCATGCCTATGTATCCGCCCACAAGGACGAGGATGAAGTTCACAAGGGTACCGAAACCGGGAAACATCACTCCTTCTTTTCCTGGGTCGCCTTGGAGAGGATGTCGTTCATCATGTTGTAGAGGAACTCACCCCTGTCGTCTACCCTGAACCTCTCCCTCACGACCTCCCTCGCCCTTTCCCCTATCTCCCTGGCCTCCTCGGGGTTGTCGAGGTAGTAGAGCACCTTCTCCTCTATGTCCGCCCTGTCAAGGGGCATGTAGGTTATTACCTCCTCCCCGGGTTTCAGGAAGCCCGGAAGCGTACCCCTGTAGTCTATCATCAGGGCGCTTCCCATGGCGGAGACCTCGAGGGGTGTGTAGCCTATGCCTGAAGGTACCGTGTTGGGGAAGCACACTACGGTGAGTAAGGTCCTTGAGTACACCTTAAGAAGCTCCTCGTAGCTGTCAACCTTTATGTTCTCGTGGTCTTCCTTGAGCTCCCCCTGGTAGTCTCCCACGATCTTGAGGTTTATACCCTCGAGGAAGTTTATCAGGTACCACCTTTTCCTCATGGTAGCGTAGATGCTGATGTCGTTAAGAAGCCTGAAGAAGGCCTCCTTGTTCTCCTCGCTCCACTTCCTGACCTCCTCCTGATACTGAGGGTTGAACAGACTGAGGACGTAGCTGAAGGCTGTGACCACACCCACCTCAGGGTTCCTGAACATGAACTCCCCGGTTTCTATGAACACGGGGAATATGTTTTCCGGCAGGTTTCTCTTCACCGAGTCCGTTACTATCTGCGGGTCTATAACGGGTCCGAGGAAGGCTACGTCTATGTCCTTTTCGGGTTCTGGTTCGGGTAGCCTTTCGAAGTCCAGAAAGGGGGTGACGTAGCTCATGTTCTCTATCCCGAGGAGCTTCAGGCTTTCCGCGTACCTGAGGTCCCCGACAACACCTATGAAGTTCCTGTGCTGGAGTCCGTATATGGCGGGAAAGTGGAGGAGGGGGTCCTCGGTGAAGTAGGATATGTGGACAAATCCGAGTATGTCGTAAAGGGGCATCTTCTTGCCCTCCTGGTCTCCCACTATTATCCCCGTCCCGTTCAGGTCGAGTGTGAAGGCGGGCCTTATATCCATTACCCTGTTTACCGCTTCCTGAACGCGGTCGGGTTTTAAGTCTATCTCCGCCACCTCCACCCCCTTACCTTCAAGGTAGTCTATCAGGGCCCTTATGTGCCCGAGGGAACCTCTTAGATCTCCCGCTTTCAGGAAGGCGATTTTCATGGCTTTTCATTATACCAGAGAGTCGAGGATAGAGCTCCTCAGCCTCTCTATCTCCTCACCGAGGTCCTTTCCTTTTAGGCCCTTTCTTTTCAGGCCCTCTATCCTCTCGGGGGGTACTTTTACACTCCTGAGCTTCTCAAGGTAGACCTTTACCTTATCCCTCACATCCCCGTAGGTCATCAGGATCAGGAGTAGGGATGTGTGGAGGTTCTTAAGGAGCCTGTAGATCTCGGAGTTTTTCTCCGCCTTTTTGAGCTCCTTCCTTATCCCGCCAAGGTCCCTAAAGATCCTGACCGTGTTATCCCTCACCCAGGCGGGTGCGGAGACGTCTCTCAGGAACTCAAGGGCTTTCTCCTCCTTGAGGTTGCTGAGGAGCACCATCAGAAAAACCCAGCCGTAGTCCATCCTCTCCTCGGGGAACTGGAGGGAGTGCCAGTGGACCACCCTGCTGAGTGCGAGTATCCTGTCCTCGAGGTCTCCCTTCCATCTGAAGCCTTCGATTATCTGGTCCAAGACGCTGTATTTTTTATAGAGCTTCAGTATATCCGGGAGCCTGTCCTCCTTCAGAGCCAGTCTTATCTCGTTCATCACCCTCCCTTTCGGTGCCTCCTTAAGAAGCCCGAGCTTTACCGCCTGCCTGAGGAGTTTCTCTGTGCTTTTCGATATTTTGAAGCTGAACCTCCCCGCAAATCTCAGAGCCCTCAGAACCCTCACCGGGTCCTCTATGAAGCTGACAGGATGCAGGACCCTTATCACCCCCTCCTTCAGGTCTTTGAGACCGCCGAAGAAGTCTATGAGTGTGCTGAAGTCACCGGGGTTAATGGAGACCGCAAGGGCGTTAATGGTAAAATCTCTCCTGATGAGGTCCTCCTTAAG
The DNA here is from genome assembly GCA_030950545.1 of Aquificota bacterium. GTDB lineage: Bacteria > Aquificota > Aquificia > Aquificales > Aquificaceae > Hydrogenivirga. The sequence goes on along the minus strand of JAUZRJ010000037.1, from coordinate 6,810 downwards.
GGAAGCCCTCTCAACCTTCGGGTAGGAGCCCGGTCTTGGGTAGGTCTCCCTTCTCGCGGTCGCAAACTCCAGCTTGAAGTTACCCACTTTCAGATGGGCGGTCCCGAACTCCGGAAAGGGGTGGAGATCTGCGCCGAACCTCTCCGCCACCCTTTTCGCCAGATCCACAGCGTCTCCCTCAACTACGAAGTCCACGTCCTTCACCTCCCTCCCGAGGATCATGTCCCTCACCGCACCGCCCACGAGGTAAACCCTGTAGCCCGAAGCCTCCGCGGTCCTGCCCACCTCCCTGACAAGGTCTTCCAGATAGGTGGGTATCCTGACCTTCTTCGTCCGAGCCTTCAGGTCCCCCAGGTCCTCCCTCAACTTTCTCAGGATGTCGAACCTCGTGATCACACCCACGACCCTTCCCTTATCGACCACAGGTATGAGGGTCTGCCCGAACCTGGCCAGGATCTCTTCCGCTTCCCAGACAGGATCTTGGGGCCCGAGTGTGTGAACATCTCTCAGGGTGAAGGACTCCACCGGGTCCTCCGGAAACAGACGTACGACCTTAAGAAGCGTCTTTTTGGAAATCACACCGACAAGCCCGCCCTTATCGTCCACCACGGGGGCACCCGCAAAACCTCTCTCCGTGAGAAGTTCCAGGGCTTCCCTCACACGGGTTTTCGCCTCCAAAACGAAGGGAGGGGAGGTCATAAGATCGCCCACCCTGACGCGGATGGACCCCCCGGATCTTAGAAAGCTCACGATCAGGTCCTTTATCCGCTGGGCGGGGAGGTTCTCCGCCTTGAGGGCTCCGGCCTCCCTGTGACCGCCACCCCCGAAGTGGGACAGGATCTTGCCCACGTCTATCTCCTCGTCCTGGGACCTTCCGAAGACGTAAGTCTTACCTCCCGCCTCAACCACAACGAAGAAGGCGTCCGCCTCCTTGAGGTCCTTCACCTCGTAAAGGAGAGAGGTTATGTCGGGTTCGTATCTCTCCAAGACCGCTGTGGCAACCACTATCTCCTTACCTCTCAGGTAAACCTTCTCCACGGAGGACAGGATACTGCTCACCGCCTCTATCTGGTCTCTGGTGTAGCCCTCCGATAGGAACCTCCTGAGGGTTCTGAGATCAAGACCCTTAGAGAGAAGCCAGGCGACCGCCTCCAGATCTCTTGGGGTGGTCCCTTCGTAGGTGAAGTTTCCCGTATCCTCGTATATGCCGAGGGCGATAAGCGTAGCCTCCTCGGGAGTCAGCTCAACGTCCTTCCTCATCAGATCTTCAACTACCAGGGTGGCTGTCGCACCCACCCTATCAACCCTCCCCTCAAACACCTCCACCTCACCCTCCGGGTGGTGGTCGTAGACTATGAACCCCTTTATACGGTCCCTTTCCACACCTTCCGGTATGTAGCGGGTGTCCACCAGAACGAGGACGAACTCGGAAGGCATGTCCTCCGTGGTTCTGAAGAGGTGTCTGAAGGCCTTGAAGACCCTGCCAGCCCTTCTTGACAGGTACCTCGGGGTGAGCAGGAGGGCGTCCTCGTGAAGCTTCTGGACTCCCAGGGCGGAGGAGAGGGCGTCAAGGTCCGCCCCTTTCTGGATAACTATGATCTTCTCCATAGAAGATATGATCTTAACCTCAGACCCTGACCGCCAGACCTGTTGCTTTTATCCTGATGTGCTCCTTGAATGTTTCCCTCTCTATCTTCAGGTCAAGGATAGCGTTGGCACCCATGCTCTTTGCCTTCACCATGAGCTTGTGAACGACGTCCTCCTCAGCGAGATCCTGCGAGACATCTTCTTCAAGGGGAAAGACAGAGTAGCTTTCGATCACGCCGTATATCCTCTTGACCTCGTAGCCGGGTATAGTCTTTGAGTAGGTCACTATTACGTCAGAGGTGTCTTCGCGTACCTGTCTTTTTTCATCGCCCACCTTAGACCTTCCCCTCCGCATTAAGTAGTAAACCACAGCGCCCCCTATCAGGATCCCGAGGGAAAGCTCGAGAAGCATTTCCGCCCTCCCTCTCCTGTATTCACCTGCAAGTAATAAATTATAGAATCCTCCGCGGGAAGACAATTGTAAACAATTTAACAATTTTGTAAACAACTTTACTCCGCCCTGGTCTTCCCAGGGCACAGCAAAAGCCTTAAGATCTTTACCAGCTGGACCGTAGGCTTCTGGCACGGTCCTTGCTAATAAACTTTACAGGAGGAAGGAAGATGAAGAAGATCGAGGCCATAATCAAACCCTTCAAGCTGGATGAGGTCAAGGACGCCCTTGTGGAGATAGGGATAGGCGGTATGACCGTCACGGAGGTGAAGGGTTTCGGCCAGCAGAAAGGCCACACTGAGATCTACAGGGGAACCGAGTACGTGATCGACTTCCTCCCCAAGGTGAAGATCGAGGTGATCGTCAAGGACGAGGACGTGGAGAAGGTTGTGGAGACCATAGTGAAAACCGCCCAGACGGGAAGGGTAGGGGACGGAAAGATATTCATAATACCCGTTGAGGACGTGATAAGGATAAGGACGGGGGAGAGGGGGGAGGCAGCGGTCTAAAAATTTTATCAAAGGAGGTGCAGGCATGCCTAAGTACTCACCTCAGGAGATCCTCAGCCTCATCGAACAGGAAGGGATCCAGTACGTGGATCTGAGATTCTCGGACCCCTTCGGCCAGTGGCAGCACATGACTCTCCCCGCCTACGAGATCTCCGAGGAGTCCTTTGAGAAGGGTATAGGGTTTGACGGCTCTTCCATAAGGGGCTGGCAGTCGATCAACGAGTCGGATATGATAGCAAAACCGGACCCGAACACCGCCTTCATAGACCCCTTCATAGAGCCGAAGACCATCGTGATGATATGCGACATCTACGACCCCGTGACCGGGGAGAGGTACGGCAGGGACACGAGATACATAGCCCAGAAGGCGGAGCAGTATCTCAAGCAGACGGGAATAGGGGACACCGCCTACTTCGGTCCTGAGGCGGAGTTCTTCATACTCGACTCGGTTGAGTTCGGGAACGCGGAGCATTACTCCTTCTGGAGGGTGGACTCCGAAGAAGGGTGGTGGAACAGGGAGGTCACCTCTTCAGGCTACAAGGTCCCTCACAAGAGGGGATACTTCCCCGTACCTCCCCTTGACAAGATGACCAACATAAGAAACGAGATGGTATCTGTCCTCTCCGAGATAGGTATAACCGTTGAGGTCCATCACCACGAGGTCGCCTCCGCGGGACAGGCGGAGATAGACATAAGGTACGACTCCCTGGTGAACCAGGCGGACAAGCTCTTCATCTACAAATATGTGGTCAGGAACGTCGCAGCAAAGCACGGTAAATTTGCGACCTTCATGCCGAAGGTCCTTCCCAACGACAACGGATCGGGTATGCACACCCACTTCTCCATATGGAAGAACGGGGAAAACCTCTTCGCGGGTAGCGGGTACGCAGGGCTTTCTGATACAGCTCTTTACGCCATAGGGGGTATACTCAAGCACGGACCCGCCCTTACCGCCTTCACAAACCCGACGATAAACTCTTACCACAGGCTGGTTCCCGGCTTCGAGGCTCCGGTGAGGCTCGCCTACTCCGCCAGGAACAGGTCCGCAGCGATAAGGATACCCATGTACTATCAGGACCCCAAGGCGAAAAGGATAGAGATAAGGTTCCCAGACCCAACCTGCAACCCCTATCTTGCCTTCGCTGCCATACTGATGGCGGCTATAGACGGAATAGAGAACAGGATCGACCCGGGAGAGCCCTTCGACAAGGACATATACTCCCTTCCCCCTGAGGAGCTCGAGGGAATACCCCAGCTACCGGGATCCCTTGAGGAGTCTTTAAGGGAGCTCGAGAAGGACTACGAGTTCCTGCTGAAGGGTGGTGTCTTCACCGAGGAGTTCATACAGCTCTGGATAGAAGCAAAGAGGGAGGAGATAGACCAGATCAGGTTCATACCTCACCCCAAGGAGTTCGAGCTCTACTTTGACATATAAGCGTTTCCGGGGGCTCCCGCCCCCTTACATAAACTTTCAGGAGGGAAAAGAGATGAGGCGCGCACCTCTCTGGGTCATACTGCTCTTAACCGCTGGTACCTTCCCCGCCCTCGCAGGGGAACAGCGGGGGCTTGATACGGGCAACACCGCCTGGATGCTCACCGCCTCCGCCCTCGTCGTGTTCATGACCGTACCGGGTCTTGCCCTCTTCTACGGCGGTCTTGATAAAAGCAAGAGCGTTCTGAACACAGTAGCCATGTCCCTCATAGCCTTCTGTATAGTCAGCATAACCTGGCTGGCGGTGGGGTACTCAATAGCTTACGGGGATGACATAGGGAACTTCATGGGGAACCCACTCCAGTACCTTTTCGGAAAAGGGGTCAGCGGTATAACCGACAACGGGTACCCGGCGGTTCTAGACATCATGTTCCAGCTCACCTTTGCCGCGATAACCACAGCCCTTGTTAGCGGTTCCCTCGTGGGCAGGATGAGGTTCTCCGCCTGGATAGTCTTCTGCATACTCTGGAGCATAATCGTTTACCCGCCCATAGCCCACTGGGTATGGGGGGGAGGCTTTCTGAGCGACCACGGAGCCCTGGACTTCGCGGGCGGAACGGTCGTTCACATAAACGCGGGTATAGCTGGTCTTGTGGGTGCCCTGATCCTCGGAAGAAGGCGGGACACATCTCTGATACCCAATAACGTCCCGCTGGTAGCCCTGGGGGCGGGTATACTCTGGTTCGGCTGGTTCGGTTTCAACGCGGGTTCCGCCCTCGCCGCCAACGAGCAGGCGGTTTACGCTATGCTGAACACCACCGTAGCCACTTCCGGTGCGGTCCTCGGGTGGGTGATCGCGGAGTGGGTCCACACAGGAAAGCCCACGGTCGTGGGGATATCCTCGGGGATAATAGCGGGTCTTGTCGCCATAACGCCCGCTGCGGGCTTTGTGAACCCGGTGGGGTCCGTATTCATCGGTGTGGCGGGAGGAGTCCTCTCGTACCTTGCGGTCGCAAAGCTCAAACCCGCCTTGGGGTACGATGACGCCCTTGACGTATTCGGGATCCACGGAATAGCGGGTATAACGGGAGCTATACTCACAGGTGTGTTCGCGGACCCGTCCGTAGGAGGAAGCCCGGGACTCATTTACGGAAATCCCAAGCAGGTCCTCATACAGATAGAGGGTGTTGTAGCGACCCTGGTCTACTCGGGTGTCCTCACCGCGGTGATAGTTGTGGTGGCAAAGGCCCTCACCGGACTCAGGGTGAAGGAGGAAGAGGAGGTTGAAGGCATAGACAAGACCCAGCACGGTGAGAGCGCTTACAACTTCTGAAGGAGGTGGCCCATGAGGAGGTTCATCGCCTTTGCGCTCCTCAGCATAGCAGGAACCGCTGTGGGAGAGGAGAGGAAGTTTTCCCTCAAGGTCTCCGAAGACCTCAGCCTGTACGGATCCCTGACGGGAGCCTATTTCAGAACGAACAACCCTGACCAGGACAGGTTCAACCTCACAAACAGCGTCATCGGGATCTCCGGAGAGACGGGTAAGGATATCAGGGTCGGTTTTGACCTCGCGGTCGGTAGCCTGCTAATGCCGACCGTCTGGGACGGCGGACAGGGTGATCCCCAGAGGTTCGACTTCACCCAGAAGGGTATAGCACGGGAAGGTTTCGGCTTCCTGTGGGGCTATCTGACGGTAAAGCCGGGAGGCTTTGTCTCGGTTGACTTCGGGATCATGCCCACCAACGTGGGGTACGAGGTCGCAAACACCTACGCCAACCCAAACATAACCCTCGGGACCACCTGGTTTGCCCAGCCCGTCATCTACCCTGCTGTGAGGGTAACCTTCTCGGGCATTGAGGGGGTGGACCTCTACGCGGAGTACAACCAGGAGTTTGACCTCGACAACTTCACCCTGGGAGTCCTCGGTGAGCTGGGAGGAGTCAGCTTCGCACTGAGCTACTACGACTACAAATCCTTCAAGAACCTCGTGGACCTGGTCCTGAGCTACTCCCTGGGGAAGGTTGACGTCGGTCTTAACTTCGACTACCAGTGGCTAGACGACCCGCAGGCGGGTCAGGACGAGAGCGCCTTCGGCCTTGCCCTCTATGCGGTCCCCAAGTTCGGCAGGTTCTCCGTCCCTGTGAGGGTAGAGTACTTCAGCGAGGGGACAAGCGGGATATACAGCGGTGGGAATGCGGATAAAGGGTACACGCTCACAATCACACCGACCTTTAAACCCGCGGGGAACACATTCCTTAGGGCGGAGGTCGCCTACATATCTACCGACGGGAGTGTATTTGAAAACGGCACAAAAGACAGCAGAACCACCCTCGGGGTTGAGCTGGGGTTCACCTTCTAGCCCTACACCCTGTCCCCCTTCCGGGGGACCTTTTTAAAGACAGACTACTTTTAGCCTGCCTCACCGTTTTTTAGGCTTTCCCACTCTTCGGGTGTGAGGACACTCACGAACTTTCTGTTTCTTCTCGTCTCGAAGTGGACGTATCCGTCTTTGAGGGCGAAGAGGGTAAAGTCAGATCCCATACCCACGTTCCTTCCCGGGTATATCCTGGTACCCCTCTGCCTGACGAGTATGTTTCCCGCCCTGACGAACTGACCGCCGTATCTCTTTACACCCAGCCTTTTGGAGTGGCTGTCCCTTCCGTTTCTGGTTGAACCTCCGCTCGCCTTGGAGGCCATGACTCACACCTGGTTACCCGAACTGTGCAGTTCCGCACAGCTCGGGTGCCGGGCTATTTATACCCCGCCTTTTCAGGGTGGCCATGGACCCGGCAGGCGGCATTTGGCCACCCATAGGCCCCGCCCCAGGTAGC
>JAUZRJ010000036.1 GCA_030950545.1 Aquificota bacterium | reverse complement strand
CGCTATCTCCTCAAGGGGTATCCCGAACCTCTCCGCAACTCCCTGCAGGAAGGCGCCGTTTCCCGAGGAGCACTGGGAGTTAAGCCTGAAGTCTACCACCGCACCGTTCCTGAGGATTATTATCTTCACGTCCACACCGCCCACGTCGCAGATACAGTCCGCATCTGGAAAGAAGTGAAGCCCTGCGGTCGCGTGGGCAACGGTCTCAACTATGGCAACGTCCGCTCCTATTATGTCCTTCAGAAGGTCCTTTCCGTAGCCTGTAACGCCTACACCCAGAACCTCTGCATCCCCTATCCTTTCTTTTATCTTCCTGAATAGGAACTTGGCGTCCTCTATGGGGTTGCCTTTACTCAGCCTGTAGACGGAAAAGAGGACTTCTCCTTCAGGAGAGAGGCACACAGCCTTGGCTGTCGTTGACCCGAAATCACAGCCTATCACCACCTTCTCTATCTTCCCCTCGTAAGGCTTTCTGTACCTGTAAGCGAAGACCTGGGGTTCGTAGACCCTCCTGAACTCTTCAAGCTCTTCCTTCGTCTTCCAGAGACCTCTCCTCCCTTCCTTCTTCTTCTGTTCGTGCTGTCCTTCCTCAACCCACCACCTGAGCTTTTCATGACCCCTGTAGACGCCCTCGCTTTCTTGCTCCATCATGCCCGTGAAGGCACACCCGAGGGCAGCGTAGTAGAGGGCGTTTTCGGGAACTATTATGAGGTCCTCGGGGTCCTTCCCCTCCGGCAGCGGTACATTCCTCTCCTCCCACAGTCTCGTCAGGTGGTACCTCCATGCCTCCTGAAGCCCCTTAAAGAAGAGGTTAGGTCCGCCGAGCAGGAGTACGTAAGGTTTCGGCGTGTTTCCCTTGGTGAGTATGGCCAGATTCTGGTAAACGACAGCTTCAAAGAGGCTCGCTATTATCTCCTCCGCAGGAACTCCTGCCTTGACAAGTGTGTTCACGTCCGCCTCAGCAAATATCCCGCACTTGGAGCTTACCTTGTGAAGCTGGTAGCCCAGGTATCCCATCTCCGACAGCTTGTCGGGAGGTATACCCAGCTTCTTGGCGCACTTCTCTATGAAGGTCCCGGTCCCGCCCGCACAGGCGCTCTGCATGAAGACCTGACGTGTCTTTTTGTCTCCATCTCCGTGGAAGAAGATCGTCTTCATGTCCTCACCGCCTATCTCCGACACGAACCTGACCTCAGGGTGCAGTTTTTCAACCGCGGTCGCGACCGCCACGACCTCCTGAACGAACCTCGCCCCTATGAACTCCGAGATGAGGCCCGCTCCCGATCCTGTCGCGTAAACCCTGTCTTTTCCGGGAGTGAAACCGTGTTTCTCCTCTATCCTTTCGAGGAACTCCAGAACCTTCTCCGCCTGCCTCGTGTTGTGCCTCTCGTAGGCTTTGTCAAGTATTTTGCCCTCTTCATCTATGAGAACGTACTTGCAGGTGGTTGAACCGACGTCAAGTCCGAGGATCATAACAGGACCTCCCTGCTGAGAGATTCAGGAACCTCACCTAGCGATCTTGGGAACGTCGGGTATTCTGCCAATATGCTTTCCCTTGAGCAGGTTTGAAAAGAAGGAAAATACACCTTAAACCCTCCCCATGAGCTTTGCAACGTGCATCACGTAGTTGGCGGAGGTTCCCGCATAGCCGTAGTGGGGTACCTTGTAGGTCGCCCTCCTCAGCTCAGGATGGTCCTCTTCGAAGTTCCTTATCTCTTCCACGGTAAGCCCTGTCCTTTCAAGGACCTCTTCAAACTCCCTCTGGGCACGCTTCTTTGCCTCTGTCAGGATCATCTGGCATCTGGAGAGTGCATGGACCTCCGCGTCACCTTTTACCTCTATGGGTGCGTAGAGTAGATCGGGGTACTTACCCAAGACCGCCTGCATAGCTCCTATGGACATGGTGTTGGGCATACAGCCGTAAGGGGAGAGCTCGCATATCATGTGGGCGTGTCTGTTGAGGTGGGCGTAGAGAGCCTTTCCTATAAGCATGTGTCCTTCTCCGCCCGCAAGGAGATAGTGGAAGTAGGGTTTCGCAAGGCGTCTCAGCTCTTCCTGAGGTGGCAGGGGGTTAGGTATGTTGTTGAGTGCTTTCCTGAGCCTGTTGTAGGTGAAGTGGTAGAGCTTGAGCAGTGTCTTTACGATCAGCTTTTTCAGCCAGAAGTTCTTGACGAACTTCCTCGCCTCCTCCATCCTCCAGAGGGCCATGTGTATCAGGTAGTCCATCCATATGGCTACGGGCGGTGGTACGACCTCAGCCCCTTCCCTTTCGAGCCACCTCTTTATGTTGTAGTTGCCGTCCCCTTCGTGGGTCTGTAGCCAGAACTCGCCCGTTATCTTTACCTTCGGCTTGACCCTGAGCCTGTCTACCTCTATTTCGTCCCAGAGTCTTCTGACCTCTTTGAGAGCGTTAACAAAGTAAGGTGTTGTCACGTGCCAGATCAGGGACCCCCACTTTTTGCCCTTCACAGGTCTTTTCCTGAACTTCTCGTAGAGCAGTTCTATGCTTTCTTTCAGAACCCTGTCCGTTTCACCGGGAACGACCTCGTAGGGACGCACCGCATACTCCATATCGGTCATCAGGTCGCCGATGAACATGGTGTATATGAGACCGAAAGTAAGAGGCATGGTTATCTCAAGGCCACCTTCGTTCTGCTCCATCTGAAGGAGGTCAAGGAGGAATATCCTGAAGTCCGTAAGATCGAGACCCTCAAGGACCCTCTCGTAGGACTCGTGATACTGTCCGAACCTGCAGGGTCCGCAGGCTCCGACCGTGACGAAGACGTACCTGTCCCTGACCGCCTCCTTCCCTTCCCTCTCAACGGTCTCCTTCAGGAACCTTGCGAGGTTTCCCGCTGTGAAGGTGGTCGGACAGCAGGCTCCCGTATCTATAAGCTCCTTCCCTATGTCCAGGTCAACCCTCTCTATCTGGGGAAGGGGTTTGGCCCTGTAGCCCACGTTCTCCAGGGCCCCCTGCATCAGCCTCTCATGTTTCCAGGTGAGGCCCCCGTAAACTATGGTCACCCTGCTTCTCTCCTCCTTCTTGAGGGGCCTCGGCCTGTATGCCCTGTAGTGCTGAACCTTCTCCATGGCTCTTACCTCCCTCTTTTTACGGGCTCCACACCCCCTTTATACCGAACTCAACGATCTCATCCGCTATCTCCGAAGGGTCCACATCCTCTTTGTCCAGAACACCGACTATGATCTCCTTCAGAGCCCCCATTACTCCCCTCGCCACGACCTCCGTGTTGCAGGGTCTGATCAGGCCCAGGGCTATGCCTTTATCGAGGGAACCCTTTATCAGCTGAACCACCTCCTCGAAGAAGCGGTCTGTTATGCTGAAGAGCTCGGGATCACAGTTTCTCTGAAGGACTATCCTGGCGAGCTCCCTCTCTTCGAGGGCGAGCTCTACAACCCTCTGTATGTTCTCCTTTACCTGCTGAACCGGGTCTCTTGAAGGGTCTACTACCTTTATCCTCCGCCTTAGTTCTCTTACGACCTCGTTTAGAAGCTCCCTGAATATGTCCTCCTTGCTTTTGAAGTAAAGGTAAAAGGTTCCCCTGGCAACCCCCGCTTCGTCTATTATGTGGGATATCTGGGCGTTGTAGTAACCCTTTTCGGAGAAGATCTTCTTCGCAGCCTCTAACAGCCTCCCCCTTGTCTGAACTGACATGTCAGTCTAATCTTGGGACACTGAAGCGAAACGATCATGATGTATATCATAAAGTATCCGTTCAGGCTGATGGAAGTTCCTTCCATGGAGCTAAACCTGCTTAGCTGTAAATGGGCCCTGCGGATAGTCCTCGAGCTTCTGGACTCGCCCCGAAGGCCTTCCGAGCTTAAGAGGGTGATAAAGGGAATAGAGGAGAGGGTGCTCTTTGACAGGTTGAGAAGACTCCTTCGTGCGGGTTTGATAAGGAAGGAGGAAGCTCAGGGCTACCCGAAAAAGACCATCTACTATCTCGTAGACCCGGAATATATAAGACCGATAGCTCTGTGGATAAAGGATACAGGTATCCCTGTGGACGAGGCGGTTTCCTTGGTCTCCTGCAGGTGGACGCTTGAGGTCCTGAGGGTTCTCAGGGAAGAGAGGACGCCTAAGGAGATAAAGGCTACTCTCCGTGGTATAAGCGATAAGGTTCTCCACAGCAGGCTTTACAGCTTGGAAACCATGGGACTCGTATCAAGATATGTGATACCGACAAGGCCCGTCAAGGTTGTATACAGTCTCACGGACAGAGGGGCTAAGATCCTGCCCGCCCTGGAGAAGCTTGGGAGCTTTATTCTTTATAGCGGGAAAAGACGTAGTCCATGTCCTTCACCCGGGCGTGGCAGGAAAAGCAGTCCTTTACCATGTCCCTGACAAGAGGCCTGCCCTGTCCGTCGTAGGCGTAAAACCCCCATCCGCCCGTATCTTTGAACCTTCTTGAATCCTTGACCATGAAAGCCTCTATCTTCTTCCGCCCTTCCTCAAAGGCTCCTTTGGACCTGTTTATATCGTAGAGCAGGAAGACAAGGACTGAACCGTCCGGAAACCTCCTTCCTTTACCCTCCTTAACTGACCCAAAAGCAACGTCGTTAGCGTACACATGGTGTATACCTCCAAAGGGCTCGTACAGAGGATGCTCCTCGCTGTGGATCACCATGCTCTTGACATGGTGCCATGACTTATAGCTGTCGGGCCTGAAAAGAGCCTCCCCAACCGCGAGGGAGAATCCGAGAACCGCTACCGCCACAGTCTTCAGCCTCATGGCTCACCTCCCGCCTCTAAAGTTTATAAGGTATTGATATATTGTCAATTTCTGAACACGGGGTTACAGACTTACCGTCTTTTCAGTATGCGTGCGGGGTGTTAAACTTCATGAATTAAACCATGTTTTTAAAACTCCACCGGTTTTACCATATTCTCTGTAATCATGGGTTTTCTGGACAGGATAGTGAGAAGAGGCGGTGGTCAGGTGGCGGAGAGGTGGTCTTTCGGGGACCTCGTTCTGATGAAGGGAGAGTCTGTGGAGAGGGACCCCGACACCAAGATAGAGGAGTACTGGATAGAGACCCTTGACACCAGCGATGACGGCTACTGGGTTCTGGTCGGGAGGCGCTACGGTGTCTTCCAGCTTTACGACTGGAAGGGGAGACTGTACAGGCTTCCCGCGAGACCTCCCTCTCAGTCGGTTACAGATATAGTCTTTGAGGGAAGGTATCTGGGCATAGTCGCCCCGCCTTACCTTGCCATATACTACCTCCAGGACCCGAGGAACACCTCCTCCTGGAAGACCTTCCGTATATCCCAAGAGGGTTTGAGGCCGTCGGGCGGTCTTGACGTGAGAAGGGGAACACTCGTTTTCGGAGTTATCGGGGAAAAGGTTTACGCTGTGGACCTTTCTGGAGACCTCTCTCAGGAGACTGTGGACTTCAAAAGCACTTTTACTTACAGGGACGCAAACATAGGAGACCTCAAGGTTCTGAGGATACTCCCGAGCGGAAAGATAGTCCTCGGGGGGACCGGGGGTACAGCCATATACAGCATGGGCGGAAACCTCCTCAAACGTCTTGACTTCGCACCCGGGAGAGCTCTGACCACCTTCGAGGAGAAGATACTGCTCGCGGACCAGAACTCGGGAAAGGTCATCGTGTACGACGCGAATCTGGACAGGGTTGAAGGAGAAATAGATGCGGGCCACAGACCCGTTTCGGTGGACGTATCTCCCGACGGCAGGTATCTCTTCTGTGCGGATCCAGAGGAAAACAGGCTGGGTATCTGTGATCTTAAAGACCTTTCTTTTCTCGGCTTTCTGGAAGGGTTCGGCTACAGCGTTGTTAAGGTTTCACCCGACGGTACTCTCTACACATCCAGGTTCGAGGATCAGGACGGCAAAAAGTTTTACTACCTGGAGAGGATAGAGACAAATCTGATAGACAGTGTGTATCCCAAGGAAAGACAGAAGCAGATAGTGAAGAACGCGGAGAAAATATACAAGAACCTTATCAGAAAGGTGAAGAACGCTTCAAGGGAGGAAGACCTCGAGGACATAAAGGAGTTCCAGGAGCTGAGCGGTCTGGAAATACCCCTCAAGAGGCTTAGAGAGCTCTACGAGGAGGCAAAGGAGATAATCGAGGAGAGGAGGTTCAGGATATTCGTCGAGAACATGGAAGCGAAGCTGAGGGACGGATCGGTGACCGGTGAGGACTACAGGGACCTTCTTGCTAAGATGGAGAAGTCTCCTGATGGATGGAGGAAGGACCTTGAGGCCCTCAAGATAAAATTAGAAGACCACTTCAGATCAGAGCTATCAAGGAAGATGAACAGGGTCAGGGAGGCTGTAGGGAGTGTCAGCACGACGGACATAAGGGACCTTGAAGCCTTGAAAGAGGTCAAGGAGGCGAGGGAGTTCATAGCCCGTCTCCCGCGTGATATGCAGGACGAAGCCCTCGGGACCCTGAAGAGGACACTCCAGGAAAAGGTGGTGGAGGACAGGCTGAGAACCTTCTCCGTAAAAGACCTCGGGAACAGGATCCTGTTCGGGAGGGAGGAGTTTCCCAAGTTCTCAGGGGAGGTGAGGAGGCTCAGGTGGAGGATAAAGGTTGAGGAGAAGTTCCTGGAAGAGGGGAGGGTTTTCGGAAGGCTCGTCTTCGAAAGGGAGGACGGCCTTATAGTGGAGCCCAAGAGGTACAACAACATCCTCAGGGAAGAGGAGCTCAAGCACTTCCCCGGCTGGGTTCCGAGATACCTGAAACACCTCAACGGCCTCATGTCCGTGGACAGGCCCAGGGTCCCCCTCAACGTACCCTTCGAGGATACACCCTGGTTCGTGGAGAACCTGGAGAGGTTTGTCTCTCTGGTCAAGGAGCAGGTGGAGTATCAGGAAGGGGTTCTAATACTCGAGGGTGACGCGGGTGTAGGAAAGAACTTCCTCGTTGAGGTCTTCTCCGCACTTACAGGAAGGCCTCTATTTATAGTCCCATGCAACTCCAAGATGGAAAAGGAAGACATAACCTTCGTGTACGAGTTTGACCCAAGACGCGGAACCAGGAGGGTCTACTCGGATCTGGTCAAGGCCCTCCAGACACCCGGAGCGGTAATATACCTTGACGAGATAAACACGCTCCCACCCTCCCTGGTGAAGATCTTCAACCCCCTGTTTGACTACAGGAGGTATCTCGTCCTATCCCAGGGTGAAGTCGTGAAGGCTCACAGGGACGTGATCCTTGTGGGTGGGATGAACCCCCAGAACTACCTGGGTGTTTCCGAGCTCCCCCAGGACATAAAGTCGAGGGCGGACATCATGTACGTTGACTACCCACCTTTCCAAGAGGAGGGGGGCTTTTACTACCCAGATGAGGCGATAATCCTCAAAAACCACACCCTGCACCTTAAAGAACTCTCCCGGGAGGAGTTCACATACCTCTGGTACCTCGTAGTGAACGGGGTTGCCACCGAGAGAGGTGAAAAGGTCAGGACACCCGAGAGGGAAAGGGAGGTCCAGCTCCTTTTTGACCTTATCAGGGTCGCCAACGAGATAAGGAAAGCCTACAGACTCTACCAGACCCAGCAGTCGGAGGAGCCTGTTGAGTTCGTTTTCTCCATAAGGGACACCATAAGGTGCGCGAGGAGACTCAGGAAATACGGGGACGCGAAAACCACCGTGATCGAGACTGTGATACCCAAGATAAGCTCACCCCTTGAGAAGGAGATAGTGAGGAGCATAATAGAGAGAGCATGAGGCGGTTTGCGGTGTGGGGAAGAAACCCAGTCCTCGAGGCCCTGAGGTCGGGAAGAGGACTCGAGAAGATATACCTTGCCTATGACACCACACCGCCGGAGGAGATCCTGAAGCTCGCAAAACAGAGAGGTGTAAAGGTTCAGAGGATACCCAGATCAAAGGTAGAGGAGATCGCAGGAACCAAGAAGACCCAGGGAGTTGTCGCCCTGGTCAGTCCGGTGGAGTACGTCGGTCCCGAAGAGCTCTTTCGGGAAGCTATAAACAGAAACTCCTTCTTCATAGTGCTTGACCACATAACGGACCCCCAGAACGTGGGAAACCTGCTCAGGACCTGTGAGGTTCTCGGGGGAGTCGGAGCTCTCCTGCCCAAGGACAGGGCGTCACCAGTGAACGAGACGGTTGTAAAGGCCTCATCGGGCGCGGTGTTTCACCTCATGATATCGAAGGTGAGCGGACTGCAGAAGGCCCTGAGGTCCTTCAAAGGCATGGGGGGGTGGATAGTTTCTGTGGAGAAGGGAGGAAAGGACATAAGGGACGTTGAGATACCTGTTCCCTGCGCCCTTGTGCTCGGTTCCGAGGACAGGGGTGTGTCAAGGGCTGTTCTCGACCTCTCGGATCTCGTGGTCACCATACCTATGTGGGGGAAGGTCACATCCCTGAACGTGGGTTCCGCGGGAGCCATAGCTATGTGGGAGACGGTTAAGGGGATAAGAAGGTGATCTCCTTCATCCTCTGGAGCGGAGGAAAGGAGAGCTATCTTTCACTCCTTAAGGCTGAGAAACTTGGCCTTTATGTGAAGTACGCACTCTCTTACGTTGAGAAGAGGAACAGAAGGCTCATAGGCTGTTATCTCAGAGAGGATACGGTGAGAAAGCAGGCAATGGTCCTCGGTCTTGAGTTTGTCCCGGTCGTGGGTAGCAGGAGAAAGGGAGATTTTGAGGATAAGCTGACCGAGACTATAAAGGGCCTTGATGGAGTAAAAGCGGGTGTCTTTGGAGATGTGAGGCATGTGGAACACAGGAGGTTGCTGGAAAGGGTTTCCGTGAAGGCGGGTGTAGAACCCGTCTTTCCTCTGTGGGGCCTTGAAGAGGACGCGATACTCCAGGAAGTCTTTAAGGTGTCAAGACCCATAGTTGTCTGCAGGAGGTTAAGGGTAGTGTTGCCGAGGTTTTTGGGAGAGTTTCTCTCGGAGGACCTCGTCTCCTACCTCAAAAGGATGGGAAGGTCACCAGCGGGTGAGGACGGTGAGTACCAGACCTTCGTTGTGGAAGGTAGAGGTTTTTCCCTAAATTACTCTCTTGGGAGGAGGTTCAGGAGGTCCCGTTATGAGTGCGTGGACGTGGAGGTAGAAGATGAGGGTTTTCGTAACCGGCGGGACGGGTTTTGTGGGAAGATACGTGGTAAAAAAGCTCCTTGAGGAGGGTTTTGCTGTACATCTGGGTGTAAGGAACGAGGAGAAAGCGAGGCGTCTGTTCGGGGATAACGTTACCATCCACAGGGTTGACCTCTCTTCAAGGGAATCCATAAGGGAGGTCTTAAAGGAGGTAAAGCCCTCCTGTATAGTTCACCTTGTCGGGATACTCTACGAGGAGAAGGGCAAGGGTATAACCTTCGAAGAGGTCCACTACAGGTATTCTGTGAACCTCTATGACGTCGCGGTAGAGCTCGGTGTGAGGAAGGCGGTCCACATGAGCGCCCTCGGAACCCACGACGATGCCCCGTCCAGGTATCACAGGACCAAAAGGATGGCGGAAAAGCACCTGATCGGTTCAGGGATCACCTACGTCATCTTCAGGCCGTCTATAATCCTCGGACCTGAGCAGAGGCTCTTCGCGGACATGGACCGTATAACGAAAGTCCTTCCCGTGGTCGCACTTCCCGGCGGAGGGGATTACGCGTTTCAGCCCGTGGACGTTAGGGACGTTGCTGAGTGCTTCGCAAAGGCTGTGAGGAAGCGGAAGACCGAAAACAGGATCCTGGAGCTCTGCGGGACGAAAAGGGTCACCTTTAAGGTTCTCCTGAGAGACATCTTCTCGATCATGGGGAGGAAGGTCCTGATGGTCCCCCTACCCAAGAGGGTTATGTATTACGCGGGAAGGCTCCTTGAAACCATCCTCGAGCCACCTCCTTTCTCCTCCGACCAGATGCTCATGATGTGGCGGGATAACGTGTGCGGTCTTGACAGGGACGCTACACCCGACGGCGTCAGGGAGGTTCTCGGGAGGGAACCTGTCCCCTACGAGGAGTCCCTCAGGTGGTCTCTGGAGACTTACCTCTCAAAAGGTAGTTCTTGATCAGGAAGTTCTGGACTATGTTGAGGACGTTGTTCACTGTCCAGTAGAGAACGAGACCTGAGGGGAAGTTTGCAAAGAGTATGGTGAAGGCAACAGCGGATATGTACATTATCAGGTTCTGCTTCGGGTCTGGACTCGGAGTTATCTTCTGCTGCAGTATCATGGTTAGGCCCATAACGACGGGGAGTATGTAAAAGGGGTCTTTCTCCGCAAGGCTGGGTATCCAGAGGAGTCCCGTGAGCTTGAGGTCAACCGTGATTATAAGGACCTTATAAAGGGCGAAGAATATGGGTATCTGGACGAGTATGGGCAGACACCCGCTCATGGGGTTGAAGCCTATCTCCGAGTAAAGCTTCATCATCTCCTCCTGCATCTTGGCGGGGTCGTCCTTGTACTTCTTCCTTATCTTCTCTAGCTTGGGTGCTGCCTCCTGGAGCTTCATCATGGAGACTGTGCTCTTGTAGTTGAGAGGGAAGAAAACCACCCTGAGTATGAGGGTAAGGACCACTATGGATACAACCCAGCTTTTTGTGACCTCGTATACCCAGTGCATGAACAGGAACAGGGGCTTTACGATTATCTTCAGCATCCCGTAGTCGAGGAGGTCTCCGAGACCTATCTCCCTTATCCTGGAGTAGTACTTGGCACCCATGTACATGATCAGGGGCTTTTCCGCACTAACGTAGGTGAAGGTTATCTCTTCGTCTCCGTGTGAAACCTTCTCGACCACGACCGTGTCTATCTCACCCTTGAACCCTTTGAAGAAGTATCTGCTCTCCTCACCCGCAAACTCTATGTCTCCCTGGAAGACCTTCCTCCCCTGAACCTCATCTTTATCGACCCTGATCACCTTGCCGTTTATCTTTATGACAGGTCCCTCGTGGGTGTAAAAGGACTTCTCGGAAGGATGGGTCCCCGCCAGGACGTAAACAGGTCTCAGGTCGGTTTCCACCCTGAATGTGAAGTGGTCCCCCCTGCTCTCTATGATCTTCCTGAGCTTTATCCCGTCGTCCTCCAGGGTAAGGATAACCTTTCCCCCTTCCTCCTCAACCCTGTAGGTCCCGAAGTTTATCCTCTGGTCGGTGTCAGGGTCGCCTGTGAACACCTCCAGGGGGAAAACCCTTAGCTCCCTCTCCGTCTCGGAGATCAGATCAAAGCCGAACCTCCTGTCAACTATCCTGACGATCCTCCCGCCGACCAGGGCTATCTCCAAGCTGTAATCACCCAGATCCAGCTTAACCGTGTCGCCTATACCCGCCTTCTCCCTCCTCGTTCCCAGCATGAGCTTGGGTACGGGTTTTGGCTTTTCCTCCTCAAGTCTCTCCTTTTTCTCGGGTTCTGGAGCGGACCTGAAGTAGTAGTAGGAGACGATCTCAAAGCCCAGTATCAGGAAGGCTATGAGGGCCATAGCTATGAAGATCCTCTTCGGGTCGGGTCCTTCCCTCTCCATCAAGGCGGGTCAACACCTCCTCTCGACCAGGGGTTGCACCTGAGAACTCGCCAGAGGGCCTTTGCGAGCCCCTTTACGACCCCGTACTTTTCCACCGCAAGGATGGCGTACTCGGAACAGGTCGGGTGAAACCTGCAGGAGGGCGGGTAAAGGGGAGAGATAAAGGCCCTCCAGAACCTGAGAAGCGGTATGACCACCCTCCTCATTAAGGTGCCAACCTCTTCCTTCCCTTTCTCCTCCTCCTCTGGATTATCCTCCTTCCCGCCTTCGTTCTCATACGGGCGAGAAACCCGCTCTTTCTCTTCTTCTTCCGTATGGATATGTGCGGTTTCAGGCCTTCTGTTGCCATGGGCTACCTCCTCAGAAGCCCGCCTTATCTGTAAATATACCCGTGAAGACGAACACTATGGAGAAGAGGAGCGCGTAAAGGGCCAGTGTCTCGATAAAGGCGAGCCCTATGAACATTATGGTCTGGAGTCTGCCACCCACGTTGGGGTTTCTGGCTATTCCTTCCTGGGTTCCCCTAACCGCATGGCCCATTCCTATACCCGTGCCGAGGGCTGCGAGCCCTATCGCCAGGCCCGCTGCGATGGCGAGAAGACCGTAGAAAAGGGCCCTGTCGGAGGAAGAGGCTGTTTGCTCCGCTCCGAATCCGATCAGGGGTGTGAGGGCAAGAGCGAGCGCCATGATCCTTCCTCTCATTTCCTACCTCCTTCACTTTATTATCAAAGAGGGTATCTCGATCTCATCTATTACCCTGCAGAGGGAAGATGTGACAGCACAACCCCAGATGATAAGGTCAGGCCTCCTATCCTTCAACCTCCTGAAGACCTCCTCCTTAAGATCACCCGCAACCACTTCCATGCCTATGTCAGGACCTCCTATGTGCCTCCATATGTTCTGGATCCTGTCCAGGATCCTCCTCTTGGCCTCAGGGACCGTATCCTTCGGTATGGGGAGACCCAGGGAGACGCTGGCCTTTTCCAGTTTGTAGAGGTCTTCCAGGACGACAAGAACACCCATAACCGCTGAGAACTTCTCCCCCATGTCCTTCAGGGTTTCGAGAGCCTTCCCACACTCAGCGGAAGAGTCCGTAAGCACAAGGAGTATCTCCATATCAGTGCTCCTCGTGGGCTACAGCTCCCGCAAGGTAGACCACGGACAGGATCATGAACACATACGTCTGTATGAACACAGCGAGAAACTTTATAGCTATTATGAACACGAGGGCTACGGGAGAGAGGGCCATCGTAAAGGGGTTCTTTATGGCGACGCCGACGAGGGCGATCAGGAGTATGGCGCCTCCCTTCATGTTCGCAAAGAGCCTGAGGGAGAGGGTTATGGGTCTCGCTATGTGTGAGATCACCTCAACTACGAAGAAGAATGGGGCGAGCCAGGGTATGGGCCCCATGAAGTGTTTGAAGTATCTCAACCCGTTTTCCCTTATGCCTTCGAAGTTGTAGTAAAGAAAGACTATAAGCGCCATAGCCAGGTTAGTGTTCATGTTCCCCGTCGGTGCCTCGAGACCCGGGACCATACCGAGCAGGTTGGAGAAGAATATGAAGAGACCGAGGGAGGCTATAAGGGGGACGTATCTCAGACCCTTCTCCCCTATGTTGTCCAGGACCATGCTCCTGACGAACCTGAGATAACCCTCAAGGAGCGCCTGATATCTGGTTGGTCTCACGGAGGGACGACCGCCCAGAAGTATGAGGGCTACCGCTATACCCATGGAGACAAGCCCCAGAATAACGTGGTTGTAGCTTACGCCTTCCATCGGACGAAAGATTATACCACAGGCTAAACTATCTCTGACCTCAATATGTCGTGCATGTGGATTATGCCTATGGGACGGTTTTCCTCGTCGATAACTATGAGGACCATTATCTTGTGGTCCTCCATTCTCTTTAAAGCCTGCAGGGCTAACTCGTCCGGTCTTGCGACTTTGGGGTTTCTCGTCATAACGTCCCTCGCGACGCTCCTGTCGAAGTTCCCTCCCCTGTTTACGAAGCGCCTCAGGTCTCCGTCCGTTATAATGCCCACGAGCTTACCGTCGCTGTTTACGACAGCAGTGGCTCCGAACCCCTTCGTGGTCATCTCTATTATGACCTCCTTCATAGGTGTGTCTTCGCGGACTATAGGGACCTCATCACCTGTGTGATGGAGGTCCTTGACCAGCATCAGCTTCCTGCCCAGGGTTCCGGCCGGGTGTCTGAGGGCAAAGTCCTGCTCCGTAAAGCCCCTTGCCACCATGAGGGTCATGGCGAGGGCATCACCCAGTACAAGGGTGGCGGTTGAGGAGGTTGTCGGGGCGAGGTCCAGAGGACACGCCTCCCTGTCCACGTTAAGAAAAAGACACACGTCGCTGTACTTAGCCAGTGTGGACCTCGGGTTGTTGGTAACCGCTATGAGGGGAACACCGATCATCTTTATGTAGGGTACCAGGGAAAGCACCTCCGAAGACTCACCGCTGTTCGAGATGGCGAGGACCACGTCCTTTCTGTCTATAACGCCGAGGTCTCCGTGGAGGGCTTCCGCCGGATGGAGGAAGTGGGCTGGCGTTCCGGTGCTTGCGAGAGTGGAGGCTATCTTCCTGGCGACGTGGCCGGATTTCCCCACACCTGTGACTATGACCTTTCCGTCGCAGGACAGGATCAGGTTGACCGCCTTTACAAAATCCTCGTTCAGGGTTTTCTTTAACCTCTCTATCCCCCTTATCTCCTCATCTATGACCCTGCCCGCGACCTTCAGGATCTCGTCGGTGGTCATACCTTGGCCCTGAAATTCTCTATGCCCTTCTTTATCTCCTCTATCGCAGCCTGGACACCCTTGAAGCTCTCCACCCTGACCCATTTCCCGGGCTCGAGTTCCTTGTAATGCTCGAAGAAGTGCTTTATCCTTTCCCTGATAACCTCGGGGAGGTCCTCAACCGTGTTCACCTTTTCGTAGGAGGGGTCTATCTTTGAGTGGGGGACCGCGAGAACCTTTGTGTCCACACCCTCCTCGTCCCTCATCTCGAGTATCCCTATGGGTCTGGCCCTCAGAACGCTCCCCGGAACGACGGGCTCCCTGGATATGACCAGGACGTCGACAGGGTCTCCGTCGTCCGCAAGGGTCTGGGGTATGAACCCGTAGTTGAAGGGGTAGTACATGGCGGTGAACAGGAACCTGTCCACGAAGACCGCTCCCGTCTCCTTATCCACTTCGTACTTTATACCGCTACCCTGGGGTATCTCCACGACGACGTAGATGTCCTCCGGGGGGTTCTTGCCCGGCGGTAGGTCCTTCAGCATGGCTTCACCTCCTTAAGAAACTATTTTCCCACCACTCTCAGGAGGTCGTTTACAACCACGAACACCATCAGGGATATTATCAGGGCGAACCCGACCCTCTGCCAGTACTCCTTGAACTTGTCGGGTAACGGTTTCCTCCTGACCATCTCAATGAGGAACAGCAGGATCAGACCCCCGTCAAGAACAGGTAGGGGTAGCAGGTTGAATATACCGAGCTGGAGGGATATGAAGGCCATGGAGGAAAGATAAGGCACGAGACCGCTCTGAGCTGCCTGGCCCGCAAACTGGGCTATCGCTATGGGACCGCCCAGGGTCTTCAGGGATACAGCACCCGTTATCAGACCCCATAAAACCTTAAAGGTGAGGATAAAGAGGTCGTAGGTCCTCTCGAGGGCCTTTACAAAGGCTTCCCCCAGGGGGAAGGACTCCCTTACAGTTTCAACCTTCGGGCTTATCCCGATCACAGGGATCCTCCTCTTCGGGTCCACCGCGGGGACGACCTCTTTGGTTATTTTCTCACCGCCCCTGAGTATGACGAGAACCACGGGTTTCCCGCCGGATGACCTTATCTCCCTTACCACTTCGTACCAGCTCTCCACCTTCTTGCCGTTCACCGAAACTATCCTGTCACCCGCCTTCAGGCCTACCTGGTAAGCGGGCGAGAGGCCCACACCCGGTATCCTCTCCGCGACACCGCCTATCACAGGAGGAAGATGGGGGTGTATCCCGAGGACCTCCCTTCCCGTCTCCATCTCTGGGAGTGTTGTGGTGAGCCTTACCTCCTTCCCCTCCCTGAGGACCACCACCTCTACCCGCTTCTCGTCTCTCACCATAAGGTCTATCAGGACCCTCCTTATATCCTCCCACCTCTCCGTCTCGACACCTCCTATGCTCAGGACCCTGTCCCCGCTCCTTATACCCGCCCTGTCCGCCCAGCTGTCCTCTTCCACAAACCCTACCAGCGGGGGTTCCTTCATGTATCTGGGAACATCAACGCCCAGGAAGAACACTGCGGTAAACAGCACGATAGTGAGCAGAAAGTTAAAGAGCGGGCCAGCGAGGGCTATCAGGATCCTCTGCCACGGGGGTTTTGAGGAAAAAGCCTGCGGGTCGTCGGTCCTTTCGTTCTCACCGTAAAGCTTAACAAACCCGCCGAGGGGTATAGCGGCGATCTGGTAAACGGTATCACCCACCTTCTTTGTGACCAGCGGTGGGCCGAAGCCGACAGAGAAGACCTCCACCTTCACACCGAATATCCTGGCGAACAGAAAATGACCCAGCTCGTGGAACCAGATGAGTACACCCACAAGGACGAGAAAGGCGATGACCGTCTCCATCCGCTACTCTCCCAAGATCTTAACCACCACCTTTCTCTCCCTAGGACCGTCAAACTCCGCGAGGAACACAGCCTCCCATGTCCCCAGGGCGAGATCCCCGGCCACGACCGGTATAATTCTCGAGTTTCCTATTATGGCGCTCCTTATGTGAGCTGCGGAGTTTCCCTCACCGTGTTCGTATCTGGGGTCATCCCACGGTATCAGCTTCTCCACCATGTAGATGATGTCCTTTATAACGTCCGGGTCCGCACCTTCGTTTACGAACACGCAGGCGGTCGTGTGGGGTACATAGACCAGACACAGCCCTTCCCTTACACCGGATCTCCTCACTATGTCCCTTATCTGAGGAGTTATGTTCACCACACTTGTGTGTTTTGTGGTCTTCACCCTTATGGTTTCCGTCATGAAGAGTATTTTAACCTCTCACGGATGAACTCCCAGCTCCAAGCTCTCTGCTCTGTGAGGGGGAGGTTCTTACCTATGTGGTCCTCAAAGCCCTCAACCCAGACGTACTTTCCGTCGGTTAGGAGCTTGAAGTTCCTGGTCCTGCTCGCCCAGGTCCAGTAGTTGTGGGGTGTTATGCCCATGGCCCTCTTGAACTCCTCAAGCTCCTGAGGTGTCAGCGGTCTTCCGTCCATGGAAATTATTTTCCTCTGAAGACGGACCCTGTTCAAAGGACTTATCTCATATAATCCTTTATCATGCCCAGAAACGACCTGATCCTGAGGTCGATAAGAGGAGAACCTGTGGAGAGGTTCCCCGTGTGGCTCATGCGTCAGGCGGGAAGATACATGCCCCAGTACAGGGAGATAAGGAGTAAGGTGCCCGACTTTCTTTCCCTTTGTAAAAACGTGGACCTCTCTGTCAGGGTGTCCCTCCTGCCCCTTGAACTTCTCAGGGTTGAT
>JAUZRJ010000035.1 GCA_030950545.1 Aquificota bacterium | reverse complement strand
ATCATGATGGCTCCCCTCCTTAAGAAGTAAATTTATTAATGAGCTGAAAATACTAAAGGGGGTGGACCATGAACAGGAGAGACTTCCTCAAGCTGGGTGCGGTGGCTGTCTCCATGCCCTTGGTGGGTAAGCCCGCCTTTGCGGGTAAGAAGGAGGGGATACCCTTTCCCTACCTGAACCTGGACGACCTGCCCGACAAGGAAACCGAGGACGCGGTGGTTTACCACTGCGACTTTCCCCAGGAGGACAGGTTCCACGGCATGCTGACCAACATAAGGAACCATCTTGCGGCGAACAACTTTGACCCGTTTATGGTGAAGATAATCATCGTAGCCAACGGTGTGGGGGTTAAGTTCTTCATGAAGACCCATAAGGGGACGAAGTGGGAGAAGGAAAAGATAGACGTGGAGAGGGCAAGACAGAGGCTCGAATACCTCTCCCAGTTTGAGGTGGAGTACTACATCTGCGACTTCACCATAAAGGGTCTGAAGCTCAAGTACGAGAACTTCTTCGACTTTGTTAAGATCGTTCCCTCCGGAGTAGCCTCGATCGGAAGACTTCAGCAGAAAGGCTTCGGGTACATAAAGGTCCTCTGATGGAACCTCTCGAGTTCTACGAATACCTTATCTCAAAGGGCTTCGAGAGGAGAAGGTCCCAGGAGGAGATGATAAAGCTCGTGGATGCCGTTCTGGAAAGAGGTGGTGTCAAGCTGATCGAGGCACCTACGGGAACGGGAAAGACGTTCGCGTATCTGATACCCGTGATAACGAGGGGATCGAGGGCGGTCATATCTACCGGAACGAAGATACTTCAGGACCAGCTCAGAAGAGACCTTGAGTTCCTCATCACCCACTACAGAACACTGACGGGACGGGATGTCAGCTATGCGGTCATAAAAGGAAAGGCTAACTACCTGTGTCTTGACAGGTTCTTCAAGGAGAAACCCGAAGACGCGGGCGACATACCTGACCTTATGGAAAAGGAATGGGACGGGGACCTAACCCTCTCTGAAGCGCCTCCGGAGACCTTAACGAAGGTGAACGTGGACGAGGACTACTGCACACCCCACTACAGGGAGGTCTGTCCCTACAGGGAGAGGTGCTACTACTGGTCCCTCGTTAAGGTCAGGGAGATGACCGCGGACATCCTCATAATAAACCACGCACTTCTGGCCCTCAAGGAGTTCGAGGACACAAGGGACAGGGTTCTCATAGTGGATGAAGCCCATGAGCTCGACAGGTATCTGACCCTGGCAACGACAGCGGGTGTGTCCCTTTACACCCTCAGGGAGATCACAGGATCCATCGAGAGGCTGACCGGGGAAAGGGTGGAACTCGACCTGGAGGGGTTCTTCAGGGAAAACTTCTCAGGTCTCTTCAGGGAGGAAACCCAGGAGGTCCCCGTCGACTCTTTCCTCCCTTTTGCCCAATCGTTCAGGGAAGCGGTGTACAGACCGATTAAAGAAGCCTTCAGAAACTCAAGGGAAAAAGTGAAGGAAGAGGTGGTCCGCTTCTTATCTTCGAGGCTGGCTGTGAGCCACAGGCTCAAGTTCTACCTCGAGAGAACCGCTATCGTGGGCGGAGAGTTTATGGAGAGGGTCAGATCCGCCTACGAGGAGCCCGACTCATCCGAGAGGGAGATACTTGAAAAGATAAAGAAGGTGGAGTTTCTGGAGAGGAGATTAAGGAGGATAGAGAGCCTGATAAGGCTCTGGGAAGAAGACCCTCCGGACGTGGGCTACAGGGTCTCGAGATCCTGGTCCAGGAAGATCCAGACCTTCAACTACAGGCTTGAGGTGTTCCCCGTGTTCCCCAAGGACGTGGTGAAGGTGGAGGACTTCAGGGGAGTTGTGCTGACATCCGCCACGGTTGACCCTGAGGACACAGCCCAGACTACAGGTATATCCGGGGAGTTTCACAGGCTTCCCTACAACTTCGACTACTCCAGGGTGACCTTTGTGGTGGAGGAAACGAACCCTAAGGAAGAAGGGTGGGAGGAAAAGGTTAAAGAAGCCTACAGGAAGATAAGGTCCCTCCACGAGAGGGTTCTGGTTCTGATGACCAACAGGGAACACCTGAAGATCGTAGAAAGGGGGCCGGAAGTCGGTGTTCAGGGGAACGGTAGCCTTACAAAACTCATAGAAGCGATGAGGGAGGGCAAGATAAAGGTCCTGATAGGTCTCGACAGCCTCTGGACCGGTGTGGACATCAGGGGAGAGAAGGGGATTCTCATGTCAAAACTGCCCTTTGAAAGTCCCGAGGACCCGGTCACCTATCACAGGATAAGGTTTTTAAGGGAAAGGGGGGAAGACCCTTTCCTGTACCAGAGGAGGAAGGCCTTCATAAGGTTCAGACAGGGGGTGGGCAGGCTCGTAAGACAGAAGGGGGACTGGGGAACCATAATCCTGTGCGACAACAGGATACGCAGGTACAGAGAGTTTTTCGAGTTTCTGAAAAGCCTGGGGATAAGGATAGTTTACGGTAGCCCCCTTACATACCGAAGGACATGGGAACGTCCATATTTACGTCCTTGACCTCCTTTATCTCGGGAAACTTCTGCTTGAGAGCCCTCTCTATACCCGCCTTCAGGGTCAGCACAGACATACCACAACCTGAACAGGCACCCACAAGCCTCACGAGGACTGTTCCGTCCTCGGTGACGTCCACAAGTTCCACATCACCTCCGTCGAACCTGAGGGCAGGCCTTATCTCGTCTAGGACCTTCTCGATCTCTTCCCTGCTCGGCATACCCATACTCTCACCTCCTCATCTTTCTTTAATTTAAAGCTACAAGTTAAAAGGTCAAACCTCTATAGCCTGTATCATATTCTTATGAAGGTCAGGGTCCCTGCAAGCACGACCAACTTCGGCTCCGGTTTCGACACCTTTGGCCTCGCCCTGGACCTCTACAACACCTTCGAGTTCGAGGTGTCGGACAGGTACTGGGTGGAGATCAGAGGTTACGGAGATGATCTGCCGAGGGACGAGAACAACCTGGTTATAAGGGTTTACAGGCACGCCTGCAGGAAACTCGGCCTTGAGGAGGTCCCCTTCAGGCTCTTTCAGGAAAACGCGGTCCCTACAGCGAGAGGCCTCGGGTCCTCAGCAACCGCCATCGTGGGAGGTCTCGAGATATGCAGGCTTATACACGGGAAAGATGTACCTCTTGGGAAGAGGATAGAGATAGCTATGGAGTTTGAGCCTCATCCAGACAACCTCATACCCGCCATGGTGGGTGGCTTCGTGATCTGCGCGGGCGACAGCACTCCTTTTGTGAGGTTCGGTTTTCCCGAAGACCTCAGGTTAGCCCTCGCGGTCCCGGAGTTTAAACTTCCCACTGAGAAGGCGAGGAGCGTTTTGAGGACCGAGGTCCCCTTAAGGGACTGCGTCTTCAACATAAGGAGGGCGAGCCTTTTCGTTTACGCCATCATGAGTGGTGAGTATGACCTGCTCAGGACCGCTGTCGAGGACAGGATCCACCAGCCCTACAGGTCCAGGATGGTACCGGGCTTTGAGGAGGCGGTGAGGTCAGGATACGGGGCGGGAGCCTACGGTGTGTTTCTGAGCGGTGCTGGGCCTTCCGTCTGTGCGGTCTGCCCGAAGGAAAGGGCGGAGGATGTGGGAGAGGCCATGGTCCTCGCCTTCAGGAAGCACGGTGTCAGGGCGGAAGCTCTTGTTCTGAAAGCTTCCGAAAAGGGGGTGCACACCCTTTGAGGGTACTCACCCTTGACATAGGCAACTCCACGGTGGACGCCTGCTCTTGGGAGGAAGGTGAACTGAAGCACCTCGGGAGGTTCACCCATCTTGACCTCTCCGTAGCTAGGGGAAGCTGGGACAGGGTTCTGGCGGTCAGCGTCAGACCCTCCGTAGAGGAGGACCTTATAAAGACCTTCGGGAGAACCCTCAGGGTGATCTCCTTAGAGGACATACCGATAAAGGTCGATTACAAAACACCCGAGACCCTTGGTACGGACAGGGTCCTGTTTGCCTACGCGGTCAGGGAGTTTTACGGGGATAGCGCGGTTCTCGTAAGTGCCGGAACAGCCTTGGTGGTGGATCTCCTCACGGAGGGCGTCTTCAGGGGAGGTTTCATAACCGCAGGTGTGAGCCTGAAGCTGAAAGCCCTCAACCGCTTCACGGAAGGTATACCGGGTTTTAAGCCCAGGAGGACAGATCTTCCGATCGGGAGGTCAACGGAGGAGTGTGTGGTCGGCGGGGCTTTTGAGGAGTCGAGGGCCTTTGTCAGGGAGGTTATCGGGAGGTGGAGGGAGAGTACGGGAAAAGACCTTAAGGTTGTGGTCACGGGAGGAGAAGGGTGGGTCTTTGAGGATATGGGGATCTATGACCCCCTGATCCTTCACAGGGGTATGCTCAGGATCGGAGGATACCTTTAGTTTATCCTTATAAACTATGAGGTCTTCGATCAAGGACTACTACAGGATACTCGGTGTTGACAGAAACGCAACGACGGAGGAGATAAAGAGGGCCTACAGGAGGCTCGCCAGACTCTACCACCCCGACAGAAACCCGGACCCATCCGCGGAGGAGAAGTTCAAGGAGATAAACGAGGCGTACCACGTCCTCTCTGACGAGGAAAGGAGAAGAGAGTACGACAGGATACTCAAAAGCGGGGACGAAAACAAGTTTAAAGACTTCCTCGAGTACATACAGGAGTTCGTTGAGAGCATAATCAGGGGGGAGAGGGAGAAGGCGAAAAAGCCGAGGAGAGGTCAGGACATAAGGCTTAAGCTCTACCTTTCCCTTGAAGAGGCAGCGTTCGGAGGTGAGAAAGAGATAGAGTACGACAGGTGGACAGACTGTCCGGACTGTGAAGGAAGAGGTGTAAAGGGTGAAGCCCAGACAGTTGTCTGCCACGCTTGTAACGGTAAGGGGAGAAGGGTGAGCGGTATCTTCTCCTTCCCGAGGCCCTGTTCCGTGTGCAGGGGTAAGGGGTTCATCGTGAAAAACCCGTGTCCCACCTGCTTCGGGAGGGGAAGGGTGACGACCAGAGCGAGGATAAGAGTGACCATACCTCCCGGAACAGACGAGGGAGAGGTTCTGAAGGTCCCCGGAAAGGGACACTTCGGTCTGAACGGAGGTGACCCAGGGGATCTTTACCTCAAGGTGTTTCTTAAGGAGCACCCGGTATTTAAGAAGGTGGGCCTCGACCTTCACCTGGAGCACATGATCAGCTATCCCCTCGCGGTCCTCGGTGGTGTCACGAAGGTCCCGACCCTTGAGGGTGAGGAGGAGGTCTTCGTTCAGGCGGGAACGGAGTGCGGTTCCACCAAGACACTGCCCGGGAAAGGGTTTCCCAAGGACGGGAAGAGGGGAAACCTGATAATAACCTTCAGAATAGAGGTCCCTAAGAACCTCTCCAAGTCCCAGAGGAAGCTCATAGAGAAGCTGGCGAAGGAGCTGGGGGACGAAGGTGTGGACAGGGGTGAGGGTGTCGGGGAGAGGGTGATAAGGTGGTTAAGGGGTCTCTGACAGTCTCCTGATCCTCACCACCCTGTCCTCTCCCTCCAGAGCTATGTCAACAGCTATGTCACAGAGTGCTTCCTCCTCGCACCACTCAACCACGACAACGCCCTGACCCACGAACTCGGACCAGTCAAAGTCTCTGACCCTGTAAAGGTCAACGTGTATAAGCTTTCCCTTTTCAGTTGGGTACTCGTTCACGAGGGTGAAGGTGGGGCTCCTTACCTGGTGGCCTTCCTTTATGCCCATGCCCCTTGCGAGACCCCTCACGAATGTAGTCTTCCCGCTCCCGAGGGGACCCCTCAGGCAGATAACCTCTCTCCCTTTCAGGTCCCTTGCCAGAGCCTCCCCCAGGGCTTCCATCTCCCCGGGGGTCCTCACCTTCAGTTCCTTCACCTACTGGTAGCTTTTGTCCTCTTTATAGGGTTCTATCCTCATTATGGCGTCGTCGGGGTTAACCTGGTCTCCCGGCTTGGCGAAGATCTTCTTCACGATACCCTGAACCGGTGCGTGGATCTCGTTCTCCATCTTCATGGCCTCGACTACAGCGACCGTCTGACCCTCCTCCACAGGTTCTCCTTCCTTGACAAGGATCTTAACCACCTTCCCGGGCATGGGAGGTGTCACATCACCCGGCTCGGTTGCCCTGGGTATGCCCTCCTCCTGAGCGGGAGCTGTCTGGGTTGCCGTTCCCTGACCCGAAGGTATAGCCTCCTTCTTCGGGAAGAGCTGGATCTCCTCAAGCCTGCCGTCAACCCTTACGTAGTACTTTCTGGGTTTGCCAGGCTCGGACTCGACTGAGACGCCTTCGAGCTTCACCTTGAACCTGTCACCGTGGTACACGACCTCGAACTCAACGGGTGCTGCACCCGGAACCTTGCCGGGCTCCGTTTCCGCTACCTCGGGTATCTCCTCTATGGGTTCAGGGTGTAGCTCTCCCTTCTCCTTCGCGGTGAGGAACTCCTTTGCCTGCATCGGGAACAGGATGTAGAGGAGTATCTCCTCGTCGTTCGGCTTCCTGCCGAGCAGTTTTTCGAGCTCGGACTCCGCCTTCTCCCACTCCTGCTGGTCCGCAAGGTCCCCCGGCCTTATGGAGAAGTCAGGCTCCCTTCCGGGGCCGAGGATCTTCTCAACGAGCTCCTTGGAAAGGGGTCCTGGTGGTTTTCCGTATTTGCCCTCAACGTAGTCCCTGACCTCTTTTGTGATCGTTTTGTACCTTTCACCGGTTATAACGTTCAGGACCGCTTGGACACCCACTATCTGGGAAGATGGTGTGAGAAGGGGCGGGTACCCGAGGTCCTTTTCGACCCTCGGGACCTCCTCGAGGGCTTCCTCTATCTTGTCCAGGGCGTTCGCCTCCGCAAGCTGGGCGACCATGTTGGAGATCATTCCCCCCGGTATCTTGTGGATCAGGACCTTCGCGTTCACACCCGCGTATTCGGTCTCGTACTTCCTGTACTTCTTCTTTATCTTCTTGGCCTCCTCAGCTGCCTCCGATATCTTGGCGAGGTCTAGGCCCGTGTCAAAGGGTGTGTCCTGGAGTGCGGCGACTATGGTTTCCGTCGCGGGGTGGGAGGACCCGAAGGCTAGGGGTGAGAGGACAGTGTCGAGCATGTCAACGCCTGCGAGGACCGCCATCATGTGGTTTATGGTCGCCATACCGCTCATGTCGTGGTTGTGGAGAAGGACAGGGATCTTGCCTTCGGTAGCCTCCTTGATTCCCTTGATTATCTGGTAACACTCAAGGGGTGTCATTATGCCAGTAGCGTCCTTGAAGGATATCCAGTCAGGTTCCATCTCCGCAAGCTCCTTCGCGTACTCCATCCACCTCTCGTAGGTGTGGACGGGAGACCTCGTGTAGCTTATCTCCGCGTGGACCTCGCCCCCGAACTCCTTGATCGCTTTCACCGCAACCTCTATGTTTCTGTTGTCGTTCAGTGAGTCAAAGACTCTGAATACGGTTATGCCGTTCTCTATGGCCTTCTCGACGAACTTCTTGACAACCTTGTCGGACCTTGGTCTGTAGCCGACTATGTTCTGTCCCCTGAAGAGCATCTGGAGCTTGGTGTTCGGCATCACCTCTTTTATGCGCCTGAGCCTCTCCCAGGGGTCCTCCTTGAGGTATCTAAGGCACACGTCGTAGGTCGCTCCTCCCCAGACCTCGACCGCGTAAAACCCGCACTTGTCAAGTTTTTCGCATAGAGGGAGAAGGTCGTCGGTCCTCACCCTCGTGGCGAGCTTACACTGCTGGCCGTCCCTGGGGGTGAGGTCGGTTATGAGGATCTTCTTCCTCACCCCCTTCTTCTTGAGGTCCTCGATCCTCTCCTTTATCTCCTCAACCACCTCTATCATCAAAACCACCTCCTCTCAAGATTTAAAGACCGTGGTAGTTGGCTATAACCGCGGATATGAAGGCGACAAAATCCTCCTTATCCCTGTGCTCCTTGTAATCGAAGACCTCGGGGTGTTCTTCCAGGTACTTCGTCGTGAACCTTCCCGCTCTGAAATCGGGTTCCTTCATTATGTTGATAAGAAGGGGTATTGTGGTCTTCACGCCCGTGATCTCGTAGGTCTCAAGGGCAGCTCTCATCCTGTCAACCGCCACCTCCCAGGTGGGTCCCCACACTATGAGCTTTGCTATGAGGGAGTCGTAGTAGGGAGTGACCTCAAAACCTCTTGAAGCTGCGTGCTCGACCCTTATACCGAACCCTCCCGGAACGTAATACCTCTCTATCACACCCGTTGAGGGGGCGAAGTTGTTCTTTGGGTCCTCCGCGTTTATCCTGCACTCTATGGAGTACCCGTTGAACCTCACGTCCTCCTGTTTGTACCTCAGGGGTTCTCCCGCAGCTATCCTTATCTGCCACTTTACAATGTCTATCCCTGTGACCATCTCGGTAACGGGGTGTTCTACCTGGATGCGGGTGTTCATCTCGATGAAGTAGAGATTCCCCTTATCGTCCGCTATGAACTCCATAGTCCCTGCGTTGTGGTAACCTATCTCCTTTGCAGCTTTTGTAACGATCTCACCGTAGTAGTTCCTTTTCTCCTCATCAAGGAGGAGGGAAGGGGCTATCTCAACGAGCTTCTGGTTCCTCCTCTGTATGGAGCAGTCCCTCTCACCGAGGTGTATCACGTTTCCGTGTCTGTCACCGAGGACCTGAAACTCTATGTGCTTTGGGTTCTCTATGTACTTCTCCAGAAGAAGGTCACCGCACCCGAAGGCCTTCTGGGCTTCGTTCCTCGCACTCTCGTAGTTCTTAACCAGCTCTTCCTCGTTCCTGCATATCCTTATCCCCCTACCACCGCCTCCCGCGGTGGCTTTAAGAAGCACTGGGTATCCTATCTCTCTCGCTATCCTCTTCGCCTCCTCAAGGTCCTTCAGGACACCGTCGGATCCGGGCACAACTGGAACACCAGCTTTTTTCATCACCTCTTTTGACCTTGCCTTATCACCCATCAGCTCTATCACCTGCCAGGGTGGTCCTATGAAGGTTATACCCGCCTCCTCGCACATCCTCGCGAACTCCGCGTTCTCCGCAAGAAACCCGTAGCCCGGGTGTATGGCGTCAGCCCCTACTTCGAGGGCGAGGTCTATAATTCTCTGCTTGTTCAGGTACGTGTCCAAGGGGTCAACTCCTATCATGTAAGCCTCGTCCGCCATCTTCACATGCCTTGCGGTTCCTTCTATCTCGTTGTATATGGCGACTGTCTTTATGCCCAGCTCCTTCGCTGCCCTTATCACCCTGCAGGCTATCTCACCCCTGTTGGCGACGAGGATCTTATTGAACATGGGCGACCTCCCTGTGTTAACTCACAAGCTCAACCTCGTACTCAATGGGAGCGACCTTGTTTACCATGTAGGCGATGGAGCACGTCCCGGGATCGTATATGGTCTTGTCGAGGGCTTTTTTAACATCCTCCTCGGTCACATCGCCCTTCACCCTTACCTTTAGGTATATCTTGAGGAAAACCTTCGGATAACCTTCGGTTTTCCTGTCCGCGTCCGTCTCTATCTCTATGTCGTCAACCCGCTTGCCTTCTTTGTGGAGCGCCTCGTAGAGGTGAATACCCACACAACCCGCCACTGAGTGGAAAAGGAGTTCAGGAGGCCTTATACCCCTTCCTTTTCCCCCGACATATTCCGCAGCGTCAATGGGCACCTCCCTGCCCGCGGGTCCGATACCTACAAAGTGGAAATCCTCCTTCTGCTTGACCTTAACCTTCATGGAAACCTCCTTTACTGAATTCTGGAAGCTATCTCTTTTGCGAACTCCATGGTCCCAACCTCTTTTGCCTCCTCTCCCATCTTCCTGAAGCCGTTTGCTATGTCCGGGGTGCCTATCCTGTCCGCGAGGGTTTTCCTTACCGCCTCGTATATCTTCTGTGAGGCTTCTCTCCAGCCCATGTACTCGAGCATCATGGCTCCCGAGAGGGTCAGGGAGAGCGGGTTGGCTATCCACTTTCCCGCTATGTCCCAGGCGGTCCCGTGCGTGCTCTCAAAGAGGGCGTAACCGTCCCCTATGTTACCGCTCGGGACAAAGCCGGGTCCTCCGATCAGGGCGGCGGCAAGGTCCGATACATAGTCCCCGTTTAAGTTCTGGGCTATTATCACGTCGTAGGCTTCGGGCCTCAGGACGAGTTGCATCAGCATCTGGTCGGTTATCACCTTCACGAGCTTGACCTGTCCGTCTCCGGGTTCCGCTTCCGGGTCCGTGAGCACCTTTCCTCTGAACTCTGGCTCTTCCGCCACCTCAAAGGCCCAGTTTATGAAGGCTCCCTCCGTTGCCTTCATGATGTTCCCCTTACCTATGACCGCAACCACCTTCTTGTTGTTCTCAAGGGCGTATCTTAACGCCTTCCTTACGTGTCTTTTGGTTTTGAACTCGCTCATCGGCTTCACGGTTATACCCGCGTCCTCGGGGAACCCTTCTTCTTTTGCTCCCATCTCCTTTATGAGAAACTCCCTGACCTTCTTCGCCTCCCCGGTTCCCGGGAAGAACTCAGCACCCGCGTACACGTCATCGGTGTTCTCCCTGAAGACCACAAGATCCACCCTCTCCGGGTTCGGTATAGGGGTGGGCTGACCCATCCAGTAGACGGGTCTGACCGCAGAGTAGAAGTCAAAGGCTCGCCGAAGGACGGAGTTTATGGACTTCACACCCTTTCCCACAGGCGTCCCGAGGGGACCCTTTATGGCTATGACGGACTCTTTGAGGACCTCCAAGGTTTCCTGAGGTAACCTCTCACCCGTTTTCTCCTCCGCCTTGTCTCCCGCAAGAAGCTCAACCCACAGGATCTTCCTGTTCTCACCGTAAGCGGTCTCCACAGCCCTGTTTACCACTGTTATCATTGCGGGGGTTATCTCGCATCCTATCCCGTCTCCCTCTATGTAGGGGATTATGGGCTTGTCTGGGACCTCTACGGTTTTGTCCTCTCTAAGCTTCACAAACTCCCCCTCCTGGGGGATCTTCACCTTTCCTTCCCACGGGTAGACGTTATCCGCCTCAACGACCCTCATATTTTCCTCCCGAAAGGGTGTTAAAAATTTTAGGTGATGGGACTCTCCATGTCAAGATTTTTAAAACGGTGTTTTAGGTCTGTTAGAGTGATAAAATAACCTAAGGATGAAGGCTCTGGACAAGGCCCTGGACGTTCTCGAATACCTCATGAGAAAAGGGATCGCAGGTGTTACCGAAATAAGCAACGAGCTCAACCTCAACAAGAACAACGTCTTCAGGATACTCGTCACCTTTGAGGAGCACAAGCTGATAGAGAAGGAGGAGGAAACGGACAAGTACAAGCTGTCCACAGGCTGTGTCGTCCTCGGCTACGGTTTTATCCACAAGCACCCCCTCACGAGGCTCTCGGTTCCCGTTCTGAAGACCTTAAGGTTCAGGCTGGGCGAGACGGTAAACCTTGCGATGCTCGACGAAAAACAGCAGTACGTTATATACGTGGCCTCTGAAGAGACGATAAAACCTGTGAAGGTCAAGTCCAGACTCGGAAGAAGGTA
Organism: Aquificota bacterium; assembly: GCA_030950545.1. Classification (GTDB taxonomy): domain Bacteria; phylum Aquificota; class Aquificia; order Aquificales; family Aquificaceae; genus Hydrogenivirga. The sequence goes on along the minus strand of JAUZRJ010000035.1, from coordinate 5,927 downwards.
CAGCATAAACAGCCCCGTGAGCTCCGCCAAAGCCATAAGAAAGGCTCTGAGAGGGGAGGCAGGTTTTGTCTTTGATTACGAACACGACGAGAGGACGGGTATATCCGGGGGTGCCTGCGTTATAAGGGACTACAAGGGAAGACCCATAGGCGCTGTGGAGGTGATCGCCCCCATGTACAGGCTCTCCCTTAAGACCATAGACGAGGAGGTAAGGCCCCTTCTGGAAGACGCGGCGCTGGACATATCCCTGAAGCTCGGCTACTGGGATTAAATTTTCCCGAGCTTTCTCGAGAGCTCCTCCGCGGACTCTATGACAACATCCCTGAACTTGGTAAGGAGCAGGTCCTCGGGTACCCTGTGGGCTGGGGCGACTATGCTGACCGTGTAGTTGACCTTACCCGCGTAGTCGAAGACGGGAGCTGCTATGCTGACAACATCCTCCTCATACTCCCCCATGTTCACCGAGTATCCCTTTTCCTTTATCTCCCGGAGTTCCTCCCTTATCTCATCGGGGGTCTTCGTCCTGTCGGTGTACTTTATCCACCTGACCTTCCTGAAGTAATCTTCAAGCTCTCTGTCGTCGAAGTAAGCGAGAAAGACCTTTCCGGAGGCGGAGGCGTACATGGGCAGGACCCTGCCGAACCTGGAGAGTATCCCTACCTCCCTCTCCACTTCGCACTTCTCTATGTAGAGGACCTCGTAGCCTATACGGGTCGTCAGGTAGGAGTTCTCCCTGAGTCTTTCCACTATCTTCCTCAGTATCGGTCTTGCCAGGCTCCTGACGTCCAGATGCTCGAAGTAAGCCCTGCCAAGCTCGAAGCACCTGACCCCGAGCATGTACCTCCCCGACTCCTCGTGGTAGGATATCCACTCCCTCTCGACGAAGACCTCAAGGATCTTCTCGATCCTTTCAGGTTTCAGTCCAGTAACCTTCTGTATGTCCTCTACGCTTCTGGGTTCTTCCTCTATGAGGAACAGGATCCTGAGGGCCTGGTCGACGTTCTGGATCAGGTAAAAGCTCTTGTCTCGGTGCATAACCTTAAGACCCTATTATACAATTAGTAGGTCTGATGGAAAGGAAGCTGGTCATACTCGGTTCCCAGTGGGGTGATGAAGGAAAGGGCAAGATAGTGGACCTTCTTTCGGAGAACTACGACATGGTTATAAGATATCAGGGAGGGAGCAACGCGGGACACACGGTCATATACAACAACAGGAAAGTGATCCTGCACCTGCTCCCCACGGGCATACTCCACCCGCACGTCACGGGCGTAATAACCCAGGGTATGGTGGTGGACCTTGAGGTCCTCGACCAGGAGCTCGAGAACCTGAGGAGCATAGGTGTGGACTGGGAGGGCAGAGTATTCATAAGCGACAGAGCACATCTCGTTATGCCCTATCATAAGGTCTTGGACAGGCTGTTCGAGAAGAGAGGGGGCATAGGCACCACCTTAAGGGGTATAGGTCCCGCCTACATGTTCAAGTTCGGCAGGAAGGGTGTCAGGATCTCGGATCTTGAGGATGAGGACAGGTTGAGGGACCTTCTTGAGGAGAACTTCTCCTTTGTGAGGGACATTTCCGAGAGGGTGTTCGGGGAGTCCTTCGATTTCAGCGTTGACGAAACCATGGAGAAGATCCTCACCATATACGAAAAGTACAGGCCCATGGTAAAGGACGTTTCTAAGATCCTGTGGGAAACCGACAGATCCATGATCTTTGAAGGTGCTCAGGGTACCATGCTCGATGTGGACATGGGAACGTATCCCTTCGTCACCTCTTCCAACTCGTCAGCCCTCGGGCTCGCCAACGGAACGGGACTATCTCCCAAGTTCTTCTCCGATGCCTACTTCCTTGGAGTTGCCAAGGCCTACACCACAAGGGTTGGAGAGGGGCCTTTCCCCACAGAGCTGAAGGGAGAGGAAGGGAGCAGGTTGAGGGACCTGGGGGGTGAGTACGGGTCAACCACAGGAAGACCGAGAAGATGCGGTTGGCTCGACCTGGTCGTCCTGAGGCACGCGGTCAGGGTGAACCACCTGGACGGTCTCATAATCACAAAGCTGGACGTCCTGGACAGTTTTGAGGAGATAAAGGTCTGTGTAGCCTACGAGCTGGAAGGTGAGAGGATAGACCACTTCCCCGCCAGTCCGAGCCTTCTGGACAGAGTAAGACCCGTGTACATCACACTGAAAGGCTGGCTGAGAAACACAAAGGGCATAAAGGACGTCAAGGACCTGCCCGGGGAGGCGAGGGACTACATAAACCTGATAGAGGAGTTTACGGGTGTTCCTGTGGTCATGCTTTCCACAGGACCCCGAAGGGAAGAGTACGTATGGCTGAAGGAGATGCTCAGGTCAGGGCTGAGGTCTTCATAAAAAGGGCAAGACACCTTAATTTTGCCTTCGTTTTCACCACAAGTCTTCTCTTCTTCGCTTCGGTCCTGACCTACAGCTTCATGGCCCTGCCCGTTTCCCCGAAGCTCGTTCTCTACGTTTACAGCATGGAGGTCGTTTCCGGGTCCATCGCCTATGTGATCTCCTGCCTCCTCAGGAAAAGGTTTCCTGTGAGGACATCGGAGGAGATGTGGTCCTACACAGCGGTCAGGATATACTTCTGGAGCTACGCGGTCCTGTGTGTTCCCTTCGGTATAGCTTTTCTCTTCTATCTCTTTGCAGGGAACCTCTCTGCCCTTGTCCTGGGGTACCTGATCTCGGTGTGTGGTTTAATTATCTTTAGACCCAGAAGGGGGGACGTCCTATGAACCGCGACGAGATAGTTGAAAAGCTCTACAGGGAGGACCCTCAGTTCAGGGAGTGGAAGGACAGGCACGACGAACTCGACAAGCAGGTTGCCAAGCTGGAAAGACACCACCCCATGACCCACGACCTTCAGCTGGAGATAGAGAAGTTGAAGAAGCAAAAGCTCCGTTATAAGGACCTTATGGAGGAGAAGATAAGGGAGTTCATGAAGTCCTGTAAAGGGTAGGGTCTTTCACACCCGCCCTCCTGAAGCCCTCCTTTCTTTCCCTGCACTTCACACATATACCGCAGTGGTTCCTCCCTGATGGGCTCGCACAGGAGAAGGTGAGCGAGAAAGGAACCAGGTCGCGGAACCTCCTTACAACCTCCCACTTCTCCATACCCATGAAGGGGGTCTCTATCCTCACATCCCTCCTCAGACCTCTGGATATGAGGTCCTGGAGCCTGTCAAAGTACTCCCTGCTGTTGTCGGGAAACGGGTATATGCCGAGGCTACCCACAGCTATGCTGTCCACCCCCTTGCTGTGAGCGAGAAGGGACGTCTGGACGAGCAGGGACATGTTCCTGAGGGGTATCTCTATCTGAGGATCCTCCAAAGGCACACCCCTTAGCGTCCCGCCACCTTTCACAAACACGGTTCTCACGGGAAACAGGTTTCTGTGCTTCCCTCTTACAGCGGTCCAGAACCTGAGGGCGTACTCCCTCTCGACCTCCTCCCAGGGAAGACCTGCCCTGACGTAGACAGGATAGACGAGGAAACCCTTCCTGAGGTAGTGAACGAGAAGGCAGGAGCTTTCAACGCCTGCGCTGAACAGAACCAGAACCTTTCTCATACCAGCGAACCCGTGCCCGAACCCGCTATGTGTCTTCCGCTGTCGAGCCTGATTATCTCCCCCGTTATCCCCTCCGCTTCAAGGAGGAAGATCACAAGGTTCACCACGTCTTCGAGAGGGACCTCCCTTTTGAGAGGTGTGTTTTTTATGACCCTGTGCCAGATCCCTTCCTCAAGGTCCTCGGGCTTCAGGGTGGGACCGAGGGCCACACAGTTCACAAGAACGTGGGGAGCGAACTCCTTGGCGAGGACCTTAACAGCGGTGTGAAGGGCGCCCTTTGCTATGAAGTAGGCGGTGTATCCCCTGTAAGGTGTCTCAACCGCCCAGTCTCCGAAGGCTACGATCCTGCCCTTTACTGTTCCTTCGTTCCTGAGCATAACCCTGTACACCTCAAGGGAGAGAAACAGAAAGGCCTCCGCTATAGGTCCCATGTGGTAGTCCAGGTCTTCGGGAGTGAGCGTCTCCAAAGGGCTACGCCTGTAAGGGGAAGCGAGGTGGACGAAGGCGTCTATCCCGCCGAGCTCCGAGACAACCCTGTCCACCAGCTCTCCGTACCTGACCCCGCGGGAGAGGTCCGCCCTGACCGCCACAAACTTTCTGCCGAGGGAGTCCGCGGTGTTTCTGATCTCTCCGACCACCTCTTCCGAAGACCTGTAGACGACCGCCAGGTTGTAACCTCTCCTCAGCAGGCCTTCCGCAACAAACCTCCCGACACGTCTTACGCCTGTGATGAGAGCGGTCCTTTCCACCTCAGAAAGTATATACCAGATTAAGGTAGAGGCTCCTTCCGGGTTCGGGAACCTTCACACCCGATGAGAAGGGATCCCTGAGGTAGGAAAGGTGTTCGTAGTAGAACTTGTCAAGGACGTTATCCGCACCCGCGATAAGACGGAACCTTCCAAGATCAAGCCCGCCCTTCAGGTTCAGGACCGCCCAGCCCGGTGTCTTTTCCTCCCTGAGATCGGAGTCCACGTTGTACTGGGTCGCGGACCCTATGAGCTCGACCTCAAAGAACCTGTCCCCCGTGTCGTACCTCAGGGACAACCTTCCTCTAAGGGGCGGTATCTCAGCCACGTCCTTATCCCTTATACCTCTTGACGGGTCCTCCTCCTTAACACCCCTGACGTAAGACACTCCTCCCGTGATGAAGAGGGTGTCTGTGACCGCAAGCACCCCGGACAGCTCGCCCCCGAAGAACCGGGCGTCCACGTTGGCGTAGCTTCTGGCGTAGTTCCCGAGTCCTGTGTTGTTCACACCGCTCTGGTTGTACAGGGTTATGTAGTCCCTGACATAGCTGAAAAAGAGGGTCATGTCCCCGCTGAACCTTGCTGTGCTCCACCTGAGTCCCAGATCAAGTTCCGTGTTCTTGGAGGGTCTGAGGTTCGGGTTTCCTACCCAGTCGCCGTAAAGGGTCTCCATCATCCCCGACCTGTTCAGGGCGAAGTACCTCTCCTGAGCGTCTGGGACCCTGACGCTGTAGCCAAGACCCAGAAATAGCTCTTTGGACCTGCTCAGGCTGTAAAAGAGCTGGATGTTGCCCGAGGGGTAGGTGTCGGTCCTTGAGGTTTCCCTCGTGTTGTGGTAGGTGTAGTAACGCTCTGTGTTAGCTTTTCTGGGATCAGCCTCCGTTCGGGTAGAGTCAAACCTGAGACCTGCTACGAGCTTTAGCCTCTTTGAGAGGGCCTTTTTGAGCTCCGCGAAGAGTCCCAGATTGAGAAAGTCAACGTCGGGTACGGTGTCCTGAAACGTTGTGCCCATCTGGGTTCTCGCCTTCCAGTTCCAGCTGAATGCCTCAATCCCGAAGGTCAGGTTCTTGAGCTGGTACTCAGCCTTACCACCGAAGGTGGTCGTTTTGGCTATCGTTTCCATGAACATCATGGATGTCCTCTTAGAGTTGTTCATCCGGTGGTATATGTGGGAGTAGTAAGCTGTAACTTTAAGTTTTCCGAGCTTGAGCTTCAAGCTCAGCCTGTCCGCGTCGTCTTTTGGAGAGTCCATCATCAGGTAAGGATAGAGCACGTCCCTTGCCCTCTGGGCTGTGTAGGAGAGTTCTGCGGACAGGTCTTTTGATGGTCTTATACCGAGCTTCACCCAGCCCGTGTTTATACTGAAGGCTGTAGAGTCTATCTCCGAAGGCTTGTAGTTGGCGTACTCGGTGAACCTCTTCCCTTCCCCCGTTTTGTAGGGCTTTGAGTATCTGTAGGAGTAGCCCGCAAGCCCGTAGAAGGTGTCCGTTCCGTAGGAGAGTCTCAGGGAAGGGTTTATGTAGGAAAAAGAGCCAAGGGCTAAGTTGAGCTTTCCGTGAAAGCCCTTCTTGGGTCTGTGGGTCTTTATGTTC
>JAUZRJ010000034.1 GCA_030950545.1 Aquificota bacterium | reverse complement strand
AGGGCGATAAGGGACCTGCAGAGGCAGGTGGAGCTGAGGGAAAGGGAGGTCTTTGAGATCGAGAAGAGGCTCAATGACGAGAGGGACGAGATCGAAAGGCTCTAGGAGAAAGAGCTCCAAGAGCTCCAGAGGATAGCGGGTCTGACCGCGGAGGAAGCCAAGGAAGAGCTACTCAGGAAGGTGGAAGAAGAGGCCAAGGTGGAAGCGGTTAAGCTTATAAGGCGGATAGAGGAAGAGGCAAGGGAGAAGGCGGAACGCGAGGCAAAGAGGATAATAACGACCGCGGTCCAGAGGCTCTCACCCCAGATAGCCATAAACTACACGACCACATCCGTTGAGCTCCCGAGCAACGAGTTCAAAGGCAGGATCATAGGAAGGGAAGGGAGAAACATAAGGACCTTCGAGTTGCTGACCGGGGTCGACCTGATCATAGACGACACACCGGACGTTGTGACCATATCCTCCTTTGACCCCCTGAGGCGCGAGATAGCCAGGGAAGCCCTAGAGAGGCTCATCCAGGACGGGAGGATACACCCAGCCCGCATAGAGGAGGTGGTGGACGAAGTCAAGAGAGAGATGGACGAGAAGATAAGGAAGATGGGTGAGGAGACCGTTTATGAACTCGGACTCCACGACATAAACCCGGGGCTTTACTACTACATAGGAAAGCTCTACTTCAGAACGAGCTACTCCCAGAACGTCCTGCTCCACTCAAAGGAAGTCGCATATCTGGCGGGTATGATGGCTGAGGAGCTCGGTCTGGACGCCAAGCTGGCAAGGAGGGCGGGACTCCTCCACGACATAGGGAAGGCCATATCCCACGAGCTTGGCGGTTCCCACACCGACATCGGTGTTGAGCTATGCAAGAAGTACGGAGAACCGGACGCGGTGATAAACGCCATAAGGGCCCACCACGAGGAGGAGCCCGTCAGGTACCCCGAGGTCGCCCTCGTGTGCGCTGCGGACGCCCTCTCCGCGGCAAGACCCGGTGCGAGGAGGGAGACCCTCGAGGTCTACCTCAGACGCCTCGAGAAGCTGGAGGAGATCGTGAAGTCCTTTAAGGGTGTAGCCAACGCCTACGCGGTACAGGCGGGAAGGGAGGTCAGGGTAATAGTGGACCCGGAGGAGATATCGGACGAAGAGGCCTACATGCTCTCAAAGGAGATAGCCAAGAAGATAGAGGAGGAGGTGGACTATCCGGGTCAGATAAAGGTGGTCGTGATCAGGGAGCTTAGACACGTGGAGTATGCTAAATAATAATATTTAATTGGAGCGGGTGTGGCGGAACTGGCAGACGCGCCGGACTCAGGATCCGGTGCCCTTCGGGGCGTGAGGGTTCGACTCCCTCCACCCGCACCAAAAACCAAAAGAATGAGATTTCTGATAATAGGGGATATTGTTGGCAGACCGGGAAGAAGAGCTGTTGCCAGGGTCATAGATGAGATAAGGGAAACGGAGGGTGTGGATGCGGTCATCGCCAACGTAGAAAACGCGGCGGGAGGGTTCGGTATAACGAAAAAGGTCTACGAGGAGTTAAAGGGTCTCGGCATAGACGTGTTCACCTCCGGAAACCACATATGGGACAAGAAGGAGGTGCTCCAGTTCATAGACGGGTCCCCCGACCTCCTCAGGCCAGCCAATTACCCCGATGGGGTGCCCGGCAGAGGGTACGGCGTCTTCGAGAAGGGGGGAAGGAAGTTCGCGGTCATAAACCTGATGGGGAGGGTCTTTATGGATTACGGTCTGGACAATCCCTTCAGGGTCTTTGACAGGGTTTACGAGACGGTTTCCCGGGAGACCAGGATAGTTGTTGTCGATTTTCACGGTGAAGCGACCTCCGAGAAGTGGGCGTTCGCCATATACGCGGACGGGAGAGCTTCGGTGGTCTACGGAACCCACACCCACGTCCCAACCGCGGACGAGATGATACTCAAGAAGGGCACCGCTTACGTCACGGACATCGGTATGACAGGACCCCTGTACTCGGTGATCGGTATGAGGTACAGAGAACCCATAGAGAGGTTCCTTTTGGCCATGCCGAGGAAGTTCCAGGTTGAGGAGAAGGAAGACGTTGTCTTCAACGCTGTTATTGTAGAAGTGGAAGAGGACACGGGGAGGGCTGTGAGCATAAAGAGGATAAAGAGGTTACTGACATGGTCCTCCTCCTGACGGTCCTCCTTCCCGCGGTCTGCTTCGGGAAACCTCCCCTCGAGTATGTACTCCTTAAGGAGTACCTGAAGTCAAGGGACGTTTACACCGCCTACTTCCTGCTGGACAACTTTCGGGACGCGGTCTTCACGGACGAGCTCAGGGTGGAACTCGCCTGGGATCTCGTCCGGACGGGGAAGGAGGAGGAGGCACGCAGGGTGATCGGGGAGGCGGACCTTTTCAGGGTCAGGGACGTTTACGCGGACAAGGTCGTGGAGATCTGGAGGTCCCTGCGCTTAGACCCTAAACCGCTGGTACTCAGGTTTCCCGAGAAGGTCCCCCAGCTCATAGGAAAGGTTGATCTGAGCGACGGTGAGAGGGAGCGGATCCTCAAACGCCTGATCAGGGAGGGAAAGTACGAGGATGTTCTCAGGCTGTCCGGAAGTCTCTGCTTTTACAGGACCCTTGCCCTTTACAGGCTCGGACGTTTCAGGCAGGCGGTCCGCACAGGTGACAGATGCGAGGACAGAAGGGCCTGGAGATACGCTCTCCTTTCCCTGATCAGAACCTCAGAGACCAAAGCCGCCAAAAGGTTCGTCCTGAAGAAGGACGACCCTGACCTCTATTTCCTGCTCGGCTGGGAGTTTCTCCAGAAAGGAGACCTGAAGAACGCGAGGCGGTACATATCCAGGTCGGGGGAGAACTTCAGGAGGTACTTCTACCTTGCGGTTATAAGATACATGGAAGGAAGATACAGGATAGCCTACGAGATCCTCTCCGAGGCGGAAAGGTTTGCGGTTAGGTCAACCCAGAGATCGAGGGTCTACTTCTGGAAGTTCAAGATCCTGAACGCCATGGGAGATAGAGTAATGGCCTACTACTACCTCGGTAAGGCTTCTGAGGAAGAGGGTTTTTACGGAGCGGTGGCCAGGAGGTTGATGGGAGTCAGGGTCTTCAGGAGGCCGGTGATCAGGGTGGCGGGTCCATCAGACCCGTCAACCGTGGCAAGGCTTACAGGCATAGCGGAGGCGGGCTTTCCCTACTATCTGAGGCTTGAACTGATGAGGCTGGCGGATGGGATGTCCCCCTGGGACCTCCTCACGCTCTCAAGACTTGACCCGGGAGCGGTTATCAGGATAGTCGCCAGGAGGTTCGGCGCAGGCTCCGATGTGTACAGGGCAGTCGCCTTTCCCACACCCTTCAGGGAGATAGTCAGGAGGGCATCGGAGAGATTCGGGATAGGAGAGGACCTCATATACGCGGTAATGAGACAGGAAAGCCTGTTCGACCCCTTTGCCCTGTCCAGGTCGGGCGCGAAGGGTCTGATGCAGGTGATAGACTCAACCGCCAGATGGGTTGGTGAGAGGTTCGGTATAGAACACAGAAACCTGTTCGACCCTGAGGTGAACATCACGATAGGGACCGCATATCTCAGGCACCTCATAGACCTATGGGAGGGCGACCTGATCAGGGCCCTTGCGTCCTACAACGCGGGACCCGGAGCGGTGAGCGGGTGGAGGCGGTTTGAGGATGACTTCCTCTACATAGAGCTTATACCCTACAGGGAAACGAGAAGATACGTGAAGAGGGTTCTCTGGTACTACTACGTTTACAGGGAAGTGCTCTCAAAGGAGGGTCCCTGAAGGTACTCGACCGGCTTTCTCCCGGCAAAGCCGTCGTTCAGCTCGTGCCAGTACATTATGGTCTCCTCATCCTCCTTCCAGCACAGCCATATGTACCTTCCGTCGTGATAGGAGAGAAAGTCGACCAGTATAGGGTCCACACCCTTTATCACACCGCCGAGCTCCTCTATCCTCAGGAAGTCCCTCTTTATAAGGCTCTCAAGCTCCTTTGCCTTTGTCTGGTAGTACATCTTCTCAAGGTCGTCCTCTTCGTCCTCGAGACGTGAGTATATCTCAAAGAGCTCCTCCTTCTTCATGTTTATGTCTTCAACTATCGGCTTTATCTTGACGAGAAGGTTCCTCGCCTCTTCCAAGGTGAAGACCTTCATCATTCCTTAAATATGGCAGTAGGTTTTAGCTTGTCAATCTGAACCAGCTCACATAAACTATACTCATGCGAGTTCTTGCGGGTTTGCTTATATTGATAGCTCTCGGGTTTTCCGTTCCCAAGCTCGTCCCGCCTGAGTGGCTTAAGGAGCGCCTTGGAGATCCCAATCTGGTAATACTCGAGTTTTCCAACTCCCAGAGTTACCTGGTGGAGGGCCACATACCAGGGGCAAGACTCACGGAAAAGGAAGACTGGAGGGTGATGGACGAGAGAACGGGAGCTCTGGTGAAGAAGTCCGTAGAGGAGTATGAGGCCATGTTCAGGAGCTGGGGTATAAACAACGACTCGGAGATAGTGATCTACTACAAGGGAAACAACGTCAACGAGATACTGGGTGCGGTTTACGCTTACTGGATATTCCACCTCCTCGGCCACACGAAGGTGGGCATTCTGGACGGCGGTTGGAACGCCTGGGTGAAGAAGGGATTTCCCGTGAGCTACGATGAACCCGAGATAAGGCCCGGGAACTTCAGGGCTAGATACGACCCCTCGAAGGAGATCGGGTGGAAATATCTCAAGGACAGCATAGGTAAAAAGCCCATAATAGATGGAAGACCCCTGACCCACTACTTCGGCGTAAAGAAGTTCCCAGCGGCGAAGAAGTACGGACACGTTCCCTGTTCGGTCGCCCTGCCCTGGGAATGGTGGGTCATAAAGGACGACCACACGGAAAAACTCTACATAGAGATCCCTGATTACGTGGACGAGTTTCTGGAGAACCAGGGCATAGGCAGGGAGGATGAGGTTCTGCTCTTCTGCTTTGGAGGAACGGGGTCCGCCTTCCTCTACATGGTGATGGACATACACGGGTACAAAGGTATGCGGGTTTACGACGCTTCTAAAAGGGAGTGGGAAGCCCTGGACCTTCCCCTGAACAGGTTCGTCTGGGAGACCTTTAGGGACTGCAGGTATTCAGGGGACTAACCTCTTTCCGTCTTCTCTGATGTAGAACACCTTCTTTACGGGGTCGAACCTGAGCCAGTCAGTTATGAAAACTATGTCCTTCTCCCAGGATTCAGGAACGCCAAGATCTACTCTTATCTTCTCCATCTCCCTCCGAAATACGGGCAGGAACCTGACCTTTATATCTTCTATGAAGGGATAGATCTCGTTCCGCCACAAAAAGGCAAGTGGGTTCTCCCAGTCCTTTCTGCACACCTCCCTGTCACTGAAGAGGGTGAGCCTGCACATGATCGGCCTCTCGCCGTATACCTCGCAGGTCCTCTCCTCCGACAGGAAGGGACAGGGAACCTCGTTCATGGCAAGCCCGCCGATAATCCCGAGCTTTTCTGTGTCCAGATCCTCTTCCTTAACGGGAGACTTCGGTCTGTAACCCACCCTTTCTGACTCCCTCTCGTAGATGTTACCGTACCTCCTCAGCTTACCCGCAAAGTAGGCCCTGTCGCGGGGCTTCCTCCTGTTGAGGGAGTGTGCGAGGAAAAAGACCTCTATCTTCCTGAGCCAGAGGGTGACCCCGTAACAGCAGTAAGCACATCCCTTCCCGCAGGCTACACTCTTACCTTCCGTTATACGGGATATAATGGCGTCCGCCCTCCCCGATCTCAGCCTGGCGTACCTGAGGAGAACATCCTTTTCCATCTATTCAGGATTTCTGATCCCGCTTCATCTGACCACCGCAGGTCATCTGGCCACCGCAGGTGACCTCCTTCTGCTTTTTCTTCTTCTTTTCCTCCTCTTCCTTCTTCATGCCCCCGCAGGTGGCTTCCTTCTGCTTTGTGTCCCTCTTCATACCCGCACAGGTAGCCTCCTGGGCGCCAGCCTTTGAGACCAGGCCTTCGGATACGCCGAACACGACAGCTGCTCCGAGGAGTGTCAGGATCTTTTCCTTCTTGCCCATGGCTCCACCTCCTATAGGCTTAAAATATACATTAAAGTCCATGGAAAAGCCGACAGTTCCAGAGGGTTTCGGTCTCGGTTTGAGGTATTCCTTCCTTGAGGATGTCGTACCCATGGAAGAGGGACCCTCCTGGTTTGAGATAGCACCCGAGAACTGGATGGGAAGGGGTGGATACTTCAGGCGGAAGCTGGAGAGGATAAGGAGGGACTTCCCTCTGGTCTGCCACGGTCTTTCTCTGTCAATCGGGTCCCCCGACCCACTGAACTTAGAGTTTCTCAGAAAGGTGAAGGATTTCCTGGAAGAGTTCGGGATAGAAGCTTATTCGGAACACATCAGCTTCTGCTCCGTGGGAGGTGAGTACGTCTACGACCTTCTCCCCGTCCCCTTCACGGAGGAGATGGTGAAACACATCTCAAAAAAAGTTGAGGAGGTTCAGGACTTTCTTGAGAGGCCTATTATCCTCGAGAACATCACGTACTACTACAGACCCGAAGGTGACCTTGAGGAGTGGGAGTTTATAAACGCGGTTCTTGAGGAGAGCGGGGCCTTCCTGCTTTTGGATGTAAACAACGTCTACGTGAACTCGGTCAATCACGGGTATGACCCTTACAGTTTCCTGGACAGGATCAGGACAGAAAGGGTAGCCTACATACATGTGGCGGGTCACGAGAGGTTGGGTAGGATCCTCGTAGACACTCACGGGGATAAGGTTAAGGAAGAGGTGGAAGACCTGCTGATCTACGCACTGTCGAAAACAGGAGAGGTCCCTGTTCTCCTGGAAAGGGACAACAGGATACCCTCCTACGAGGAACTTGTAAAGGACCTTAAAGAACTCAGGGATAAGTGTCGTTATGGGAGCCTTTGAAGAGATGGAAAAGGTCTTCCAAATTGCTACGGGGAGAAGGGAAGCACGGGAGGAAAGGCTAAAAGTCTACAGGGACCTTGTCAGAACAAGGATAGAAGACGTCCTGTCCACAACCTTCCCCGTGTTCAGGAGGTTTACAGGCGACCAGTTTGAGAAGCTGGTCAGTGAGTTCCTTCCGATGCCTCACAGGTCACCCCTTCTGATGGACCTGCCGGGCGAGTTCCTTGAGTTCTTCAGGTCAAAGAGAACCAGCCTGAAGGACCGCTTACCCTTTCTGGAAGACCTCATGGTCTACGAGTGGCTTGAATCCGCTCTGTTCAACGCACCCGAGGAGGGAACCTCCACCTTTTCCTGGGAAGGTAACTACAGGTTCTCCGCTTCCTCAAGGCTCGCCAGCTTCAGGTACCCAGTCCACAGGGCGGAGGAGATGGAAGCGGAAGACCTGCTCGAGCGTGAAGGGGCTTACCACCTCCTCCTTTTCAGGGATCCCGAAGACCTGATCGTGAAACAGGTGGAACTGACGGATTTCGTTTACACCTTCCTGAAAGGTGTGGGAGGTGGCAGGAAACCTGAGGAAGTTCTCAGGGCTTTGAAGCCCGAAGACCTTGAGCTTGAGGACCTGAAACCCTACCTAGAAAGGTTTATGGGAGACCTCTGCTCAAAGGGTGTGCTTGTCAGCCGTAGTTCTCGTCACTCCTGACCCTCACCACCGTCTTCACGTTACCCCTGGGGTTGAAGTCCCCCACAACCTCGAGGAACCTAGGCTTTAAGAGGTCGTAGAGTGCCCTGTATATCTCGTTTGTAGCCTGCTCGTGGGAGATGTATCTGTTCCTGAACTTGTTAAGCCAGAGTTTCAGAGACCTGAGCTCCACTATGTACCTGTCGGGTATGTACCTTATCCTGATTGTGGCGTAGTCAGGATATCCAGACCTGGGACAGAGACAGGAGAACTCTGGAAAGGTTATCTCTATCATGTAATCCCTTTCGGGAGAGGGGTTCTCCCAGGCTTCCAGCTCAGCCCTCTCTATGGCTTCCTCCCCGTACTTCTTCCGCTTGACCTCTTCCATGGAAAATTAATATAATTTCTCCCCAGCTGGTTAGGAGGGACTAACCATGAGGGTGGGGATAGTCCTGTACTCAAACGACCCGGAAACCGCCTGGAACGCCTTCCGGTTCGGGGTTTTCTCCTTAGCCCAGGGGGACGAGGTTAAGGTTTTCCTTCTGGGGAAAGGGGTTGAGGTTCTGAACCTAGAGGACCCCTCTTACGACGTCAAGGGTCAGATGGAGCTGTTCAAAGAGAACGGGGGTCAGGTGGTCGCCTGCGGTGTGTGTCTTGAAACAAGGGACTCAAAGGATTCAGCAACCTGTCCGGTGGGCTCTATGAACGACCTTTACGAGATAGTCTCCTGGGCGGATAAGATTGTGTCCTTCTGAGTTGCCTTCCAGCTAACCGGAAGGTTTATATTCACTTCCATGGATATCTTGGTGGAGATCTTAGAGTCGGATTTCTGCCCCAAGTGTGCGGTGGTCAAGGATAGGGTTATGAAGGTCGCAAAGGAGATGGGAGCTGAGGTCGTTGTCCTCGACCCGATAAAGGACACGGACAGGATCACCCAGCTCAGGATCCTGACCGCACCTGCGGTAGCTGTCAACGGAAAGGTAAAGTTCGCCGGTGTCGTCCCGTCGGAGGAGAAGATAAGGAAGGCGATAGAGGAGGAGATATCTTGAGCCTGCTGTACCTGGTTCCCGCCCTCGGGTCCCTCTCTTTCTTGTCTCCCTGCATGTGGAATCTGAACCTCCTTTTAAGGGCTTACACTCTCAAAGAAGGTCTCCATCACCCATTCCTGATGCTGGTCTCAAGGGTAGCCCTCCTTAACCTTTTTGCGCTCGCTTCTTATCTAGTTCCTCTGGACATATCCCTCAGAAGTCTTGTCATAGTGCAGGCCGTTGTCGCCTCCGTGTTCATTTTCGGCTTCCCTCTTATGAGGAGGCTGGGGCTGGCTCCCTTCGACCTTTCTCCCCAGTTTCTGTTAAGAACCACGGACCTACCGCCCGGTATAGCCCTCGGTATGAGCGTTCCCTACTGCAGTGTTCCCTTTATAGCCCTCATGTTCACCTACTCCCTTTATCTCGACAGGCCGTTCCTCATATTCAACCTGTACGCTCTCTTCTCCACAGTGCCTTCCCTTGTCGTTATCTTCGCTCCCGAGGGTTTTTTGAAGCGGGTTTCCAGCCTCATACCCGCGGTCCCCGCCTTTACGGGCTTCTGCCTGGTCCTATCCTTAGGACTTATCCTTGACCCCGGATGGGTTAACCTCTACGTGTCGTCCCTGCTTCAGGAAGGTGCTCCTTTCTACCTGCTGGTAGCACTTATGCTCCTACTGGGCTTCCTGACGAGCCTGGGACCTTCCACCCTTCCCCTGCTTCCCGTGGTCTTCGGTGTCCTCATAACAAGGCACAGAAGCAACCTCCATATAGCCTTAAGCTTGGCAGGTTTTTTCTTCTCCTTCCTCATAACCCACTCTGTAGCCGGGTTACTTGTGTCCGCAGGGTTGGTGGTTATCACGGACCTGTTCAGGGCTGAGGTCTTCACCCCGGTCCTTGCCCTTATACTCCTGCTCCTTGGGCTGAGCCTCCTGCGACTCTTACCCCTCTCCGTGGAGATCTCCCGCCTTAACCTGATAAGAGACCCCTTCAGCAGTAGCCTCGCCCTCGGGGTCGCCTACACCTTCTCCCTGTGTCCGTCATGTACATCCCTGATGCTCGGAGCCTTCGCCCTCAGCGTCTCCGCCGGAGACCCTCTGAAGGCGGGTTTTCTGATGGGTGTCTACGCGGTGGGCAGGTCGGTGCCCGTCTTCCTTTCGGGTGTTGTGGTGGGGTCCATGAGGGAGTTTGTAGAGAGAAGTTACGCTGTCCTGAGCAGGTTTGCAGGCGTTATCTTCTTACTCATCTCCGCATACCTGATGAAGAACTTCTTGGAGGTGGTGCTGTGAGGAGGAGGGACCTTCTGAGGGTACTCCCGTGGCTTCTCCTTACCCCCGCCTTGGGTAGTGAACCCGAACCACCTGTAAGGCTCCTATTCCCGGTTACCTTCAGGGACAGAAAACGCTACAGGAAGGTCTTTCTGAGGATAAGGGGAGCTATAAACCTGTGGGGTGCGGGAGCTCAAATACTGGTCGTCGCCTACGATGAGGGGATACACTTCCTCGACAGATTTGAGAACGGAGAGTTTGAGGAGAGGATAAGCAACCTGATGCTTTACGGCGTTGAGTTTTACGCCTGTGAGGTCGCCATGAGGATCTTTGAGGTGCCAAAGGAGGCCCTTTTTGACGGTGTAAAAACCGTCAGGTCGGGCTTCGAGTTCCACGTGTTGAAAGTCAGGGAAGGGTACATACCTATATACCTATGAGAATAGGAGAGCTGGCCAGAAGGGTGGGTGTGAACCCTAAAACCCTGAGGTACTGGGAGGAGATAGGCCTTCTGCCACAACCCCCGAGGAACGCCTCCGGATACAGGGACTACCCCGAAAGCTTCGTGGACCTCTGCAGGTTCATACTGAAGGCTAAAAGGCTTGGTTTCAAGCTCTCCGAGATAAAGGAGATCCTGGACCTTAAGCTCTCAGGCAGGGAACCCTGCGGGTGTGTGAGGGAGAAGATAAGGAAAAAGGTGGAGGAGATAGACAGTATTATAGAGGACCTGAGGAGAAGAAAAGCCCTGCTTCTTTCTTTGGTTGAAAGGGAGCGGAACGGACCCGCCCCTGTGTGTCCCATAATCGAATCAGATGTCGAACTTGAGAACGAACCTCCCGGTCTTCTCGTTCCATATGGAGAACAGGTACCAAGCCCCCGCGAAGCAGAGGAGTATGAGGAGGGCCCATCCTAAACCGCCAACCGCTTCAGGCAGAAATACCTTTGCACCCAGGGACGTGTTGGCTCCCAGCTTTTCGTATATCGGAGATAGTGCGCTCATTATCACGGGATCCACCTTCCTGAAGAAGAAGGCGAACAGAGAACCGCCGATGGCGTAAAAGAGTATGGCGACCATGTTCTTCACAGAACCCTCACCCGCCCTCCACATGCTCCCGACGGAACAACCTCCCGCAAGGGTCATACCTATGCCGAATATTATCCCACCGATGAGGCTACCGAAGGGAAAGGAAGGAGCTATCATCATGCTTTTAACGGTTGGTGGGTTGGTCATCTCGAAGGATAGGGTCTCCTGGACCAGCTGGCTTTCTAGGATGCCCGCAAAGGGTGAGAACTTGACTATGGCGCCCGCCACGGCAGCAACCGCTATGGCAAGGGCGGCAGCCCTCGTCATGTCGGATTCACCGGTTTCAAAGGGCTGTCTGAACGCCCTCACGAAGCAGAACCTCGTTCTCTGGTTTATTATCCCCAGGACCACACCGAAGAATATGAGCGACCCCGCCGCAACCTCTATGGACCCTATCCCGATGGCGGGTGTGAAGGTGGAGACCTTCCTGTCCACGAAGACGATCAGCAGGAGAGCAACCCCAAGTAACACAAGACCCAAGGACAACTGCAACTTTTCGGGTACGTGTATTATCTTGCCCGGAGAACCCCATCCTCTCAGCATAAGCGCCATGTAGATCTTAAGACCTATGTAAGCACCTATACCGAGCCCCACCATCATTGTCAGGGCGGAGGCGCTGAGGGCTCCAAAGCCCACCAGGAAAGCTCCTATGGTACACCCGAAAGCCATAAAAGCTCCTATACCCATCAGGGTACCGCCAACCGCTCCCAGAAGAAGCTCGTCCTTTCCCGGTATGCTCAGCCTGAAGTCACCGCCTATGAGCGCGGATATTAGAGCTCCGAGGAGGAAAGCCCAGTTTATAAGGGCCACGTACTGCCAGAGCGGACTCTGGAGGTCAGCTCCCGGGTAGAGGATGGGCTTTAGCAGGTTATCGCCCCAGATTATTATCCCGCTCGTCACACCCCACGGAGCACCCCAGGCGAACATCAGGGCTACGATGAAACCCATCGCAAGCCCGCCGACCCACGGGGGCCACTGCCTCCTGAAGACGGATATGAAACCTTCGAAGATCGTGTCCTTCAAAAAACCCCCCGTTGTAGCTTCCTTGACCTCCTCTCTTACCGTCGCCATATCCGCTCCTCCCGGAAAGGGCTTAGATGATCATATTACTCCTTCTTAGGACGTCCGCTTAAAAGAAACTCTTATAACCCTATAAATCCCGCACCCCAGAAGTGCATTTATATAAAAACAGCTAAGAAAATGTTAGCAAGATTGGCTAAGATTTCAGGGCGGACCCCCTTGACAAAGGGGGTGGAGGTTAATATAATTTTCTACGAAATAAAACGGAAGGAGGTGAAGGAGATGGCAAAGCTCAAGCCCCTCTACGACAAGATAGTTGTGAGAAGGTTCGAAGAGCAGGAGCAGAGGACACCCTCCGGGATAATCATACCCGACACCGCGAAGGAAAAGCCCCAGATGGGTGAGGTCATAGCGGTAGGAGAGGGGAAGCTCCTTAACAACGGAGAGATAAAACCCCTCAAGGTCAAGGAGGGAGATGTGGTCCTCTTCAACAAATACGCGGGGACCGAGGTCGAGCTTGACGGTGAGAAGTATCTCATAATGTCTGAAGATGAGGTCCTCGCGATAGTCGAGGACGCTAAAGTTTCCGCCTAAAAACTGAAAGGAGGTGGGTAAGATGGCTGCAAAGGGGATCATTTACAGTGAAGAGGCGAGAGCAAAGCTCAAGGCGGGTGTTGACAAGCTCGCCAACGCTGTAAAAGTTACCCTTGGTCCCAGAGGCAGGGAGGTTATCCTGGCAAAGAACTGGGGAACCCCCGTTGTGACCAAGGACGGGGTCACCGTCGCCAAGGAGATAGAGCTTAAGGACAACTACGAGAACATAGGAGCCCAGCTCGTCAAGGAGGTCGCTTCCAAAACCTCCGACGTTGCGGGAGACGGGACCACCACCGCCACCATACTGGCGCAGGCCATATTCCACGAGGGGCTTAAGGTAATAGCTTCCGGTGCCAACCCGATGGACGTGAAGAGGGGTATAGACAAAGCGGTGAAGAAGGTCGTTGAGGAGATAAAGAAGCTCTCCGTGGACGTCAAGGGAAGGAGCGAGATAGAGCAGGTGGCTACGATCTCAGCCAACAACGACCCCGAGATAGGGAAGATAATAGCGGACGCTATGGAGGCGGTCGGTAAGGACGGTGTTATAACCGTGGAAGAGTCCAAGTCCGCGGAGACCATCCTCGAGACCGTTCAGGGTATGCAGTTTGACAGAGGGTATCTATCCCCCTACTTCATAACCGACGCGGACAAGATGCAGTGTGTCCTTGAGGAACCTTACATACTGATACACGAGAAGAAGATCTCCAACGTAAAGGACCTCCTTCCCGTTCTCGAACAGGTGGTCAGGTCAGGAAAGCCACTCCTGGTCATAGCGGAGGACGTTGAGGGCGAAGCTCTCGCAACACTTGTGGTTAACCACATAAAGGGTGTTCTCAAGTGCTGTGCGGTCAAGGCACCAGGTTTCGGTCAGAGGAGAAAGGACTACCTCCAGGACATAGCCATACTCACCGGCGGACAGGCGATCATGGAGGAGATGGGTATCAAGCTCGAGTCCGTCACACTCGACATGCTCGGCAGGGCGGACAAGGTCATCGTGGACAAGGAGACGACCACGATAGTCGGCGGAAAGGGTGACAAGGCTCAGATACAGGCAAGGATAGAGCAGATAAAGAAGCAGATCCAGGAAACCACATCCGACTATGACAGGGAGAAGCTCCAGGAGAGACTCGCTAAACTCTCGGGCGGTGTTGCGGTCATAAAGGTTGGAGCAGCCACCGAGGCTGAACTCAAGGAGAAGAAGGCGAGGGTCGAAGACGCTGTTCACGCTACAAAGGCAGCTGTTGAAGAAGGTATAGTTCCGGGTGGTGGTGTTGCACTCGTGAGAGCCTCCGAAGCCCTCGACGACCTCCAGGTTGACAACGATGACCAGAAGCTCGGTGTTGACATAATCAGAAAGGCCTGCAGAACACCGCTCAGACAGATAGCCTACAACGCGGGCTTTGAAGGGTATGTTGTGCTGGAGAAGGTCATAGAGCTCGGAAAGGAGAAGGGTAAGAACTGGGGCTTTGACGCTGCAACCGGTGAGTACGTGGACATGCTCGAGAGAGGGATAATAGACCCCACCAAGGTGGTGAGGACAGCCATAGAGAACGCAGCATCCGTGGCGGGAACCATGCTAACCGCGGAAGCCCTTGTTGCGGACCTTCCCGAACCCGAGAAGAAAAAGGACACAACACCCACCGACATGCCCGACCTCGACTGAAAACCTCCGGGGGCCTTTCGGCCCCCTTGAAATTTAAACCCCTTCAATCATTTCACCCCGCAGGCTCTGGAAAGTCAGGTTTATAATATAAAAACCTAATGGAGAGTTCCCTACGGGCGGGGTACAGATTCTTTCCCATCCTTATCTGGCTCAGGGG
>JAUZRJ010000033.1 GCA_030950545.1 Aquificota bacterium | reverse complement strand
CAGCGTGGGTAGTAGCAAGGAGGGGTCTTGGGCTATCCGAAAGGATGCCGAAGAATTACAGGTTATTGATAGAAAGCCCTCAGCGTGAGTCAGGGAGGGTATCCCTGTCAACCGACGGAAGGAACGGGGATACTCCGAAGTTTCCGAAAGGGGCTTTGTACAATCCCTGGCGAGTGCTGAGGGTAGCGGTGCTGACCGCACTCTCCCCTGAGAGGTCACCCAGGGACCTCTCTCCCCTGAGGCGTCTGCTCGTTTCAGGGGACGTGGGGAGAACCCTTTATGGGCGCAAGGTCCTGTTACCTGGGGCAGGGCCTATGGCTGGGGAAATAGCGCCTGCCGGGTTTATCCCCAGCCTGAACAGGCGCTATACAAATAGCCCGGCACCTGAGCTGTGCGGATTGCACGGTTCGGGTAACCAGGGGAGATGAGGATAGCCCTTTTCACCGATAACTTCAGAGAGGACATGGGGGGAGGGACCAGGATAGTGGTTGACCTCGCCAGGGGTCTTAAAGAGAGAGGACACGATGTCCTCGTGGTGACCGGTCAGTTCGTGGACGGTGCGGGAAGAGGTCTCGATCTTCTAAAACTCCCGAGCCTCAGGATACCCCTTTACGACAAAGCGGAGATGGTTTTCCCCTGCCCGGACCTGATAAAGAGGCTCAGGGAGTTTGATCCCGATGTGATACACTTCCACGAACCCTTCACCGCGGGTCTGATAGCCCTGATAGCGGGTAAAGCCCTGAAGAAGGGGATCGTGGGCTCTGTGTACATAGACCCGAGGCACCTCTCCCGGTACAGCCTGCGCATAGACAGGGGAGGTATAGCGAAGGCTCTCGTTGGCTTCATGGGCAGGCAGGCGTCAAGGACCATATTCATATCCGAGTACCAGCAAAACACCTACAGGAGGTTTCTGGGAAAGAGGACACCCGTAAGGGTCATATACCCGGGGGTTCCCGACGTCTTCTTCCGCAAAAGGGTCTGTCTTGACAGCGGGAGGGTCATCACGGTCTGCAGGCTCGCACCTGAGAAGAACCTCAGGTTCGCCCTCAGGGTCATGGCGGAGGTTCAGAGAAGGGTGGACGCGGAGTACATAATAGTGGGAGACGGTCCCGAAAGGGATAAGCTCGAGAAGTACGCGAGGCGTCTCGGGGTAGAGGTTACCTTCTTGGGAAGGGTGAAGAGGGAAGACCTTCCAGCAGTTTACTCCGACGCGGACCTCTTCCTTCTCCTCTCCAAGACTGAGACCTTCGGTCTGGTTTTTGCGGAAGCTATGGCCTGCGGTCTTCCCGTGGTGGCCCTCAGGAGGGGTGCGGTACCGGAGGTAGTGGGTGATGGAGGTGTGCTGTGCGGGGAGGAGGTGAAGGAGGTGGCGGACGCGGTTATCAGGCTTTTGAAGGACAGACCCTTGAGGGAGAGGCTCTCCGAAAAAGCCAGGAGGAGGGCCCTCAGGTTCACCCTTAAAAGGTTTCTGGAAGACCACGAGGGGGTCTACAGGGAAGTAATTAATATATAAGGAGGGCTGTGTTATGGTGATCTTGGGTCTTCTCCTGCTGTTCGCGAGTTTTTCGGCAGGAGGTGAGATAACGGACAAGGAGTACATGGAGGACCTGAGGTTCGTTAACCGGATAGACAGAAGGCTCGACGAGCTCGACAGGGAAGCCATGAGGGAAGGGGCTACCGTGAGGATAGTGGACGAGCTCAACTCCTACGGCTATCCCCTCAACAACCTGAAACAGAAGTACATGGACTACAACGAGGAAAGGTACGGAAAACTCTACAGGATGTACAGGAGGGTCTCCGACGTTTACGACAAGCTCATGTACGTAAAGAGGGGCGTATTCCCGGAGATACTCATGAGGGAGATGAAGAAGATAAAGGCTCCCGTGTGCAGGATCTGGACAACGGGAAAGAGGCGGGAGACCCTGAACATAGCGGTGAAGGACCCGAACGATGAAGAGGCGGTTCTCAACATCCTCACCAAAACCCAGCTCCAGTACGCCCACCTGATAGGTGTGGAGACGATCAGCTTCGAGAAGTGCAGGTGATCAGACCACACTGACGCCCCTTTCTCCACGTTCAGTGTAACCGCAGACGAAGGCGTCTCCTTTTAAAATTTCGAGGACCCTGTCCCTTTCCTCCTCCCCGACCACCAGGATCATACCTACACCCATGTTGAAGGTCCTGAACATCTCCGCTTCCGGTATGTTGCCCAGGTCAGCTATCCATTCGAACACCGGGTCCTCGGGAAGGGAAGCCTTCTCCACAACCGCCCTGACACCTTCGGGGAGTATTCTCACCAGGTTCCCCGGTATACCTCCTCCCGTTATGTGAGCTACACCCTTGATGTGCGTCCTTATACTTAAAACCTGCTTGACGTAAATACGTGTGGGTTTCAGGAGGACTTCCCCTACGGTGAGGTCACCGAAAGGGACCCTGTCTGTCAGCTTCACACCTCTATCCCTTAAAACCTTCCTTATCAGCGAGTAGCCGTTGCTGTGGAAACCGGAAGACCTCAAGCCTATGAGCGTGTCCCCCGGCTTTATCCTGGACCCGTCTATTATCTCATCCCTTTCACACACACCCACGCAGAACCCGGCAAGGTCGTAAACACCTTCCGGGTAAAAGCCCGGCATCTCCGCGGTCTCACCTCCCGCCAGGACGACCCCAGCCTCCTCACAGCCCTTCACTATACCGTCTACCACAGACTTCAGAACCTTCAGGTCTATCCTCCCGGTAGCTATGTAGTCAAGGAAGAAGATGGGCTTCGCACCTGTCGTTACGACGTCGTTCACGTTCATGGCGACCAGGTCCACTCCCACTGTGTCGTGAATCCCGATCTCATGAGCTATCTTGAGCTTGGTTCCCACGCCGTCCGCGGAAGAGAACAGGACAGGGTTCCTGTAGCCCGTCAGATCCATGCCGGAAGCGAAACCGCCGAAACCCGTGGTCAGCCTCCCGGGGAAGGCCTTCTCCACCTTCTCTTTTATGTAACGGGTGAGGTTTTCAGCCCTCTCTATGTCAACACCCGAGTCCCTGTAGGTGGTCAAGAGGTGTCCCTCCTTAAAGGGAACTCTTCGACGACCGTGTATATGGGTCCCACACTCGTCAGGGAGCTTGAGATGAAAGCGACCCTGTCGACCGTGTCCTCACCGAAGACCGTGTTCCTGTATCTGCTCATCAGGTTTTTCAGCTTCCTCCTGTCCACATCCTTTATCCTGCATATGGTAACGTGGGGATGGAAAGGCTTCGTTTCCGGATTTATACCCGCCTTCCTGTTCAGCTGTACAACCTCGCTGGCTATCCTCTTCAGCAGGTCCCCGCCCCTGGAGACACCTATCCAGAGGATCCTCGGCCTTTTGGAGTCTGGAAACACACCGAGGGATCTGTACTGAACCTTGAAGGGGGAGAACCTGTCCGCTACCTTCTGCAGGTTCTTCATAACGCTGACCGCCTGGTCCCGTGATATGTCCCCGAGGAACTGGAAGGTTATGTGGAGGTTCTGAGGTTCTATCCACTTCCCCCTCACAAAGTTCTTGGTCTCCTCCTGGAGTTTCTCCACGTGGTCGTAGATCTTCTTGCTCGTGAAGAAGCCCACAAAAGCCCTCATCTGTTCTATTCTACATCAGCCTTACAGGCGGGACCAGGGCGACGGTCCTGAGACCGAAGTAAAAGACGCTGATCCTGAACCTGTAGCTCATAACCACCGATCTGTAAGCCCCCTCCTCCGAGAGGGGCAGGTTTATACGCCTCTGGGCGTATACACCGAAGAGTTCTCCGTTGTAAAACAGGTAGATCAGAGGGTTCTTCACATCGGTCTCGACCACGTACCTGAAGTCATAGAAGGTAGCCTCCCCCGGAAGGTAGAAGCTCCTCTCCGAATAGGCGAAGGCGGTTACACCCTTCCTGTCCAGGAGGACTATGGTGGACCTGAGGACCTCCTCGGGGTCCGGAGACCTTATCAGGATGTCCCTAGAGAAGAACACATTTCTGGCTGACCCGAGTATAAAGGAGTAGGGGGGCACCTCAAAACCCAGATAAGTTGAGACCCACACCTTTCCGTCGTGGGCAACCACATAGCACTCTCCTTCGGGCGGATCAAGCCTGGAAAGGACCCCCTCGGGCCTTTCAAAGAAGATGAGGTTCGGGATCTCCTCAAACACGAGGTGAGACAGCCTCATGAGGAGGCTTATCCGGGATGTCCTTATGGTGACGCAGGGGTTGTTTCTTGGCTTGGGGTAGAGTCTGTGGGCGATGACCTCCGGGAAGTCGCCGAAGGCAAAGTCTATGTTCATCCTCTCCATAGTGTCTATCAGGTTCCTGATGCTACCCGCATGGTGGGAGAATGCGCTCTTCACATCGTAAGCGTAAGCATACCTGTATATAACCGGCATAGGGGATAGGCTCTTCGGTGCGTAGTTTGTGGATGGTATTATCCTTACAGGTGTTATCTGGTAGAGGATAAAACCCCACAGGTAAAGCGCTATGAGAACCTCAGTAACCCTCCGGACTCTCATGGAGGACTCCCGAAAAACCTCTGACCCTGTAAATGTGGAATGTCCTTATCCTCTCACCCCGCCAGCG
The DNA here is from genome assembly GCA_030950545.1 of Aquificota bacterium. Taxonomy (GTDB): domain Bacteria; phylum Aquificota; class Aquificia; order Aquificales; family Aquificaceae; genus Hydrogenivirga. The sequence continues at coordinate 859 of JAUZRJ010000033.1, read as the reverse complement.
GTCTTTACCCCACCCGGAAGACCCGCAAGGGGATTCCTGCATGGGCGAGGGCTTTCCGCCCTCTCCACAGGCGTAAGTTCGGGTCGCTCCGATCTTAGCACCCTTAAGGCAGGCGAGACCTTTTTGCAAGATGTTCACACTCGCGTTGTAATCCCTGTCCATAACAGCTCCGCATCCGGGACACTTATAAAGCCTCTGAGCCAAAGTCTTGGGAACTCTAAAACCACAAACAGAACAGTCCTGAGTCGTATAGGACGGGTCAACCCTTACCACCCTTGCCCCCGCCATCACAGCCTTGTAGGTGACAAAGGTGATGAGTGTTCCCCATCCCGCATTAAGTATTAGCTTTGCTAAGTTGCTGTTCTGAATGAGTCCCTTTATGTCAAGGTCTTCAAAGCTGATGTAATCGTAGCTCTCCACTAAATACCTTGATAGCTTGTGCAGAAAGGTCCCTCCTTGCATTCCTTATCTCCTCGTGAATTTTAGCCACTTTCTTCCTTTGCTTCTCCCAATTGTTTGAGCCTTTTTCTTTCCTTGAGAGTTTCTTTTGCTCTCTTTTGAGTCTCTTCTCAAGTCTCCGCAAAAACTTGGGGTGCTCTATAAACTCTCCCTCTGAAGTGGTCGCAAGGTTCTTTACCCCGAGGTCTATCCCTACAGCTTTCTCCTGAGCTTCTCTGAGCACTTCATCAAGCTCTATCTCCACCGTTATGCAAACATACCACTTTCCTGACGGTTCTCTCTTCACCGTGACCGTCCTTGCCCTTGACCAGTCTATATCTCTGTGAAGTCTGATTTTGAGTTTCCCGAGCTTCGGAAGGTGCAGGTATGCGAACCTGCTATTCTTCTTCTCAAGCTTGAT
>JAUZRJ010000032.1 GCA_030950545.1 Aquificota bacterium | reverse complement strand
GGTCACAAAGTCCTCCTTATCACCGCTGAAGCTCACCGCTATAAATCTCCCGTCTGGAGAGAGGACGACGAAGACCGGGAGTCCGGGAACCTCTATTGAACCCTTAACCTTGCGGGTCCTGAGGTCGAGGATGTACACCTTCCTTTCTCCGACCGCGGGTATGTAGGCGGTGCTTTCCGTCACACCCCAGGTCCCGAAGTGGGGGACCTTCAGGACAGCCTCCTCCGGTCCGCCGAGGACAGTTTCCCTGTAGGTCATGGTTTTCAGGTCAAGGAAACCGACCTTACCGCTTCCGAAGAAGCCGACAAGGTAAACCCCTTCGTGGAGAAGGGCGTCAAAGGGCATGGGAGAGACCCTGAAAGTGGCAAGCCTCTCTCCGTCACAGGAGAGTACCCAGATCTCATCTCTGTCCATGAGGGAAAAGACCAGCTTCCCCTCCCAGCTCTTTATACCCACGTTCCTGGAACCTGTCTCCAGTACTCTGATGACCCTGAGGTCCTCGTCCAGGATGACCACGGTTCCGGGGTCGTAGTTGGCGACCGCCACCCTGTTCCCGCAGAAGGTCAGGCCTATGGAACTCTCCCCTACCTTCACTCTCCTTATGAGCTTCTTTTTATCTGTATCTATAAGGGATACATACCCGTCCCTGCTTATCACGTAGGCGTATCCTTTTCTGAACTTCACGGTTGCGTGGTTGAGGTTCCCGAGGCCTTTTATCTCGGTGATCCCGCGGTCCTCCAGAACCGCCAGGGCGCCCCTCTCCCTCTCCACTACCCAGACCTGACACCCAAAGGACACCCAGAAGACCACCAGCAGGATCAGAGGTAGCATGCGGGATCCTCCGCCCTTATATCTCCGTAGGCGATAAGGGCTCTGGCCCTTGAGTTCCCGTTGCAGATCTCAAGATGGGGACAGGAGGAGCATCTTTCCACGAGCCTCCTCGGTCTTTCCCTGAGGAAGCTGAGGACTCCGTTCGAGTTCCATATCTCCTCAAAGGGTTTTTCTTTGACGTTTCCGAGGATTACAGGGAAAAAGGGATCGGGCTTCACATTCCCTTTATGGTCTATGTTCACTATCCTCACCCCCGCCTGGTTTCCTCCCCAGGCTTTAAGCAGGCTGAGCATCTCGGAAGACCTTTCCGGGTATCTGTCCGAGAACTTCCTGTAGAGGACTACACCGTCCGCGTCGTTGTTTCCCGTGACTATCTCGGTCTCCACTCCCGACTCCGCCCACACGAGGGCCTTTTCTACTATGAACTCTACCGCGGACCTGTATTCTCTTCCGGGCAGGTTCCTGAGTCCTGTACCCCTTCCCGCGTGCACGAGGTGGGATATGTAAACCTTTGAAACGCCCAAGGTACGGGCGAGTCTGAATACAAAGGGGAGACCGGGAAGGGTGGCGGGGGTAAGTGTGAACCTGAGACCTGTCTTCACACCCTCGGAAAGGCAGGCCTCAACAGCCTTCACCGCACCTTCAAAGGAGGAAGCCTTTCCCCGGAACGCGTTGTGTATGACCGGTGTTCCGTCCACGCTTATCCCGACGTAGTCAAAGTAAGGGGCTATTTCGCGGACGTTTCCTCTGTTTAGGAGAGTTCCGTTCGTAGAGAGATACGTCCTTATACCCTCTTCCTTAAGTTTCACAGCTATCTCGGGAAGGTCTTCCCTGAGAAGGGGTTCCCCTCCCGAAAGTACCGCAAACCTGACTCCAGCTCTCCTGAGGGAAGGGATCAGAGCCAGGGCTTCCTCGGTGGAGAGGTCTCCGCTCGCTTCAGACCTTGCGGAAGCGTAGCAGTGCCTGCAGTAAAGGTTACATCTGTTTGTGAGGTTCCATATGAGGATTATGCCTCTGAAAGACTCGAACGGTCTTCCCTCAAGGGCGCACCTTATAAACCTGGTGATCCTCAACATTTCGTAGCCTCCGGGTGTCAGTCAAACCAGCCATTCTTAATGGCCTCCATAAAGCTGAGTACAGCCTTCACCTCCTCAGGCGACATCTTTATGGAAGGCATGGCGTTTCTCCTGTAGCCCAGCAGTTTGTAGGTGCTGTGCGGGTTAAGGATCTGGGAAACTATGAGGTCTTCACTCCTGTGCTCCGCTATCCACCTGAGGGGTGGTCCGAAGGCCCTGCGTGTCGGATGGTGACATCCCCAGCACTTTCTCATGAAGACCTCAAGGCCCAGGAGTGCGGACAGACCTCTTCTCGTCTTCATCAGAGGGTTGTACTTGCCCGAAGGGCCGGGCGTACTCACAGAGCTGACCTTTTTAAAGAGAGCGGTGTCCAGAACCAGAAGACCCCTTCCTTTCACGCTGACGTAGGCGAGCCTCCCGTCTCCAGAGAACTCCACGTGGGTTATCCTTCCGCCCTCCGTAATCTTTGCCCTTCTTACCTCATAGGTCCTCTTGTCTATGAGGATTATCTCGCCCTCACCCCCGTCAACCCAGAGGTAAGGGGTTGAAGGGTGTGTTCTCACGAAGAAGCCTGTAGTTCCGACGTCCACTTCCGCTACCTTCCTCCAGGAGTACATCTCCCAGACGGTGACCCTGGTGGTGCCTGCGTGTCTGGTAGCGAAGAAAAAGGAACCTTCCCGGTACCAGAAGGCTGTCGCGAAGAGGTGGGGAAGGGATCTGGTTCTCAGGAAGGCTACCCTCTTGAGGTCCGGGAGCGAGTAAACTAAAAGGCCACCCCTTTTCCTTGAGCTTCCCACCAGATAACCTTCGAAGGGATCGAGGAAGAAGTCCTCGAGGGGTGTGTCCGCCTTAAGGTACCTGACGTTTCCTTCCCTGTCCAGCAGGGCGACCTCAGGTATGTCCCTGAAGGTCAGGATAAAGCCGTTCCTGTAAGGGTAAACCGCGGAGGGTCTCCCGGGCAGGGGGACCACCTTGAGGGGTTTTAAGCTCCTGCCTGTGATGACCAGGACCCGGGGCAGGACACAGGAAACCGCCACCCTGTCTCCGTTTACCGCCAGGTTTCTGAGATACACGCAGGGTCTTAGCTTCACCCTGGGTCTTTTCTCTTTAAGACTGTAGTAAAGGACCCACCCGTCCCTCGACGGGACGTAGAAGCCCTCGTCCGTGAACTTCACACCCCCGTGAACCCTTTTAAACTCAAAGGAGTCCACCTGGTCCCCACCCGTGAGCAGGACGATCCTTCCTCTCCCCCTGTCCACGAAGACAACCAGGTCTTCGAGGCTTATGTGTCTGTATCCCGCCGGGTCCCTCTTGATCTCCACACGTTCTGGCTGAAACTCGACACCGGGAAGTGGAGACCTCAGGAAGGCTATAAGGCTTTTAAGACTCCGGTCTTTCAGATCGAAGGGAGGCATGTTCGAAGCGGGTATGCCCTCCTTTACGATCTCCGCTATCTCCCTGTCTGTCCTTTTCTCAAGAAGTGAAGGTATAAGGGGAGGTGCGGTCTTACCCAGCCTGTCCTCGCCGTGGCAGTCCGCACAGTATCTCATGTATATCTCCTTGCCCTCCTGGGCGAAGGGGAAAAGGAAAAGGAAAAGGAGGAAAAGGGAGGGGGCGAGGGACCGCGGTGAGATGAGAGAGGCCATCTCACCACCTCAGTAGATGTCGTTCGTGGTCGTGTAAACGTTGAAGATACCCGTCGGCGTCCTGACCCAGTCTCCCGTTATCACCTTTTTGATCTTCATGGTCCTGTCGTCGAATACCACTATGGCGGAAGGCTTGTCCTTCCTGCCCCAGACGGAGACCCAGACCTCCTTCCCGTACATGTCGAACTCGGGGTGAACCACCCTGCCGTCTATGTCCCTGTAGCCGAGCTTTCTGAGTTCGTCTATAACGTTGATGGTCTTTATAACCTTGAGGCTCCTTTTGTCTATTACGTAGAGCTGTCTCTGGAGTTTGGGGTCTGAGCTCAATGTTCTGTCAACCCAGACGTGGGGAGATTTGGGGTGGGTCTTTATGAAGAGCGTTCCCCCGCCCGGTCCGGGAAGCTCTATGTTGGCGACCACCTTCCAGGCGTATCTGGAGTGATATTTGGGGTCAGTTCCTATGCAGGCGACGTTGTTGGAGCCCAGGTGTCCCGTGCACCAGACCGGTCCGAACTTGGGGTGGACGAAGTTCGCGCCCCTTCCGGGGTGCGGTTTCACGCCCGTCTCTATCTCAGCGACGAACTTCTTCTCCTTAGTGTCTATGACGATTATCTTGTTCCTCATGTTTGCCGCTACGAGGAAGTACCTTTTGGTCATGTCCCAACCGCCGTCGTGGAGGAACCTCTCCGCGTCTATCGCGTGGATCCTGAGGTTTGATATGTCCTCGTAGTTCACAAGAAGAACCTTACCCACCTCCTTGTTGGAGACCACCCACTCCGTATCGTAGTGGGACGCGACTATGGATGCGACCCTCGACTCCCTCACATACTCGTTGGTATCCCAGGTGTAATCGCTCGTGTTGACTATCTTCAGAGGTTCCAGGGTCTTGCCGTCCAGGATCACGAAGCTCGGAGGCCAGTAACAACCCACTATGACAAGTCTGTCCATGAAGTCACCTTTTGGACCCTTGTACTTGGATGTGTCGATGGACCTCGCGTCGTAGCAGACCTTGACCTCCGCAACCTTATCCGGCTTTTTCAGCCACAGGTCTATGAGGGTGGCCTTGCCGTCCCTCCCTATGGTCAGGAAGTACCTGCCCGTTCCCGAGGACCTGAAGATGTGGACCGCAAATCCCGTGTCCACTATGCTGACCAGCTTCTTGGTGTCTCCGTCTATGATCGCCACCTTGCCGACGTCCCTCAGGATCACACCCATGAAGTTCTTCCAGTTGAGGTTGTGCTGGGGCTTCTTGGGTCTTGCCTCCGGGGGTACGTAGACCTTCCACCACTTCATCATGTCCTTGAGGGACATGAGCGGGGGTTCAGGAGGCTCGTGCATAAGGAACCTGGCGAGGAGCCTTATCTCCTCCTTGCTCAGTATACCCTGTCTTCCCCAGTCGGGCATACCGCCGGGAGTCCCGTTGGTTATTATCGTCTCCAGATACTTGAGACCCCTCTGCCTCGTTATGTCGGGAGTGAGGGGAGGTCCGGTAGCACCCTTCCTGAGCATTCCGTGACAGCCCGCACACCTGTCAAAGTAGATCTTGGACGCCCTCTTCATCTCCTCGGGTGTCAGCTTCGGAACTTCTGCGGAGCTGACACCCACGAAGACGCCCGCGGACAGCACACCCGTCAGAAGGCCCGCTTTCAACCACCTCATGACAGCTCACCTCCACCCGCTGGTCTATTGAGAACCTTCCTGATGTTCACCGTAAGGTTCCTGAGAAACAGGAAGTAAGCCATGCTGAGGAGGGGGATAAGACCTCCGACCAGCATAGCTATGAAGGACCAGTCGACCGTGTAGGTCCCCGTGATAGGGTCGTACCTGAAGCACTTCAGGATAAGACTCCTTATGGGGTCCAGGCTTACCTCCCCGCGGGAGGCTCTGGTGACCGCCTCCGCCAGCTTTTCCGTGTCGTAGGAGACACCGAGGAAGTAGGAGGAGACCCTGAGGTCGGGAGTCAGCACCACCAGGACGTTCGGGTGGGCGAACATGTCCGTCCTCTCGTCGTAGAAGAACTTGAAGTCAAGGGAGGAAGTAAGCACTGCGAGGTCCTCACCTTCCGCCTTCGCAACGGTCCAGCCTTCGGGTATCCTTTTTACCTCCCTGAACCTCCTTAGGTCCTCGAGAGTATCCCTCCCGTCGAAGTCAACGAGGAGGACCCTAAGGTCAGTGCGGTTCAGGTCGTTCACCGCCTCCTTTATCCCCTTCACTATCAAAGGGCAGGAAGAGGTACACCCGGTGTACACGAAGGAAAGGAGCACGGGCTTCCCGTCCGCTATCTCGCTGAGCTTTACCTTCCTTCCTCCGTCCGTCAGGAGGTTCACATCAGGGACCTTTTTGCTGAGGACCTTCTCCGCATCGGGGACTATGTCCTTCGGGAAGGAGTAAAAAAGGAAGGAAAGAAGGAGGGGGACAAGGAGGGGAGCCATGGGCTATCTCACCTCCCACATGGCGGAGAGCCAGCCGTAGTTAAGGGCGACGAATATCACGAAGGCAACTATGAACAGAAGCACCAGGACGAAGGTGCCGGGTGCCGCAAAGCCCTTATGTTCTCCGTCCATCTGAACCGGTTCCGCTATGGGTATCTGGAGGTCCTGGGGTCCCCTGAAAGGCTGGCCGAAGAAAACTGAGACGACGACCTGAAGTATCCACAGCAGGGCTCCTACGACCGCCAGGATACCGCCTATCCCGAAGAGCGCCCAGAAGAAGTCGGTAACGGGGTTGTAGGTGAAGGTGAAGGGTCCGCCCGAGAAGGTTATGTCCCAGTGTCTCCTGGGTATGCCGAAGGCTCCGAGTATGTACATGGAGACCGCCAGTATGGCGACACCCGTCCCGAAGATCCAAGGAACGTATTTGGCAAGGCCGTAGAAGGCTATCTTCTTCCTGAAGAGCAGGGGTATAAGGTAGTAGGTCACGCTCATGAAGGCGAGGGCTGTTCCTCCTACAACCGCACCCTTGAAGTGGCCGGGAACGGACAAGGTGTTGTGGGCTATTATGTTCGTCTGCTCCATACCGTTCACAACACCCGTGATACCGCCGATGAACCCGAATATGATCATCGAGAGCATCAGCCCCGAAAAGGCGGGGTTGCCCCAGGGTGCGCGTTTCAACCACTCAAAGAGTCCCTTCGTATAACCCCTTTTCCTCTGGGCCACCTCTATGGCGGACGGGACCGCAAAGGCGTGGATCATGGAGGCGAAGACCGCAAGGTACATAACATAGCTCGTGTTCCAGACCTTCCAGACCGGGCTAACCGCCGGGTCGACCAGAAGGTGGTGGGCGGAGGCTACGTTGATGGCGACTATGTAAAGTATAAAGGCGAACCTGCTCACCTTCTCGTTTATCGACTGACCTCCCACGGTCAGGAAAGCCAGAAGGTACCATACCGCCACGTGGGCGGAGACGTTTATCTGCTGGGACGGGTGTCCGAGACCCCACCACACGAGCTTGTAGACCGCCGGGTCTATGTCCTTTATTATCCCGAGGGACCACAGGAATGTGGGTATGTAGATTATCGCTCCCGAAACTATGGTTATAACCGCTATGATCGCTGCCGCCATAAGTCCGTAAACGAAAAGGGGAAGAGACTGCCCGGGATTTTCCCTCCGCCAGATCATCAGGTTGGCGAAGAAGGTGGAGACTATCAGGAGGGCTCCGACCGCAAAGAGGATCATACCCAAGTAAAAGAGTGGATGGGCCTTGAGGGGTGCGTAGGAGGTCATCAGGACGTCCGCGTTGCCTGTCAGGATCGTGTAGTTAACGAGGAGGAAACCCAGAATGGCGAGGGCTGTCCCCGCCCATCCTACGAAGGGGGACGACATCCTCGTGTTCAGGAAGGCGGTTGACCCGAACACAAGGGCCGCAAGCTCGAAGAAGATTATCCAGAAGACAAGCGCATCAAGCCCGTGTAGGGTCAGAACCCTGTAATACCAGTCAACGGGGAGGAGGTGTACGATCTGCCATCTTGTCAGGACCAGAAGGAGAGCCGCGATCACCGCTATCAGGAAAGAGACGACCGCCATGACCGCGTTTACCTTGGCTATCCTCTCCGCTCTTGTGTCCACCTTAAAGCCCGTCACATCACAGGTCCTGAACCACTGCTCACCGCCGTGGGTTGCGACCGCCATGACTCACACCTCCCTACTCCTCAACGATGATCTTCCCGACCATCATGTGATGGCCTATACCGCAGAACTCGTTGCAGACTATGTAGTACTCCCCCGCGGAGGTCGGCCTGAAGGTGAGCACGTAGTCGTACTTGGGATAGACCATGAAGTTCATGTTCACAGGCTGGAGGGAAAAGCCGTGGAGCACGTCCAGGGAAGATATGTGGAACCTGTACTCTTCGCCTTTTTTCAGGACCAGAACAGGTTCCCACCTGAACTGGCGGGCCAGAAGGAAGACGTCGCTCCCCGGGGGAGGTTTGACCACAGGTATCCCGTTCTCCTCACCTATCCTGTACTTATCTATGAAGGCTTGGGTGAGCTCGTAGAACTCCTCAGGGGTGGTTTTGTAGGTTACGAAGGAGGGGTTCTGCTTTGCATACACGTGCCATACGATCATCCAGAAGAAAAGAAACAGGGAAACCACAAAGGCGAGCCCCATCCAGATCTTCTCGTCCCTGGCGACCTTTTGGTGGAACCACCCTTCCCTCGGCGGTAGGATAGCCATGGCCATCACCTCCCTAAGAGCGCCTGCTTGATCTCGTCCGGTATCGGCGGGGTCCAGGCTATCTCTATGAGACCCCAGATGAGGTAAGAAACCGCGTACACCGCCACGCCGAGAAAGAGCAGGAGTATAAAGTCGTCAAACACAAGCTGAAGGAAAGGGACCTTTTTTTCCTCGCTCATCTCCCTTCACCTCCGTAAATGCTTATTCACTCACACCTATAAGTAAGTTTATGACCTTTTACTCGGTTTTCTATAAGACCTGCTGATACAGATCATAAGCCGAAATTATGATTTACGGATTAATTATTCTTAAATTTAATCGTGTGGTTTGGTAAGTATGTAATTACTCTCTACGGAGGATCGGGTATGGAAGCGGAGCTCATATCAGTAAGTCCCGCCCACAGGTTGATCCAGAGGATATCTCATTTTCTCAGCGGTCTTTACTCTTCGAGACTCAACCCGATTTACTACTTAGGAGCCATAACGGTATTTCTCCTCATCCTTGATGTCCTCTCGGGTATATACCTGTTCTTCCTCTACGAGGTGGACCCGAAGGAAGCCTACGAGTCAGTGGAGGGTATCTCCTCCTCCTTTATAGGAAGCCTGATGAGAGGGGTCCACAGGTACTCCTCAGACAGCCTCATACTCTTTGCGGTCCTTCACATGGTCCACATGATACTGACCGACAGGTTCAGATTGTTCAGGTGGGTCGCCTGGGTGTCGGGAGTTGCCACGCTTATAATCTTCTGGGCGATCGGGGTGTCCGGTTACCTCCTCGTCTGGGACGAGAGGGCCCAGCTGATAGGTATACTGACCGCCAAGTTCTTCAGCGTCGTGCCCATATTCGGGCACGCTCTGATGAGCGCTTTCCTCGGAACGGACGAGAAGTATCTCGGAGGTATGTTCAGGATACTCCTCTTCGGCCACATAGCCCTCACGATCCTCCTGATCTTCACCCTCTGGGTCCATGTGATGAGGATATCAAGGCCCAGGATATTCCCTCCGAAGTACATCATGGCCCTTATAACCGTTTACGTCTTTGCGGTCGCAGTTATCTTCCCCGCAAAGAGCGACCCTCCAGCGGATCTCGGCAAGGTCCCGTTCGGTATGAGCATGGACTGGTTTTACCTCACAGGATACCCCGTGTTTAAGGTCCTGCCTCTGAGCGTCAGCTGGTTTGTGTTTCTCAGCCTTTTCGGGCTTCTTACCGTCTTTCCCTGGATAATCAAGGGAAAACGGAACCCGCCCGCCCGCGTTGTGGAAGAGAAATGTGAGGGCTGTGAGCAGTGTTTTGTGGACTGTCCCTACGAGGCGGTATACATGAAGGAGGTAAACGGGAAGAAGAAGGCGGTCGTTGTTGAGAACAGGTGTGCGGGGTGCGGTATCTGCATAGCTTCCTGCACCTACGGCGCGAGCACGATCCCCACGGTTCCCTTCACCGATATGGTTAGCGGGATAGCCCAGAAGCGACCTGACCTCGTTGTCTTCAGATGCCCCTTCTCCGCGGAGGTTAAAGGGGGGGAGGGTGTCGAGGTGTACACGCTTCCGTGTGCGGGATCTGTGAACGCGGTCTGGATGAGGGAGATACTGAAAGAGGCGGGAGGAGTCCTTATAGTGACCTGTGACGGCCCCGACTGCTACTTCAGGGAAGGGACCCTGTGGACTGAGGAGAGGTTCCTGGGGAGGAGGAGACCGAGACTCCTCAAAACCCTGCCGAGGGGGAAGGTCAGGATAGTAGAGGCTCCCAGCGTCGCGGACATAGAAGGGGAGGTCTACCGTTTCCTTGAGGAGATAAGGGAGAAGAGACTCCCCGAAGATGTGAGGATAATCTCAAGGGGATCGGTCCGCCACACCCTCGCCTGGGCGGTCCTCCTGCTTCCCTTCCTCACCTTCTACCCTCTCACCGTAGACAGGATGGACTTTTACCCCAGGGACAGGGCTCTCCTCGTTCTCACCTTCAAGTACAGGTCCTCCCCCGTAAGGAAAGCGGAAAAGGTCTACAGCAAGCTCGAACACATGAAGGCTGTGGAGGGCATAGCGGTGGAGAGGACGCCCGTGGAGGTGGTCCTCAAAATGGACGGGAAGGAGATCCTGAGAAAGGTTTACAACCCGAGGGGGCTGAGGAAGGACGCGTCCATATACGTATACGAAGAGTTCCTCATAAAACCCGGGGACCACACCTTCCACCTGGTCCTCAGAGAGACCGCCTACCCAGACAAGGTGTATACTCTTGAGCTGAGAAAGAACCTTACTCCCGCAACGAGTCTGGCCATAACCTTCTCCGAGGAGAAGGGGTTTTTTAACCTGGGTGAAGGACTAAAATAATAGTAAACGCTCACTCATGGAGGTGAGTCATGTTTATAACCCAGTATCTTGCTGAAGAGCACAGAAGGTGCGACAGATTCTATGCGGATGCGGAAAAGGCTGTCTCGGAAGGAAAGTGGGAAGAAGCGGAAAAGGCCTTCGGGCTATTCAAAGAGAAAACACTTCTGCACTTCAGAAAAGAAGAGGAGGTCCTGTTCCCCGAGTTCGAATCGAGAACGGGTATAACCATGGGACCCACGCAGGTTATGAGGTTCGAGCACCAGCAGATGAGGGAGCTCCTCGGAAAGCTCGAAGAGGCGCTCAAGAGCAGAAACAGGGAAGAGTTCCTCTCCGCCGGGGAGTCCCTTATGGTTCTCTTACAGCAACACAACATGAAGGAGGAGCAGATCCTGTACCCTATGGCTGACCAGCACCTTGAGAGGGAAGAGGTTGTGGAGAAAATGGAGAGCTTGGGAGAGGTATGACGGGAAGCTTAAACCTGATCTACCTCCCGCCCTTCAGCATAGTCGCCAGGTTCTTCCTGACAGCCTGCCTCTTCGGTGTTTT
>JAUZRJ010000031.1 GCA_030950545.1 Aquificota bacterium | reverse complement strand
CAAAGTTTTCCCTCATAGGCTCACAGCGCTATGATTGTCTTGGAAATGTTAGCGTTCTTGCGGATAAAGATTTCCGAGCTGTGGTAATAAAACCTAAAACAGGAGCCACAATCAGCGGAGGAAACTTATCCACTTACCTAGTGGGGACAAAGGCTACCAGCTCCCCCAACGACGGCTCGGGTGTGGTGGTGGGGATAATAGACACAGGTATAAACTTCTGCCATCCGGAATTCAGAGACCCAGCCACCGGCAAAACACGGATAAAGTTCTTCGGCTTTATTATGGATCCGAGTATGGCCAGTGAACTGGTTCAATGGGGTGAATGTTCCTCCACGGATCCTTACTCGTGCTGTCTTGAGCTTGGCGGTGCCTTCGACCAGAACACCCAGATATGTGAGTTCAGCGATACAGTTATAAATCAGAAGATCGGGCAAGGGGACTGCCAGTACGACTTTGATGGTCACGGCACGCACGTTGCAGGAACCGCAGCAGGGTCTTACTGGGGAATAGCACGGCGTTCTGATCTGATTATTTTTGCTCCTGTAGACACTAAAGGTAAACTCAAGGGTGACACAGCCATTATCAAAGGCCTTCTGTGGATAAAGAAAAAAGCCCGGGCTCTCGGAAGACCTGCGGTCGTCAACATGTCCCTAGGAGAACACTATGACCCTCACGACGGAACAGGTTCTTTAGACAGGGCTGTGGACGATGTATCGGGTCCCGGGTTCGTGGTCGTGGTAGCACAGGGCAATGAGGGGGACAAACCGATACACGCCTTTACGACGAAGACCGCTGACAGGGTGCGTGTGCTCGTGACCGGTCAGGTTCTCATAGCGGGCTGGTACAAAAACCCGTCGGAGTGGCGGATAGAGGTGTGCGAGCCCCGAACCGACAGGTGTGTCGGGACGTCTTCCGGGAGTGATATGCGGGCGAAGGAACAGGTGGGAGCTACCGGGTGCCTGGCACAGGTCTTCGCTTCCAAGAAGGTCGATCCCCTGAACGGTGACGGTGTTTTTAGAATAGAATTATCCTGTTCCCGGAGTACGGAACTTGAGATAAAACTCACCCAGATATGCGGAGAGGTGGCAAGGGTCGATATGTGGGATACTTTGGAAAGAGGGATCTTTCTATCCAACACAGAAAAGGATAATATATACGGTGGATACATGTATACTGTAGCGAGCCCCGGGACCGCAAAGAGGGCGATAACGGTGGGTGCGGTCAACTCAAGACCGGACCTCATCCTGGACACCTCTGGGAACACTGATACTTTCTCTAAGCTCGGCAAGATAGCCAACTTCTCCTCGAGGGGTCCCACGAGGGACGGGAGGATAAAGCCTAATGTGGTGGCGGGAGGGGCTTATGTGTGCAGTGCGAACCACAACTGCTCTCTGGGGAATAACGGACTCGTCTGTAGTCCCCAGCAGACCCAGCAGATTATCTTTTCCTGCGATGCTGATAACTTTTATGTGGCTTATCATGGAACCTCCATGGCAACTCCTGTGGTTACGGGACTTGTAGCCCTTTATCTTCAGAGTTTTCCCGATGCGACCCCCGAAGATGTGAAAAGATGGCTCACGTCAAATGCGGTCACGGACGTTCAGGAGCTGGGCATGAGCTACCCAAACGTTATATACGGTTATGGTAAGGCGGTCTGGTCGGACACGGTGGGTTCAGGCGGTTCCGGGGAGGACTCCACGGTCCGTGTGGACACAGGAAAGGGTGTGGGTAGCTGTCTGGTTTCTCTTCCACCGCCACCGCCGTCAGGAGGCGGGTGTACCGCAGGTCCCGCTTCGTCCGCCGGATTCCTGACCTCCCTGCTGGTACTCTCGGTGCTTATCGCCTTAAGGAGGGTGCTGGCTTGATGTCTCTCTCCCTCGTTCTGTTGCTTCTTTCCTGCTCTCCGGGACTTCCCCACGGTAAATGGGACTACGGGACGAGAGTATGGTACGAGAGGGGAGAGGGTGAGGAGGAGTTTAAGGTACTTCTTAAGAATAGGTCCTGCTTTGAGGAGATCAAAAAGAGGTTCAGGGTGGTCACCCCCCTCCCCTCTGAGGTGGTGGTTATCAGACTATCCAGGGAAGAACTGATCCTGCTATCCGAGGATGAGTGCGTGGTTTACGTGGAAAGCCCGAGACAAGTTCACATCAGGTGAGTTTATATTTCCCTGTTCAGCCCCTGTATGTAGATCCTCTCCATTATCCTCCGCGCTATCGGTGCTGCGGTTTTCCCCCCGGACTCGCCGTGCTCGACGAGGACCCCGATAACGAAGAGGGGGTCCCTGTAGGGGGCGAAGCCGACAAACCAAGCGTGGTCCCTCAGCCTCCAGGGGAGCTTTTTCTTCCTCCTGCCACGCCTTAGAACCGTGACCTGTGCGGTTCCTGTCTTTCCCGCTATGTCGACGATGGTTGAGAAGGCCCTCACTCCCGTTCCCCTCCTCACAGCTTCCCTGAGGCCCCTTCTTATGAGCGCAAAATACTCGGGGGGACCCTTTACGACCTTCCAGACCTTCCTCCTGTTCTTCCAGACGACCTTTCCAGAGGGGTCCCTTATCTCCCTGAGAAGTGTGGGCCTGTAGATGACGCCGTTATTAGCCACCGCCATCATCATGAGTGTCTGCTCCATAAGGGTTGATAGGATGTACCCCTGGCCTATGCTGAGGTTTACGGTGTCCCCGTCGTACCAGGGCTCTCCGAACCTGCGCCTTTTCCACTCGGGAGTGGGCAGGAAGCCCCTTTTCACGGGTATCTCGAGGGGTATCCTCTCGCCGTAGCCGAACCTCCTCACATACCTTATGATGGTAGAAGGTCCCATCTCGTAGCCGAAGTGGTAGTAGTAGATGTCGCAGGAGTCCTGGAGGGCCTTTATGAGGTTAACCGCTCCGTGGCCGTAAACGTTCCAGCAGAAGAACCTCCTGTCTCCCAAAAAGAAGCTTCCCGAGCACAGGATACGTTCCCAGGGAGTCCCGATCCTGGTCTCCAGGATCGCGTAGGATATGGGGACCTTCAGGACAGAGGCGGGCGGGTACCTGCCTCCTGTTGCCCTGTTGAACATGGGTTTCAGCTTGTTCTTCGTTATCCTGCGCCACTCGGTGTAAACATTGTTCGGGTCGTATCCGGGGAAGCTCGCCAGGGCGAGCACCTCTCCCGTTTTGGCGTTCATCAGGACAACAGCTCCTGCGGGCTGTCCCGATTCGTAAAACACGTCTTCCACTATCTTCTGAAACCTCACGTCTATGGTGAGGACGAGGGAGTTCCCCTTAACGGGCTCTTTCCTGCTCACGGTCTTCACCACCTTCCCCAGGGCGTTTATCATCACCTCCTCCCTACCGAGCGTGCCGAGGACCACCTCGTCCATGCTCCTCTCTATACCCGCCTTCCCCACAAGACTCTTCGATGCCACCCTTCCGCCGAACCTCTTAATGTCCTTCCTGTCCGGATAACCCACGTAGCCCAAAACGTGGCAGGCGAGCTTCCCGAAAGGGTAGACCCTTTTTGGGACCACCTCTATGAACACACCCGGGAGTCTGTGGCTGTTGACGTAAAACTTCTCTATCTCCTCTTCCTTGAGGTCCTCCTTTATCCTGATGGGTTCGGGTGTGTTGGCCTCCTTAACCAGTATCCTGTCAAGGTCCACACCGAAGATCTCTTTAAGGTTCCTACTTACTTCCTTCAGCTCTTCCCCGGAGAGTCTCAGGTGGTCGAGGGTCAGGACGTACCTCGGCTCGTCGTAGGCCAGCTTCACCCCGTTCCTGTCGTATATGTCCCCCCTGGGCGGGTATATGTTCCTGACCCTGAGGTAGTTTCTCTCCGAAAGCCTCCTGTATTTTTCACCCCTGAGTATCTGGACCTGGAAGAGGCGGAAGGTAATGACCAGAAAGAGACCCGCGAGCAGTGTGAGGAAGAAAAAGAACCTTCTTCTTGTCATTCTTTCTTTTTAAGGTAGGCGAAGTACACAGCGGAGGCTATAAGGACCTCAAGGAGGAGAGCTAAAAGCACGGACGGGAAGGAGAAGGAGAAGGAGAACTTAACGCTCATGACTACCAAGGAAAGGACCTTCTTCAGGAGGAGGGAAAACCCCGCACCCGTAAGGTAGGTGAGCCAGGTCTTGAAGAAGATCTTCTCGTTCATCAGCACAAACAGGTAAACGGACAGGGTCTCAAGGGCGAGGTTCAGCCCCAGCGTGTCGGTCATTATGTCGAGGAGAGCGCCTCCGAAGAACGCCCAGAGGACCGCATCCCTGCCCGTGAGATAGGCCCTCGATAGCAGGGCTATCAGGAGGAGGTCGGGAGCGACAAAGCCGGGCGAGAAGAACACCTGTAAAAGGGATGTCTGGACGAAAACCAGGGACAGTATGAGTATCAGGTACCTCAACGACCCCTCCTTATGACGAACAGGTACTCAGCCTCCCTCGGGTCCGTGAGAGGTCTCACCTTGACCTCCTTGAAGAAGGGGTCCTTACCCCTTCTTACCTTTTCGACGACACCGAGCAGGAAGGGTGGTGTCCTTCCCTCCGTGTCTATCAGAAACACCCTGTCCCCTTCCCTTACCGGGTCCTCTATCCTGACGTGGAGGAGGTCTCCCACCGGGTAACCGCCCCTGTAGATGTACCTCTTCTTCCTGCCGCCCACCACTACGGTGCAGGAGAACTTACCGCTGAGAGGTGTCACGACCCTGCTGGTCGACCCGAAGACCGCTTCCACGAACCCGACCACCTTATCCTTTGAGACCACCAGATCCCTTTCCCTCAGGTTCCTGTCCTTGCCTCCTTCGATGATGAGGAACTGGTCGAAACCGGAAGGGTCGTAGTAGACCGCTCTGGAGACTACGTAGTCGAGTCTGGAGAAGCCCCTGGATATGCCCAGGAGCTTTCTGAGGGACTCAAGCTCACTCTCGCAGGCTTCCAGCTCTTTTTCCCTTAAGAGGAGTTTCCTTATCCTCTCTTTTAGCTCCCTGTTCTCCCTGCTCACATCCACGGTCCTGAGGTAAACGTCTATCTTCTCCTCGGTTTCGGTGAGTATTTTCTCCTTCAGGTTCAGGACAGGGGATATGACCGTGTTGAAGGCCACAACCACCGCACGGACGTACGAGAACCTGGAGAGGTCTGTGAAGAAGAGTACAAGACCTAGAACCACACCCCCGATCGTTAAGAGGTGAAACCTTCCCCCCTTCATTCCATGGAGATTCTCCTGATGAGCTCCAGGTTATCTAGGACTTTTCCCACACCCCTCGCCACCGCTATCAAGGGCTCTTCACAGTAAAAGGCCTTTATCCCCGTCTCCATCTGGATCCTCCTGTCCATGTTCTTGAGGAGCGAACCTCCGCCCGCGAGGACTATGCCCCTGTCCGCTATGTCCGCAGCGAGCTCGGGCGGGGTCCTCTCCAGCGTCACCCTTATGGCGTTTATTATGGAGTTTATGGTGTCCTCGAGGGCCTCCGTTATGTTGTGGTTGGTTATCTTTATGGTTTTGGGGAGTCCTGTCATGTCCCTCCCCGTTATTTCCATCTCCCTCTCCTCCTCCTCCATGACCGCACTCCCCAGCTCTATCTTTATCCTCTCCGCGGACTGCTCGCCTATGAGTATGTGAAACTGCCTCTTTATGTACTGGATTATCGCCTCGTTCATCTCGTCCCCCGCTATCCTCAAGGAGTTGGAGACCACTATACCCGCAAGGGATATTACCGCTATCTCCGTAGTCCCGCCACCTATGTCCACCACCATGTTACCGACGGGTTCGTCCACAGGCAGGTCCGCACCTATCGCGGCAGCCATCGGCTCAGCCATGAGGTAGACTTCCCTCGCTCCCGCACTTTTAGCCGCGTCTATAACCGCCCTCTTCTCAACGGGCGTGATACCCGTGGGAACCCCGATAACGACCCTGGGCTTCGGCTTGAACAGGGTGTTCCCGAGGGCTTTTTTGATGAAGTAGGAGAGCATTATCTGGGTAACCTCGAAGTCCGTTATAACCCCGTCCCTTAAAGGTCTTATAGCCTGGATGTTCTCCGGGGTCTTCCCGACCATCTCCTTCGCCTCCCTCCCTACCGCGAGGACCTTCCGGGTCTTGACGTCGATGGCGACTATGGAAGGCTCGTACATGACGATACCCCTTCCCTGCATGTAAACCGCGGTGTTAGCGGTCCCGAGGTCGATACCTATGTTGTTGGACATAAAACCCAGAAACTTGTCCAGCAACATCTTTCCTCCCCTTTTCAGGCTTATATTTATTCTAATGGCTGTAAAAGACCTCAAGCTCTACGAAATTCTTGAGGACATCCTGAGGAGGTACCCCCGAGACCAAGAGATCATAAGAAAGGCCTTTGAGTTCTCCCTCGAAAAGCACGAAGGTCAGAGGAGGAAGTCCGGGGAACCTTACATAACCCATACACTCAGCGTTGCCAAGATACTGGCGGACCTGAACATGGACCAGGTCACCGTCTGTGCGGGCCTTCTCCACGATGTTCTCGAAGACACGAACACCACCTACGAAGAGCTGAGGGAAGCCTTCGGTGAGGAGATAGCAAACATCGTAGAAGGTGTGACCAAGATAGGCAGGATAAAGTTCAAAAATCTCAAGGAAGCTCAGGCGGAGAACTTCAGGAAGCTGATAATAGCGACCGCGAAGGACATAAGGGTTGTCATAGTCAAGCTGGCGGACAGGCTACACAACATGAGGACCCTCGGTTACCTGAGCAGGGAAAAGAGACTGAGGATAGCGGAGGAGACCCTTGAGGTTTACGCTCCGATAGCCCACAGGCTCGGGATATGGGAGATAAAGAGAGAGCTTGAAGACCTCGCCTTCAAGCATCTTTACCCCAGGGAGTACGAAAGGGTGAGGAAGTTCGTAAGTCAGTCTCTTGAAGACCTCGAGGAGTACCTGAAGAAGTTCGTTATACCCAAGGTAAAGGAGGAGCTCTCAAAGGCGAACATACAGGCTGATATATCCTACAGGCCCAAGCACCTATACAGCATATGGCAGAAGACCATCAGAAAGAACATAAAGCTGGAAGAGGTCCACGACATCCTGGGTGTTAGGATAGTCGTGGGGACCGTACCCGAGTGCTACACGGTCCTCGGCATAGTCCACAGCGTATTCAAGCCGGTTCCGGGAAGGTTCAAGGACTACATATCCCTCCCCAAACCCAATCTGTACCAGTCCCTCCACACAACAGTGGTCGCACCTAAGGGGAGGATGGTCGAGTTCCAGATAAGGACAGAGGAGATGCACCTCAGGGCTGAGAAGGGCATAGCAGCACACTGGGCTTACAAGGAAGGAAAGGAGAGGGCGGAAGGGGGCGAGATCTTCTCATGGCTGAGGGATCTTGTGGAAAACATCCAGGGAAGCAGGAACCCCTCGGAGGTCCTCGACAGCATAAAACGGGAGCTCTTCTCCGAGGAGGTTTTCGTGTTCACACCGAAAGGTGATCTGGTTGTGCTTCCCGCGGGAGCTACGCCCGTTGACTTCGCCTACCACATCCACACCGAGATAGGAAACCACTGCGCGGGTGCGAAGGTAAACGGGAGGATAGTCCCCCTCAACTACAGGCTCAAAAGCGGTGACCAGGTGGAGATCATAACGAGCCCCCACAAGAAGCCGAACCCGGACTGGCTTAAGTTCGTCGTCACGGGAAAGGCTAAAAGCAGGATAAAGCAGTTCATAAAGCAGATGGAAAGGGAAAGATTTCTGAACGAGGGGAGGAGGATCCTCGAGAAGATAAAGGACCAGCTGGGTATATCTACCGAAGAGCTCATAGAGAGGATAAGGTCAAAGGTCAGCGTAAAGAAGGAGGAAGACCTCCTGATAGCTCTGGGTAGCGGTAGGATACCGCCTGAGAGGATAACATCCCTGATCTCTCCAAAAAGGAACGTCAGGACCAGCAGGGACGCCCCGGAGGGGAGGGGAGAGGTTTCGGTTGAGGACCTGGGAAGCGTCCTCTACGACCTCGGGAAGTGCTGTAACCCGGTCCCGGGAGATGAGGTCTACGGTGTTGTCACAAGGGGGAAGGGCATAGTCCTTCACGAGAAGAACTGCTCCAATCTAAGATACCTGATGGAAAACTTCCCCGAGAAGGTTCTAAAGGTGAGATGGAAACCCTCAGGGAAGTTCAGAACCAAGATAAGGGTAAGGGCCAGGGACAGGATAGGGATCCTTTCGGAGATAGCCAGGAAGATAGCGGAGAACGACTCCAGCAT
>JAUZRJ010000030.1 GCA_030950545.1 Aquificota bacterium | reverse complement strand
GTCAACCGACGGAAGGAACGGGGATACTCCGAAGTTTCCGAAAGGGGCTTCGTACAATCCCTGGCGAGTGCTGAGGGTAGCGGTGCTGACCGCACTCTCCCCTGAGAGGTCACCCAGGGACCTCTCTCCCCTGAGGCGTCTGCTCGTTTCAGGGGACGTGGGGAGAACCCTTTACGGGCGCAAGGTCCTGTTACCTGGGGCAGGGTCTATGGCTGGGGAAATAGCGCCTGCCGGGTTTATCCCCAGCCTGAACAGGCGCTATACAAATAGCCCGGCACCGAGCCGTATAAATGTGCGGTTCGGTTAACCAGGTTGTTATGATTTATCTCCTTGTGTTCCTCGTCTGGGTAGCCTTCAGCCTGGCGGGGCCGAAGATAGTTGTGGAAGATGCCTGGGTAAGAGATGTTCCACCGGTAGCCAGAACTACCGCGGTCTTTATGAAAATAAGGAACCTGGGAGACGAAGAGGACACACTCCTTAAGGTGATCTCCCCCGTCGCTGAGAGAGCTGAGATCCACGAGACGATCGCGGAAGAGGGTGTCATGAAAATGAGGCCTGTGGACAGGTTGGCCATACCGCCCGGTTCTACCGTTTACCTGAGACCTATGGGTAAACATATAATGCTCATGGGTCTCAAGGACACCCTGAACAGGGTGGGTAAGGTCAGGCTGGTCCTTATATTTGAAAAGAGTGGCAGGATTGTGGTAGAAGCCCCTGTAAGGAAGGCTGACCGCAGATGATAATACTCCTTATCTCCGTTGTGGTTGCGGTTCTGTCCTGCACAGAGACCGTTCACGACATCACACTCAGGGACATAAACGGAAAGGCTGTTCCCCTGAGCCTTTACAGGGGAAAACCGCTCGTCGTTTACGTCTGGAGCGGAACGTGTGTTGGCCATACGGAGGATCTGAAGCGTCTCGCGACCGCATTCCCACACCTCAGGGGCAGGTTGAACCTCATAACCGTAGCCCTGATGATGAACGAGGATGAGGCCCGGAAGGTCCTGAGGGAAAGCGGTGTGGAACCGCCCTACCCTGTCCTGGTGGACCCGGAGGGGGATCTGGCGAGGAAGGTCACCCTGCTGTTCCTGCCCGCCACCATAGTCTTTAACGGAAAAGGTATCCCTGTGGAGAACCTCCCCGGCCTTCCCGATGACCTAATCTCTCTTGTATCTTCCCATGAGTGACCCTTCGCCGAGTATGTGTCCTTTCATCCTGTCCTCCACCTGCCTTCTTGTGGCCTTTGCGGGAAGCCCGAGGGTTTCTATGTCCAGGGCGTAGACCTTGAAGTAGTATCTGTGGTACCCGTGGCCTTTGGGCGGACACGGGCCTCCGTATCCCACAAAGCCGAAGTCGTTCATCCCCTGCTTGGCGGTTCCTATCTGGTCCGCCCTGGGGATGCCTTCCTCCAGGTCCCTGACATCCGCGGGTATGTCGTAGATAACCCAGTGGGTAAAGGTCCCTATGGGAGCGTCCGGGTCGTCCATTATCAGGACGAAACTCTTTGTCCCCTCGGGAACACCGGACCACCTTATCGGCGGGGATACATCGATACCGTCACAGGTGTGTTTTGCGGGTATAACCTCTCCCTCCTTAAAGACCGGGCTCTCCACTTTCATAACCTTTCCTCCAGCCAGCGCTACACCGAACCCTAAAAGGGTTGGCAGGAGAAGCCCTATCAAGATCAGGACCCCCTTGACCCTGTAATATATTCTACCTCTCCATGAGGAAGGTGGAGACGGATATAACCGCAAGGCTGGACGCCCTTCCCTGGACAGGTTCCCACACCAGGTTTCTCGTAGCGCTCGGGATAACCTGGATCCTGGACGCCTTTGAGGTGGTCATAGTGGGGAACGTCCTGGGGAGTATGAAGGCCTCACTGGGCCTATCTCCCGTTCAGGGGTCTCTCCTGGTGAGCGGTTTTCTCATAGGCGCTATAGCGGGCTCCTTTCTGTTCGGCTACCTGGCGGACAGATACGGCAGGAAAAAGGTGTTCATAATCACCCTGCTGGCTTACTCCCTCGGGACATTTCTCACAGGCTTCGCCTGGGATTTCTACAGCGCGTTTATACTCAGGGTCATAGCGGGAGCGGGTATAGGAGGTGAGTTCGCCGCGATCCACTCAGCTATAGAGGAGTTCGTCCCCTCCAGGCACAGAGGCAAGGTGGACGGCATAGTTGTAGCCTCCTGGAACGTGGGAAGCATACTGGCTTCTCTGACAGCCCTCGTTCTCCTCAAAAACATGCCCCAGGACATAGCCTGGAGATTCGCCTTCTTTCTGGGAGGTGTCATAGCGGTCCTGGTGGTTTACATAAGAAGGCACGTACCCGAATCTCCCAGGTGGCTCCTGTCAAGGGGTCTTTACGAGGAGGCTGAAAGGATCGTGAGGGAGATCGAGGAGAAGGCAGGTGTCAGGCCGAAGGTAAAGGCTGTGGAAGTTCCCGTTTTTGAGGGGAGCCTGGCTGAGGGCTTTAAGGTCCTTGTGGGAAGGTACAGGTGGAGATTTCTGTTTTCCGCGTCCGTGAGCTTCACGATCCTGACCACCTACTACGGTATGATAACGTTGATACCCGTCAGCTTAGCACCTTCACTTAACCTCTCCCAGGAGCAGATCCCCCTTATATTCCTGATGGGAAGTGTGGGAGGTCTGATAGGCGGGATCATCACCGCCCTGCTCGCTGACAAGGTCGGGAGGAAACCCACGGGACTCGGGATACTGATCCTCTCGGTCCTGTCCACTCTCTGCCTCATACTCACGGAAGATTTTTACCTTCCCTTCGCCCTTTACTCACTTACAGCCTTTTCCTTTGCCTGTGTAGGGTATGTGACCGCAATGGAGATATACCCTTCCTACATAAGAGCAACAGCGATAGGCATCGTTTCCATAATCGGTAGGATCGGTGGCACTCTCGCACCTCCCTTTGTCATAAGCCTGTCGGAGATAAGCCACAGGGCGGGTCTTTACGGTATACTGGGGTTCTGGGTGTTCGGTCTGGTCTGCTTTACGCTGTGGTCCTTATTCGGTGTGGAGGCCAAGGGGAGGTCGATAGAGGAGATCACTTGACAGGGGATCTAAAAGCTGTTATATTAATTGACAGGTTGAGAAAGGACGGGGGTTGAGAAACTCCCTCCCCCTCCCTCCCCAAGAGTTTTTGCCCCTCCGCCCGGAGGGGCCTTTCTAACTTAAATTGAGCTTTCTGTCTACACGGTCCTTTATTTTCAAAAACACCTCCTCTTCCGGAAGACTTGCGTCTAAAACGACAACCCTGTGAGGACAGGACCTCGCTATCTCCAGATACCCTTCCCTTACCTTCCTCAGAAACTCTGGGTCATCGAACCTGCTCTTCCTGCCGGCCCTTCTCAGGGCTATCTCGGGGTCCAGGTCAAGGAGGAATGTGATCTCCGCCTCCGTTCCCTGAGTAGCCAGGGAGTTCAGCCTCTTCACGAGGTCAAGGTTCAGCCCTCTCCCGTACCCCTGATAGGCGAGGGTGGAATCGGTGAACCTGTCGAGTACGACGACCTCTCCCCTGCTCAGAGCCTCTCTGATAACCCTGAGAAGCTCTACCCTTGAAGCCTCAAAGAGGAAAAGCTCTGTCAGGGGGTCAAGATCATACTCCAGAAGGATGTCCCTTATCCTCTCTCCGGCCCCGGTCCCACCGGGTTCCCTGAAAAGATGAACCTTAAGCCCCCTGCTCTCAAGGTAGTCCTTTAACCTGTTTGCCTGAGTGGTCTTTCCCGATCCGTCTATACCCTCAAAGGTTATGAGCATAGGGGAATTATATCAGTCACCCCAGAACCTCTGCTCCTTCCAGGGGTCTCCGACCATGTGGTAGCCCCTCTCCTCCCAGTAGCCCGGCCTGTCCTCCCTTCTGAACTCTATACCCCAGACATACTTGGCGCTCTTCCAGGCGTACAGCTGGGGGACAACGAGCCTCAGCGGGTATCCGTGTTCTTTGGGCAGGGTTTCACCGAACATCTTGTAGGCCAGTATGGAGTCCTCCTTCGCGAAATACTCCACAGGAAGGTTTGTGGTGTAGCCTTCGAGACAGTAAACGAACACGTATTTAGCTTCCTGTTTTGGCTTAACCAGCTTTATGATCTCGGAGGTGGGTACGCCTTCCCAGAGTATCTCCTTCACGCTCCACCTTGTGACACAGTGAAAGTCCGCGACTAGCTCCACGGACGGGAGCTTGAGGATCTCCTCGTAGGTAAGCTCTATTGGGTTCTCCACCTCACCCCATACCTTGAACCTGTATCTGGATATGTCAAAGTCGGGAACCCTGTCGACTATATCGTAGACTATGGGATACTGGATCCAGTGCTGGCCGGGCGGGAGTCTGTCCCTTCTGTTCACCGTGGGGCTTACTATCCTCTTCTTTTCCATGGTGATCTTAATATATAGCTATTGGGCATGCTGGATAAAAGTTCTCTGAGCGAGGACATACTCAGGGAGATAGCCTCCGTGGGCGGTGATTACGGCTACCGCCTCGAGAGGATTATGGAGGATATGGAGAGGATAAGGAGAGCGGTGTCTTATCTTAAGGAGAGGATAAGAAAGCAGAGGGGGACTCCCGTGTACTCCCTGCGCCTCCTGATAAGGCTGAGGAGAAGGTTCTTTGAGATGAGAAAGATGGCTCTTGAGGTGAGGAAAAACCTCATCATATACAGG
>JAUZRJ010000003.1 GCA_030950545.1 Aquificota bacterium | reverse complement strand
TTGTGTAGCTAACAAAGAAGCTGATGACCACACCCACGAATATGAACATGAGTATGTATATCCCGAGCTGTTTGTAGGCGTCTATGATGGGTGTGAGGTCGTAGCCGAGTATCAGAAGTCCTATGTTCCTCCTTGAGAAGTCAAAGATGGGTTTCGCCATCACCGCGTAGTTCTCCTTGATCACAACCGTGTTGGGTCTTTCGGTGGCGGAGAGGAGTATGTCCCTTAAGATAGGGTTAGTCTCGTAGTAGAGGAAGAAGTTGCCGATCTTCTCAGCCCTGGCTACCCACTCGGAGTGGGCTGCAGCCCTTTTGGTTATAAGGACGAGGCTGTCCATACCCGTCAGGTCCTTGAGCTCGTCCAGGATCGGGTTGAAGGGTGTTATGAGCTCGACCGCTCCCAGATACCTGTCCCCGTCGTTCACCGGGACAGCTCCCGTGACGAAGACCCTTCTGAGGCCCACCTCTATACCCTTCTGGGGTGACCTCCTCTGGGCGACTGTGACCAGTATCCTCCTGAATTTAGAGACGTCTATCCCGAACCTCTCCGGATTCCACGTTCTGAAGAAGGAAATGGCGACAGGCTCGAGAAAGTGAAGCCTCAGGTCGTAGACACCCGTCAGGATCTCGAGGTCAGACCTCACCTTAACGTACTTGTAGAGGATCTTTCTGTTCTTCGTGGCGAAGGCTCTCTTCACCGCAGGGTCCAGACTGACCAGGTAGGCCACCGAAAGGCCCGCCCTCTCCCTGACCTTCACCTGCTCGAGGAAGAGCTTGTACCCGTTGTTGAGTATGTCTTCCGCCTGCTTCTTCATCTGCCCCTGTATGAGGAAGTAGCTGATAACGCCGACCGACCCTATCAGGAGAAACAGGATCACCACGTTGGGAACGACGAACTTCTCCATAAGCGAAGCGTTCCTGAAGTACCTGCCTACCATCCTTGCCCCCCTTAGATCATATCGGGTGATATCTCGCGGATTTTTTCCAGAAACTCTCTCCTGGCGTC
>JAUZRJ010000029.1 GCA_030950545.1 Aquificota bacterium | reverse complement strand
GAGGCTACCTGAAGGAGAGGTCAACCTGAAACCCGTCTCCTACCCGGTCGAAGCATGAAGGTTCTCGCTTTCATACTTCTCCTTACGGGCTACGTCCTCGGAAGCGAGGTCTACAGACTGGACCTGAGCCTTAAAAAGAGGAAGGCGGTTCCTGAGGAGTTCGTGGAGTTCTCCAGGATCGTGAAAGACCTTATGGAGGAAGAGTATGAGGAGGTAGCCCCGGGCATTGAGGTCAAAAAGGGCTGTAAGGTGGAAAGGGGTATAGCCTCCTGGTACGGGGGCAGGTTCCACGGGAGGAAGACCGCATCGGGTGAACCGTATAACCTGTTCAAGTTCACCGCAGCATCAAGGACACTTCCTCTCGGGACCTACGTTATGGTCAGGAACGAGGAGAACGGCAGGGTCATAACCGTCAGGATAAACGACAGGGGACCCTACGTGGACGGCAGGATAATAGACCTTTCCCAGGCGGCCGCTTACAAGATCGGCATGATGTACAGGGGAATAGCCATGGTCCAGGTTATACCGCTGAGGTGTCTATCCCCTAGGTCCCTTATGAGGTTCTATGACGAGATAATCTACGACCTCGCCAACACCTACTAAGCCACGCTGAAGAACCTGTAGTTCAGGTCGTTTATCCTGCCGAGGTTTGAGAGGACCAGATCCTCAAGGTAGGGATTGAACGAAACCACAAGGACGTCCATACCAAAACCTGTGGACTCAAGGGTGTTTCTTGCGGTGTTGAGAAACTCTCTCAGCACATCGTCCTCCTCGACTTCAAAGGGAGCACCGAGGAAGTGGTGGCTCATGCTGAGGAAGCTTCCGGGTTTCGACCTGACCATGAGGCGGACCGGGTTCAAGGTCTCTATGAGACTCTCGGTGTCTTTGGCGTACTGAAGCCCGAACATGAGCATGGCGTCCGTGATTATGTAGGGAGAGGAAAGGCTTACAAACTGCCTGAAACCCGTCTCCTTAAAGTCGAGCTTGGGAGCGGTCTTTGTAGTTTCCACCCAGTTGGGGTGGGGATCGGGGACGAGCCAGAATACCCTTTCGGGGGAGAAGGTGTCATCCCCTAACCTCCCCCACATCATCAAAAGATAGGCCATCAGCATTTATAATATCCTTCCCATGGGTAAGTTCTACATCACAACCCCTATATACTACGTCAACGACGTCCCCCACATAGGACACGCCTACACGACCATAGCCGCGGATACCGTGGCCAGGTTTTACAGGATGAGAGGCTACGAGGTCTTCTTCCTCACAGGAACGGACGAGCACGGGCTGAAGATCCAGAGGTCCGCTGAGGAGAAGGGTATGGACCCCAAAGACCTCGCAGATATGAACGCGGAGAACTTCCGGAGGCTCTGGAGTTTTCTCGGGATAGAGTACTCAAAGTTCATAAGGACAACCGATCCCGAACACGTGGAGTTCGTTAAAGAGGTCTTCACAAAGAGCTACGAGAGGGGTGACATATACCTGGGTGAGTACGAGGGGTGGTACTGTGTGGGGTGCGAGGAGTTCAAGTCCGAGAAGGAACTTCTTGATGGGAACCGCTGTCCAGTTCACCTCAGGCCCTGCGACTACGTAAGGGAGCCTTCCTACTTCTTCAGACTGAGCGCCTATCAGGAGAGGCTCCTCAAACTCTACGGGGAGAAGACCGGGTTCATAAGACCGGACCACAGGCGGAACGAGATAGTGTCCTTTGTAAGTCAGGGTCTGAAGGACCTTTCGGTCACACGCCCCCGGGCGAGGGTCAGGTGGGGTATAGAAGTCCCCTTCGACCCGGACCACACGATATACGTCTGGTTTGACGCCCTCTTTAACTACATCTCCGCCCTCGGCGGGCTCAGGGATAAGTTCTGGCCAGCGGACCTTCACATAGTCGGCAAGGACATACTGAGGTTTCACACCGTCTACTGGCCCGCCTTCCTGATGTCCACAGGTTTTGACATTCCGGTGACCGTCTTCGCCCACGGGTGGTGGACCGTTGAGGGCAAGAAGATGTCCAAGACCCTCGGGAACGTGGTGGACCCGTACAGCGTGGTGAAGGATTACGGCCTGGATGAGTTCAGGTACTTCCTCCTGAGGGAAGTTCCCTTCGGCCAGGACGGGGACTTTTCTAAGGAAGCCATGCTTAACCGG
The DNA here is from genome assembly GCA_030950545.1 of Aquificota bacterium. GTDB lineage: Bacteria > Aquificota > Aquificia > Aquificales > Aquificaceae > Hydrogenivirga. The sequence goes on along the minus strand of JAUZRJ010000029.1, from coordinate 1,806 downwards.
ATAAACGGAGAGCTCGCCAACGAGATAGGGAACCTCTTCAGCAGGGTCGTATCCATGGTGAGGAAGTATCTCGGAGGTGAGGTTTCGGGAACACCGGACCCTTCTTATCTTAACCTTGCGGATGAGGTCGTGAGAAACTACGAGGACTTCATGAGGGAGGTTAACTTCAGCAGGGCCATAGAGGAGGTCCTCAGACTCACATCCTTCCTGAACAAGTATGTTGACGAGAAAGCCCCCTGGGACCTGGCAGGGAGGGACGAGGCGAAGCTCAAGGACGTCCTCTACACACTTACGGACGGCCTTTTCCTGGTCGCGTACCTTTTAAAGCCCGTTATGCCCTCCAAGATGGAGAACGCCCTCAAGATGATAGGTGTGGAGCGTACACCTCAGGAGATAAGGCCTTCTCTCCTAAGGACCTACAGGGTCGGTGAGAGGAAGATCCTGTTTCCCAAGGTGAAGGCTTAAATTTATCCCTGATGAGGAAGAAGAAGGTACCTGCTGCCTGGAGGGTTTTCTCTTACCTGTTGGTGCTTTTCGTTCTTTATACCTTCTACGAGCTTGCGGGAAATCAGTTCAAAAATCTCTCCGCCAAGGAGCAGGAAGAGAAGGTCCCGTGCAGGGTCATCAGGGTCTACGACGGTGACACCTTCAGGTGCAGGCTCGAAAGCGGGGAGGAGGTGAAGGTCAGACTGATAGGCGTCGACACCCCCGAAAGCAGACCTAACAGGAAAGCCTTAAGGGACGCAAGGAGGGAAGGAGTGAGCCTCGATACGATTCTCAGGCTCGGTAAAAAGGCGACCGAGTTCACCAGGAAGCTCATACCACCCGGGACGGTAGTCTACCTTGAGACCGACGTCCAGATCCACGACAGATACGGGAGGCTCCTCGCGTACGTCTATCTTCCCGACGGCAGGATGCTCAACGAGGTCCTCCTGGAGGAGGGATACGCGAAGATGATGACCGTACCCCCCAACGTCAAGTACGTTGAAAGGTTCAGAAGGGCCCAGAGAAGGGCGATCAGGGAGGGGAGGGGACTCTGGAGTGAGGGTATGTAGATGCCACTATTTCCGGTCTTCGTGGACCTCACGGGAAAGAAGGTCCTCGTCGTAGGGGGCGGTAAAGTCGGGACCAGGAAGGTAAAAAGCCTCCTGCCCTTCGGTCCTGAGATAGTTGTGGTTTCCCCCGAGTTCACCGCGGACCTCGAAAGGCTCGGAAGAGAGGGAAGGATAAAGCTCCTGAGAAGGAGGTTCATGTCAGGGGATCTTAAGGGTGCGGATCTGGTCGTGGTAGCGGTGGACGATGAGAGACTCCAGAGGAGGATCTACAGGATGTGCAAAAAGAGAGGTGTACCCTGTAACTCGGTGGACTCACCACAGTGGTGCAGTTTCATATTTCCCTCCCTCATAGTGAGGGGCGACCTCGTTATAGGGATAACAACCTCGGGAAAGGTCCCCGCCCTCTCGAGAAGGGTGAGGGAGATAGTAGAGAAGTGCCTTCCCGACGATATAGAGGAGGTCCTGCGGACCCTTGCAAAGGAAAGGGCGTCAATGGAGAAAGGCGAGAGGAGGCAAAGGAAGATAAAGGATCTGGTGAACAAACTAATACCGACCATGTCAACTTTTAACCTCCGGTAGGGTGTAGAGGGTGATAAAAGAAGCGAGCCGGCTCCAAACAGTCTCATACTCAGCATTCTAAAGGAACCTCCTGTAAAACCTGCTGAGTCTGTGTTTTATAAGGTCTCATGAACCCACTCCGCGAAAAACCCCTTTTCAGCCCTGACATAATACGGTCCCGTCCGCACACACC
>JAUZRJ010000028.1 GCA_030950545.1 Aquificota bacterium | reverse complement strand
TATGAGTGAGATCACCCCTCACTTTGCAGGTTTTAAACTCCTGAACCTATACTTAAGTACAGATCCTAACCTAAAGGGGGTGCAGAGATGGAGATCTCAAGGAGAGGCTTCCTTAAACTCTCAGCGGGTAGCTTGGGTGCTGGGCTTGTGGGAGGTTTAGGTTTTGACCTGTCCAGGGCACACGCCCGCGTAAGGGAGCTGAAGATAGCCAAAGCAAAGGTTACAAAGAGTATATGCCCGTACTGTTCCGTATCGTGCGGTGTCTTGGCCTACTCCCTGTCGGACGGGGCTATGAACGTCAAAGACAGGATCATACACATAGAGGGTAATCCCGACGACCCCATAAACAGGGGCACCCTGTGTCCTAAGGGGGCTACGCTGAGAGACTTCGTCAACGCTCCCGACAGACTTACCAAACCCCTGTACAGACCTCCGGGATCTAAGGAGTGGAAAGAGATATCCTGGGACGAGGCTATAGAGAAGTTCGCCAGATGGGTAAAGGACACGAGGGACAGAACCTTCATCCACAGGGACAAGGCGGGCAGGGTGGTCAACAGGTGTGATTCGATCATATGGGCGGTCGGGTCCCCGCTCGGGAACGAGGAAGGCTGGCTCATGGTCAAGATAGGTATAGCCCTGGGACTGTCCGCCCGAGAAACGCAGGCGACCATATGACACGCGCCGACGGTGGCCAGTTTGGCCCCAACCTTTGGCAGGGGAGCGATGACCAACAACTGGATAGACATATCCAACTCCGACCTCGTGTTTGTGATGGGCGGGAATCCCGCGGAGAACCACCCCTGCGGGTTCAAGTGGGCTATAAAGGCCCGTGAGAAGAGGGGAGCCAAGATAATATGCATAGACCCGAGGTTCAACAGAACCGCAGCAGTCTCTGACATCTTTGTTCAGATAAGACCCGGGACGGACATAGCCTTTCTGGGAGGTCTAATAAACTACGTTCTCCAGAACGAGAAATACCAGAAGGAGTATGTCAGACTGCACACTACAGCCCCCTTTATAGTCAGGGAGGACTTCGGTTTCAAGGACGGTCTGTTTACAGGGTACGATCCCAGGAGGAGGGAGTACGACAAAACAACCTGGGACTACGAGTTCGGTCCTGACGGTTATCCCAAGATGGACCCGGAAATGAAGCATCCCAGGTGTGTTCTGAACATACTCAAAAAGCACTTCTCCAGATACACACCCGAAGTGGTTTCCCAGATATGCGGTTGTACCAAGGAAGAGTTTCTGAAGGTTGCGGAGGAGGTCGCCAAGTGCGGTTCTCCGACCAAGAACATGACGATCCTCTACGCCCTTGGCTGGACACACCACTCCTACGGAACACAGCTCATAAGAACCGCCTGCATGCTCCAGCTACTTCTCGGCAACATAGGTGTTCCGGGAGGAGGTATAAACGCGCTCAGGGGCCACGCCAACGTCCAGGGCATGACTGACCTGGCGGGACAGAACAAAAACCTCCCAACCTATATAAAACCTCCAAAACCTGAGGAACAGACGCTTCAAGAGCACCTCAAAAACAGAACACCTAAGAAGCTCCACCCGACGAGCATGAACTACTGGGCCAACTATCCCAAGTTCTTCATAAGCTTCCTCAAGTGCATGTGGGGTGATGCAGCCACACCCGAAAACGATTTTGCCTACGACTACCTGTACAAACCCGAGGGAGGCTACAACTCCTGGGACAAGTTCATAGACGACATGTACAAGGGCAAGGTGGAGGGAATGGTGACCGTAGCCCTCAACTTCCTTAATAACACACCGAACGCGAAGAAGACTGTGAGAGCCCTCAAGAACCTCAAGTGGATGGTGGTCATGGACCCCTTTATGATAGAGACAGCCCAGTTCTGGAAAGCGGAGGGTATGGACCCGTCGGAGGTCAGGACGGAGATCCTTGTACTTCCTACTGCAACATTCCTCGAGAAGGAAGGCTCAATGACCAACAGCGCAAGGTGGGTCAAGTGGAAGTACAAGGCTTGCGATCCACCGGGAGACGCGAAGGACGAGTTCTGGATCTTCGGAAGGTTCTTCATGAAGATAAGGGAACTCTACGAAAAAGAAGGGGGAGCCTTCCCGGACCCCATACTGAACCTGGTCTGGCCTTACAAGAACCCTTACTACCCGACCGCGGAGGAGATCCTGACCGAGATAAACGGGTACTACACGAGGGACGTGGACGGTCACAGAAAAGGGGAGAGGGTGAGGCTCTTTACCGACCTCAGGGACGACGGTTCAACCGCCTGCGGTGGGTGGCTCTACTGCGGTGTCTTCCCGCCTGAGGGTAATCTGGCCAAGAGAACGGACCTGAGCGATCCGCTTGGCCTTGGAACGTATCCTAACTACGCCTGGAACTGGCCCGCCAACAGAAGGGTCCTGTACAACAGAGCGTCCTGCGATGAGAAGGGCAGGCCCTGGGACCCTGAAAGACCTCTCCTGAGGTGGGACCCCGAAAAGGGAAGATGGGTTGGAGACACGCCCGACACCGCAGCCACCGCACCGCCCGAAAAGGGTATAGGTGCGTTCATAATGCTCCCGGAAGGAAGGGGGAGGCTCTTTGCGGCCAAGAGCTACGTAACCTTCAAGGACGGTCCCCTTCCCGAGCATTACGAACCCTACGAGTCTCCTGTTCAGAACGTCCTGCACCCTCAGGTTCCCCACAATCCGGTCGCCAAGGTTTACAGGGCGGACATAGACCTGCTCGGTACCCCCGACAAGTTCCCCTATGTGGCAACCACCTACAGGGTTACGGAGCACTTCCACTTCTGGACAAAGCACATCTACGGAACCTCCCATCTGGTCCCGGTCATGTTCGTCGAGATACCCGAGGAGCTCGCCAAGGAAAAGGGTATAAGGAACGGTGACCTGGTCAGGATAGTAACCGCAAGGGCTTCCATAGAGGCGATAGCTCTCGTGACCAAGAGGATAAGACCACTGAAGGTAGCGGGCAAAACCGTTTACACGGTGGGGATACCGATCCACTGGGGCTTTGAAGGTCTCGTTAAGGGGGCTATAGCCAACTTTATAACGCCCAACGTCTGGGACCCCAACTCCAGAACTCCTGAGTTCAAGGGGTTCCTGGCCAACATAGAGAAGGTCAGAGCCTAAGGAGGTGGTGACATGAGCGTGCTTACAACGGGAGGAACGGTAGGTCTGGGGCTTAAGAGGGTCTCCGCCTCCAAAGACCCGGACACCACCACCAAGGAGTACCCCGAACTCGCCATACTGGTGGACGTGTCCTCCTGCATAGGATGTAAGGCCTGCGAAGCCGCCTGCCAGCAGTGGCACGACCTCACACCGCCCATAATGACACCCGAGGAGGTGGTTCAGAGGAAGATAGCGGGATATCAGTCCCACCCGGACCTGAGGCACGATGTTTTTATGCTCATGAAGTTTAACGAGGGGGAGACCCACAAGGGCTTTACCTGGTTCATAACCAAGTTCCAGTGTATGCACTGTGCGGAGCCGGGCTGTCTCATAGCCTGTCCTTCTCCGGGAGCGGTCATACAGTATCAGAACGGTGTGGTGGACTTTGACCACTCCAAGTGCATAGGTTGTAAGATGTGCCTCGTGGGTTGCCCCTTTGACGTTCCGAGGTACGACGCCAACAACAAGCCGTGGAAGTGCAACTTCTGTATAGACAGGGTTTCCGCAGGCCTCGAACCCGCATGTGTAAAGACATGTCCTACCCAGTGTCTCACCTTCGGTCTTAAGAAGGACATGGTTGAGAAGGGTAAGAAGATAGTTAAACAGCTTAAAGAAAGAGGCTTTCCCAACGCCACCCTATACGACCCCCAAGGTGTGGGCGGGACAGGATACATATACGTCCTCCCTCACGGGGATAGAGTTAAGGAGTACGGTCTTCCGGAGAATCCGAGGGTGGACGCGTCCATAGGCCTGTGGAAGGGACCCCTAAAGGTTCTCGGGAGTATAGCTATATGGGGGGCTATCCTGGGGGCTTTCCTCCAGCTCATCCTGTGGGGACCTATAAAGGTCCTCAGCGGTAAAGAGGAGAAGGAGGGAGAGTCATGATAGAGAGGTTCTCCGCAACGGACAGGGTCCTTCACTGGGTGACCGCACTGGCCTTCCTGTACTGCATGCTGTCTGGTATAGGCATAGCCTACCCCAAGTTCAGCTGGATGCTGACCTTACTCGGGGGCGGTGAGTTCGCCAGGTGGTTACATCCTTGGGCGGGTGTTGTCTTCTCGGTGGGAGCCATCCTGATGATCCTGAAGTGGGCCAGAGACATGGTTATGACGGGTGAGGACTGGCTCTGGCTTTTCAAGATAAAGGCTTACGTTTCCGGAAGGCATGAAGAGCTCCCCGAAGTGGGCAAGTTCAACGCGGGTCAGAAACTCTACGCCTGGATAGTGTTCCTCAGCGCGGTTGTGTTTTTCCTGACGGGTATAGCAATGTGGTTCCCCGAGAACTTCAGCATCGGTCTGGTGAGATGGTCTGTGGTACTACATGAGATAACCTTCATAGTTGCGACCGCCTTCACGGTGATACACATCTACATGGGAACTGTAGGCGTTCCCGGCTCCATATGGGGTATGATAGGCGGAAAGGTGTCGGAAACCTGGGCCAAGTTCCATCACCCCAGATGGTTCAAGGAGGTTAAGGGGCAATGATCTGGACCGTAATGCTCTTATGTATACTTACATCCCTCTCACTATCTGTTGCTGTGGAGAAAGCCTACGCGGATATAGTGAACAGGGAAGGTAAGGTCATAGGCAAAGCTGAGCTTGTGGAAGGGGCTGGGGGTGTTCTGATAAAGGTTGAGGTTGAGGGGCTTCCACGGAACGCGGAATTAGCTTTCCACATACACGAGAGAGGGGAGTGTTTACCGCCGGATTTTAAAAGCGCAAAGGGTCACTTTAACCCTTACGGTAAAAAGCACGGTCTCCTGAACCCGGAGGGCCACCACGCGGGCGATATGCCGAACGTATTTACCGATGGCAGAGGGAGGTTAAAGGTTAACCTGTTCAACTCCAAGGTAACCTTAAAGGCTGGGGAGAAGAACAGCCTGTTCAAGGAGGGCGGTACTGCCATAGTAATACACGAGAGGGGAGACGACTACAGATCCGATCCCGCCGGCAATGCGGGTAAGAGGATAGCCTGCGGGGTGATAAGGAGATGAATATATTCCGCAAGAAGGAGAGGGAGTTCGCCTTAAGAAGGATAAAGGACCTGAAGGTGAGGTTTCCTGAAGCGGAGGACATACTGAGATTCACCGAGTGTATCCTCGAGTACCAGAACTCCGTTCTCGAACGTATGGGAGAACCACGTTTTGACCTTTCCAACGCGGACGCCAGGATAAAAAAGGGAAAACCCGCTTTGAAGCTCAAGGGAGATGACTTCAGGCCTTACCTTTGCTTCCTGGGGGAACTCCTCGAAAAAGCGTCCAAATGCGGAACCAGAGAGATCGAAGAGGGAGCTTCCTACCTTAGGAACCTGGAAGAGGGAGAGGTCCTTTCCCTAGTGGACTACTTCCTGGAGAACCAGATGGCGGATGACGTCTCCCGGATGATGTTCTGTGCCTGGATCCAGCCCGTGCTGTACAGAACCTCCGAAAGGATCAGCTTTGACAGGGACGGGTGGCTCAGGAACTTCTGTCCTGTATGCGGTTTCAAGCCTTCCGTTTCCTTCCTCATGGATTCAGAAGAGGGGGAGGGAGTCCGCTTTTTAAGGTGTTCCCTGTGCCTTACAGACTGGGTGTACGTCAGGACCATGTGCGTTAACTGCGGTAACAACGAGGACAACAGCATAAACTACTTCGTTGAGAAGGATACGGACTACATACACCTTCAGGTCTGTGAAAAGTGCGGGCATTACATAAAGGTCGTGGACCTGAGAAAGGACGGCCTTGCGGTCCCGGACCTCGAGGACATAGCCACTGTTACCCTGGACCTGTGGGCGAACCAGAAAGGTTATACGAAGATAGAGAAGAACCTCTTCGGCTACTGACATGAGAAGAAGGGAGTTCCTGAAGACGCTCATGCTGACTCCTCTTTTTCTTGCGGGGGCGACGGAGATGAAGGCAGGGGGTTGTTCCCTAAGAGAAGACAGACTCTACAGGGTTGAAACCCACAGGGGTCTCTTCCAGTGGGTGAAAGAGGAAGGTCAGGGTATATACTCCGTGGGTATGATGGCGGTGCTGGCAGCCCTGACCTACCCCCTTTACTCGATAAAGGTAAAGCCTGTCGGAACCAAACTCAATTTTGATGACAACCTTGCGGTCATAGAGGCGGGTAAGAGGATAGCCGCCTTCCCCACGCCCATATCCGGGGAGGTGGTTGAGGTAAACGAGGAGGTTGTCAGAGACCCCGAGAGGGTGAACAGGAGACCGTACACCAGCTGGATAGCTAAGCTCAGGGCTACAAGACCCGAGGAGATCGGGAACCTGAAGAGGGCTGAAGAGGTCAGGGAGGTGGTAGAGAGGTTCGTGGTTGAGGAGGACGTAGACTGTTCTATAGTTAAAGAGTAGGGAGAGGTTGGCAGGCTGGTGCCGCCCCGGGACTTCAAATCCCGCGGGAGGTCCCGCGAGGGGTCTCCGGAGGGTTCGATTCCCTCCCTCTCCCGTAAGAGGGCTATGAGGAGGATATACCTGGACAACGCGGCAACGACACTGCTTCTGCCCGAAGTCAGGGAGTTCCTGTGTAAGGTACTGGATGTCTTCGGAAACCCTTCGAGCGTTCACGCTGTGGGTGAGGAGTCAAGGGAGCTTCTCGAGATAGCGAGGGAAAACACAGCGGGCCTCCTGGGAGTGGACCCTGAGTGTGTGTTCTTCAACTCCTGTGCCACCGAGGGAAACAACACGGTGATCTTCGGTGTTGCGGGAGAAAGGAGAAAGGGGAACCTGATTATCTCCTCCGTAGAGCACAAGTCTGTCTCGAAACCAGCCCATGTTCTTGCGAGGAGAGGTATAGAGCTAAGGGAGGTCAGGGTGGACAGGAACGGTGTTGTGGATCTGGAGGACCTGGAAAGGTTGATAGACGGAGACACGATCCTGGTGTCCGTTATGTATGTGAGCAACGAGTTCGGAACGGTACAGCCCGTAGAGGAGATAGCGAAAATATGCGGGGAAAAAGGTGTTCCCTTTCACACAGACGCGGTTCAGGCTATAGGTAAGGTGGAGCTCCGTCTGGAGGGGGTCTCCTTTGCCACCTTCTCGGGACACAAGTTCCACGGACCGAAGGGTGTGGGCCTTCTGTACGCGTCCGCTCCTCTGAAGCCCCTTATACACGGAGGTGGTCAGGAGAGGGGTATGAGGAGCGGGACGGAAAACCTGTACGGGATACTCGCGATGTCCAAGGCCCTTGAGATTATCTTCGAGAGGTTCGAGGAGAACGTATCAAGGCTTGAGACCTTGAGGGACAGGTTTGAGGACACCCTGCTCGAAGCCCTGCCCGATGCGGTAATAGTCGGGAAAAACGTTCCGAGGAGTCCCGCTATATCGACGGTCATATTTCCAAAGTTCACGGGCTGGGACATAGTGAGGATGCTTTCTGAAAAGGGTCTTATGTGTTCCTCCGGGTCCGCCTGCTCTTCGGGTGAGGTGATACCCAATCCTCACCTCCTCGCGATGGGTTACAGTCCCGAAGAGGCTTTGAGGGCGGTCCGCTTTTCCTTCGGCCTTCTCAACACGGAGGAAGAGGTGGATGAGGCGGTCAGGCTGATAAGGTCCCTCTTCTGAACTACCTTCCCACACCCGCTGTTATCTCTGTAAGTGGGAGGATCACGCTCAGGACCAGAAGACCGACCACCGCACCTATTATAAGGATCGAAACTGGCTCTATCGTTCTCACCCACAGGTTTACGATCCTGAGAACCTCACGCCTGTATATCTCCCCGAGAACCTTCAGCATCCTCTCCAGCTCACCGCTCCTCTCACCCGTTTCCACGAGACTCACAAAAAGGGGAGGGAAGAAGCCCGCTTTCCTCAGAACCAGGTGGAGCGGTTTCCCCCTCTCGACGTCCTCCCGCAGGTCAAGAACTCTGCTTTTCAGGAACCTGTTTGACATGCTTGCTCCCGCCAGAGCGAAGGCGGTCACAAAGGGAACCGCGGAGGAGAGGGTCATGTGAAGGGTGTGGGCGAACCTGGATATGTCCAGGAACAGGATCACCCGCCCCAGAAAGGGTAGCTTCAGAACGGTCCTGTGGAGTTTCTCTTCTGGAAGGAACCTTTTCCTGAGGATAAGAGCGGTCAGGGCCAGGAAGGGGAGCGCGTAGAGTACGTAGGTGATAAGGTCCGCACCCCAGACGATCAGCCTGGTCACGAGGGGGACGTCCCTCCCGAGACCCTCCAGAACTCCCGCTATCCTCGGGACCACAAACTTCACAGCTATGAAGAGGGCGATCAGGCTCATAAGGATCACGACCGCCGGGTACATGACCGCACCCATAACCCTGCTCTTCATGTCCGCCACCGTTCGGAGGTGGTCCGCGGACATGCGGAACACAGCCTCCAGATTTTCCCCCGTTTCAGCTGCGGAGATCATATCGGGGAGAAAGTCCGGAAAGACTCCAGCCCTTCTGAAGGCGGAGGAGACGGGCTCACCCCTTTCCAGGTCAGCTTTAATACCAGCCAGAGCTGAGGACAGCGTCCCGTTTCCCACCTGCCTGGAGACGAGTTCGACAGCGTCAGGAAGCGGAACGCCCGACTCGAGAAGCACGTGTATCTGAAAGAGGACAAGGGACAGCTCCTCCTCGGACACGGGCCGGGTCCTGGGAAGCCTTAACCTGAACCTGTTACCTCTCTCCCTGACCTCAAGGGGAACTATCCCTTCGGACCTGACCTTTGAGATGGCCTCAGCCCTCGTTCCCGCCTCAACCGAACCCCTCACCTTCCTCCCGTTCCTGATACCCTCATACTCGAACACCGCCATCTCAGTCTATCCTCTTGAAGAGGACCCTTCCCGACTCCCTATCGTAAACGAGGACAGCGGTGGTTTCAACGTCCCCCACCCTGACAGAAGCCTCCACCCTGAAGACCCCGGATCTGACATCTATGAGGTCACCTATCCTGTAAAGGACGTCGAAGTTTATCCCCTCCACCAGGACCAGGTCCTCAACCCTTCTGAACGGCCTTGAGATCCTTCTCTCCAGTATCCTCTCCGCGACCGTCGGGTCGATCCCGGGGTCTAAGGCAAGGAGGACCTCCTTTGGAGCTGTGTTCACGTTTACCCTGCCACTGGAGAACACGGTCACAAAACCCTCCAGACGGGCGATCTCCTCCCCCGAAAAGCCCGCATCCTTAAGGTCATAAAGGCTCCTTAGCTTTTTCCTCTTCAGAAGCTCTTTAAGGGAATCCACCTTGGCGGGGTCTATATTCAGCATCTCAAGGAGTCTCCTGAGGGCGGACTCGACCTTCCTGTCCTCCACCACCCTGTTCAGGTTGAGGAACCTGTCCTCATCAACTATCACGACCCTGAGGTATCCCTCCTCGGTCTCTACCTCAACGGGAAAGGACCAGGGGTCCATGAGGGAGTCGAAGCTCCTGTCCTCCCCGCTCAGGGCGGAGGTTATGTGGGGCAGGACCGACACGAGGGCGTGGTAGCCCTGCTGTTTTGCGTAGACCTTACCCACCACCTCAACAGTTGAAGAGACGGACTCAAGGGCGGAGACCACATACCCCGCGAGGACCAGGAAGAGGCTCAGGACGAGAAGGATCAGCACGATAAGATTAAAATACTTCTATTATGCGAATCGTTAGCGGTATGAGACCCACGGGAAAACTGCACCTCGGCCACTACTTCGGTGTGATAAGGAACTGGGTCAGACTTCAGGGGGAGCACGAAACCCTCTTCTTCATAGCGGACTGGCACGCGCTGACAACCGCCTACAGGAAGGTATCTGAACTGGAGCGGAACATAAAGGAGGTGATGATAGACTGGATAACCCTCGGACTGGACCCCGAAAAGAGCGTCCTCTTCATCCAGTCGAGGGTAAAGGAGCACGCGGAACTTCACCTGCTCCTTTCGATGATAACACCAAAAAGCTGGCTCGAGTGGAACCCCACTTATAAGGACATGAAGTACAACCTCCTCAGGATCCGGGACCTCCAGATCCAGTTCAGGGGAGGGCTCAGGGACGTGGTCAGGGAGTTCATAGGCATGATCCCTTATAAGGTTGAGGACTTCGAGAGGTTCGAGGAGAGGCTCCTTGAGGACCTATCCGAGACCTTCATCTCCGCACTCTTTGAAGGAGAGATAGAGCGGGACATCCTCAAGAGGCTCAACGTGTCAAAGAAGGAGTTCTACGACACCGACACCTACGGCTTCCTCGGGTATCCTGTCCTTCAAGCTGCGGACATACTCATATACAAGGGCGAGGGTGTCCCCGTGGGCGAGGACCAGCTACCTCACATAGAGCTCACGAGGGAGATAGCGAGGAGGTTCAACTCCCTTTACGGTGAGCTTTTCCCGGAACCCCAGGCACTCCTGACCGAAACCCCGAGACTCCCGGGAACGGACGGGAGGAAGATGTCCAAGTCCTTCGGAAACGCTATATTCTTCTCCGATACGCGGGAGGAGGTCAGCACAAAGGTCATGAAGATGTTCACAGACCCCCAGAAGCTCAGAAAGAACGACCCCGGACGCCCCGACATATGCCCCGTCTTCTCCTACCACAGGATATTCTCTGAAAAGGGCACGGTCTCCGCCATAGACAGGGACTGCAGGGCGGGTAAGCTGGGGTGTGTGGACTGCAAAAAAATGCTCCTTGAGAACCTGGAAGCCTTCCTCGAGCCGTTCAGGGAGAAGAGAAAGGAGGTGGAAGCAAGGGTGGAGGATGTGGAGGAGATATTTGAGGAGGGGTCCGCGAGAGCACGGGAGATGGCCCGGAGTACTATGGAGAAGGTCAGGGACCTTATGAACCTGAGATGATCACAGCCCTGCTTTTTGTGATCACCCTGGTCTTTACGCTCCTCATCTGGTTCTTTCTATTCCCCGTCAGGCTTCTGAGGAACCCGAACGTGTCCCTCGAGATCCTGGAGCCTCCCGATGTTTACGTCTACTCCTTCGTCCTGCACATACACACCCAGTTCTCCCACGACTCCCTCGGGAAACCCGAGGACATAGAGAGGGCCCTCGATCTGTGCGGGATCAATTTTGCCATCGTGACGGACCACGAGAACGACCTCGTAGGGCGGTTCTCCTCGGACAGGATCCTGGCGGGAAGGGAGGTGAAGGTCCGGGAGGGGGACCTGCTTGAGTTCGGGGATCTCAAGGTAATAGCCCACCCGTTTTCGGAGAAATACACCTGGAAGGGTAGAAAGGACTCCGGATACCTGCTCGAGATAGTCGATCTCAAGGACGAGGTGCTGAGGTACAAAGTGAAACTCTTCCTGTTCCTGCTGACCGCACTGCTCCTTTACCCGTTTTTGAGGAGAAGAGTTCTGAAGCACCTCGTAAAAGTTCTGGAAGTCGAGAAGGTCGCCCTCAGATATCTGAGGGAGGGCTGGAACTGTCCCGTTGTTGGGGGCCTTGACCACCACGTTAAGGTCTACATAACGGACGCGAGCAAAAGGATCCTGATACCCGACTACACCCACTCCTTTTCCTTGATGCGGAACCTCGTCATGACACCGTGTGAGGTGAAGTCCGCACGGGATCTGCCGAAGGCTATAAAGGAGGGCAGGATCCTGGTGTCCTTTTCCGAAAAGGCGCCCCTTGTCTGGAGAGAGGGCAGGAACATAAAGGTGTACTCCCCCTACGCTAACACGCTCACCGTCCTTCTCTCGGAGAGAGGTGTGGAGGCGGAGGTCCTGGGCCCTAACTCGGTCTTGGAGTCGAGAGGCGGGAGGTATATGGTGGTGGGATACACTTATATATTAAAACTATGGAATATCCTTTTCGGTCTGAGACCTCTGTTCCTCGCCCTTCCCGCGGAGGAGAGAGATGAGGGAAAGACCCCTTCCTGACTGGATGAAGAAAAAGATCCTCCAGAAGGTCCAGAACAAAAGGCTCGCGGAGGAGGCCCTCAGGTACATAACCCTTGTGGAAAGAGAGAACGGAACCGTCTGGGTTAAGGAGAACTTCGAGGAGACCCACAAACACGCCCTCTGGTTCATGGTCCTCCACTGTGTGAATCTGGCACAGCGACTCCTTAGGGGAGAAGACATAGATGATCTTTGAGATACTCTCCTACGAGCTTATTCTCCTCATAGCTGTGTCCCTGGTACTCCTCACCGTCATCTTCAAGAGCAAAGGTGTCCACGAACTCTTTATCTTCTTTCTCGGACTCCTCCTGGTCTCCCTATCGAGAGCCTACATATTCTTCCAGTCTGAAGCCCTGATGCCTGTGTTTTACGTCACCACCGCGGTGGGTTACTTTCTGATAGCCTACTCGGTGGTGAAGCTGGCTGACTACCTGAGGTCCGTGAAGGTCCTGGAGCACACCGCCTTCTACGACCCTCTCACCAAGGCCTACAACAGAAACTTCATAGAGGAGTACATAAAGGAGGAGATGAAAAAGGCGAGAAGGCTGAAACAGGAGTTCTGCGTCCTCCTCATAGACCTCAACGACTTCAAGGAGGTGAACGACAGATACGGCCACAACGCGGGGGACGTGGTCCTCAAGAGGATCGTGGAGGAGCTGAGGAGAAACCTCAGGGAGTACGACATGATAGCAAGGTGGGGAGGGGACGAGTTCCTGGTGGTCCTTCCCGCGGAGGAAGGGTGCAACATACTGGAGATAGTGGGAAGGCTCGTGGAGATCAAGGTCGAGTACGGGAACGTTGTGGTCACCCTGGGCGTCGGGTACGCGTGCTTTCCCCAGGACGGGAACACGCTGGATGAACTCATAGAAATGGCGGACAGCAGGATGTACAGATCAAAGAAGTACTTCAAGGAGGCGAAAAAGTATGCCGTGGACGATAAGGGTGAGGAAGAAGTTTAACGCAGCCCACTACATAACCGACTACCACGGGAGTCCAGAACCCCTTCACGGCCACACTTGGGAGGTGGAGGTTTACATAGACGCGGACAGATTAGACCCGGGAGGCATGGGGGTTGACTTCGTCGAGGTCGAGAGGTTCCTGGAAAAGATCCTGCCCGACTACAAACTCCTCAACGAGGTCTTCGACTTCTCTCCGAGCGCGGAGAACCTGGCGAGGTGGATCTACGAAAGGGTGAAGGAGAACTTCCCCACCGTCAGGAAGGTCGTTGTGTGGGAGACTGAGAACTGCGGGGCGGAATACTATGAAGAGGATAGGGATAACCATAGGTGACCCCGCGGGCGTTGGTCCCGAGCTCGTGGTAAGGATATCGGAGGCGTTCAAGGACGACAACGCTTACATCATATACGGCGAAGAAAAGACCCTCAAAGAGGCTCAGAGAGTTCTGGGAGTCAGCCTTCCCCTTGAACCTGTAAGCACACCCGACGAGGTGAAAGGTCCGGGTGTTTACGTGGCGGACCTGAACATCTCCGAGAGACCCGTCCCCCAGCCATCACTCACATCGGGGAAGGTGGCGGTCGCCTACCTCGCAAGGGCAACCGTGGACGCGGTGCGGGGTGGTATAGACGGCCTCCTGACGATGCCCATAAGCAAGTTCTGGGCGAGGAGGGCGGGGTTCTCCTTTGAGGGTCAGACCGAATACCTGGCACAGGCGACCTCAACAAGGGACTACGCCATGATGATGTGGTCCGAGAGGGTCAGGGTTGTGCTCCTGTCAACCCACATCCCCCTCAGGGACGCGGTGGAGAAGGTCAGGAAGGAGGAGGTGAGGGCTAAGATAGATCTCATCCTGAGGGAGTATCCCAGGCTTTTCGGGAAGGAGCCTTCCGTCGGAGTTCTCGGGCTTAACCCCCACGCAGGAGAGTTCGGGGACATAGGAAGGGAAGACATGGAGGAGATACTGCCCGTTGTTGAGGAGTTCAGGAAAAGAGGCTACAGGGTGGAGGGACCCCTCCCGCCTGACTCCGCCTTTTTGAAACCGGAGGAGTTTGACGTCTTCCTCTCTATGTACCACGACCAGGGGCTCATTCCCTTCAAGCTCCTCGCCTTCAAAGAGGGTGTGAATCTGACCCTCGGTATACCCTTCCCGAGGACGTCCCCCGACCACGGAACCGCCTACGACATAGCCTGGAAGGGAGTGGCGGATCCGGGACCTTCCCTTAAGGCCCTTGAACTCCTCGAGTCTTTGATAGAAAATCTTAAGGGCGGATGAGGGGTGTGGTCTACCTGACGCTCTTCCTGCTGGTGTTCAGCCTGTCCTTTTACTTCTTCGTTATGAACTCGTCACCGCTCGTTCAGATAAGGCTCTTCGGCGAGGTCTCCACACCGGGTATACCTGTAGGTCTCGCGGTGCTGATAGCCTTCTACCTCGGTTTTATAGCGGGCTTTCTCTTCTACCCCTTGACTTACGTCATAAAGAGGCTATCCTGAAGGTCTATCTTTATACCAAAACCTTAAGGAGGTAAGGATATGCAGGAACAGAAGCAGCAGACGATGGTCTTTAAGGTAACCGAAAAGGCTGCGGAGGAGATACTCAAGGTCGCCAAGGAGAACAACATAGAGAACCCGATCCTCAGGGTAAGGGTGGTTCCGGGCGGGTGTTCCGGGTTCCAGTACGCTATGGGCTTTGACGACAAGATAGAGGAAGGGGATCACGTGTTCGAGTACAACGGCGTGAAGGTTGTCATAGACCCCTTCTCCATGCCCTACGTGAACGGTGCGGAGCTGGACTACGTCGTTGACTTCATGGGCGGAGGTTTCACCATAAGGAACCCGAACGCCACCGGAACCTGCGGTTGCGGAAGCTCCTTCACCTGCGGTTAACCTCCACCAGAACGGCGGGCGGTTCCACGCTCGCCGGGTGTATAAACCAGGGTAGCAGGGTTTCCGTTCTGACCTTTACCCTGTAACTTCCCGGACCTTTCAGTTTGGACACGTCAACGTAAGCCTTCACCTCAGCTATAAACCTTGAAAGTATCAGCCTCTCGACGACATAGACCGTTATCTCCACCCTGTCGGGTCTGACCGAGTACTGGAGTCCGTGGGAGCCGTTCCTCACCTCCACGTACCTGGAAACCGTTATCGTTGTCCTGGTCCCGAAGTTAACCACACCCCAGAGGGCGATCGACACGGTAAGGGCTATCAGCTTGTACTTCCAGTCCTTGACGAATATAAGCTTAAGAACCCTCATCCCTGAGCCCCAGGAGGTCTATGAGTCTGTCCTTCAGGATCTCGGGGTCCAGGTTCCTCTCGAGCCTGCCCCCGACCGCCAGCGAGATCTCGCCCGTCTCCTCTGAGACCACGACCGCTACCGCATCCGTCTCCTCACTTATGCCGAGGGCGGCCCTGTGCCTGGTCCCGTATTTTTTCGGCAGGTCCGCGGACCTCGACAGGGGAAGCACGCAGGAGGCGAAGGCTATCCTCTCACCCCTTATGACAACCGCGCCGTCGTGAAGTGGGGTCATCGGGTAGAAGAGGGTTATGAGAAGCTCAGCACTCACCGCAGCGTCCAGGTAAACGCAACCTTCCACCACGTCCTCCACGTTCTGGTTCCTCTCTATGACTATTAAAGCGCCTATCTGCCTGTCCGACATGAACCTGCACGCCCTCACCACCCTCTCCACGGTCCTCTCCTCGACGGAGGAGAACTTTATGACCCTGGTCCTCTCCCCTATCCTCGCTATCGCCCTCCTTATCTCAGGCTGGAATATCACCACGATGGAAAAAAGCCCGACTGTCCAGAACTTCTCGAAGATCCAGGAAAGCGTCCTGAGCTGTATTATCTCCGCGGTCAGCCAGGCTACACCCACGAAGACGATACCCTTGAGTAGCTGGAAGCCCTTGCTCACAACGAGAAAGTAGATTATCCCGTATATGAAGACCGCCACGGTCAGTATGTCGATCAGGTCCCTGAAGCTGAACAGCTCACCTATGACCTCAAACACCATCGTACGTCCTCACCGCATCAAGGACCGCCAGAAACTCCCTCGTTTCCTTAACGTCATGGGTCCTGACTATCTGCGCTCCCCGGAGTACAGCGGGAGCGGTGGCCCCGAGGCTTCCGAAGAGCCTCTCCTTCGGTTCGGTCTTTCTGTTCAGGAAGCCCTCAAGTATTATACCTATGAAGGACTTTCTTGAGACTCCCACCATCAGAGGTTTCCCGAGGATCCTGAACTCCTCAAACCTGCTCAGGATCTCGACGTTGTGCTCAGGCAGTTTCCCGAAACCTATACCGGGATCGAGGATCAGGTTATCCTCCCTCCTGTAGCCCGCCTCTTTTAGCCTCCTTATCCTCTCCCTGAACCAGTCGGTTATCTCCTGAACAACGTCACCGTAGATAATGGGCTCCTCCCTCCAGGTCTCGGGCCTTCCCTTTATGTGGTTTATCACGTAGGGACAGCTGTACCTGGATACAACCTTCAGGATATCGGGGTCGAAGGTCCCACCGCTTATGTCGTTTATGATGTCCGCTCCCTCCTCAAGACACACCCTCGCCACCTCGGACTTGTAGGTGTCCACCGATATCCAGATCTGGGGAAGCTCTTTCCTTACAAGTTTCAGGACAGGAAGGACCCTCTCCAGTTCCTCCTCCGCGCTTATCCTCCTTGAACCCGGTCTTGTGGACTCACCACCTATGTCTATTATCTCCGCACCCTCTTCCGCCATCTGGACCGCACGTCTCAGGGCGTCCTCGGGCTTCATGTAAAGACCGCCGTCCGAAAAAGAGTCTGGTGTGACGTTGAGCACACCCATCACCGCGGTCTTCAGTCCCAGGGGAAGTATCTTTCTGTTGTACTCTATCCTGAAGCTCTTCCTCCTGAACCTTATGAACGCCTCGAGGATCTCCCTTGCCAGATCCCTGGTTTCTGGGAACTTAACCAGCTCCGAGCACATGTCCTTCAGGTTCTTCTCGCTACCGCAGAGGGCGAACCTCTCCCCGTTCCTGAATACGGAAACGCAGGACCTCCTCGCGGAGAGTAATACAGGTTCCGGGTCTCCCCTGAAGGTGAGGTAGATGCAGTAGAAGATACCCTCAAAGGACCTCTCCTCCGCTTCCCTGAAGAATACGCCCACCCTCTCTTTCAGGAATTTGTAAAAGAGATCCTTGTCTGTGAAGCGTTTGAGGATCATGTAAATATTTTAAGCTCTCAGGATGCTATCTCCGAAGGCCTTAACGTACATGCCCCCGCCGATCCTGCCCACCGCCCTGAGCTTCTCAGGGTCAACCCTCCCCTCCCCGTCCGCGACATGGTCCGCCACGTATATGAGCTGGGCCTCTCCTAAGAAGAGGTTTGTGTCGTAAACCCTGATGTGTTTGAGGAGTCTGCACTCGATCTTCGCTCTTGCCTCCTTTACCCTGGGAGCCTTTACTGTCTTTGAACTTTCGGGTGTAAGTCCCGCCTTTTTGAACTCGTCGACCTCAGGGGGGAACTCCTCCGAAGTAATTACCATCTTCTCAAGCAGGTCCTCACTCACTATGTTCACGACGAACTCTCCTGTGTCAAGAATGTTCCTGGCGGTGTCTTTGGGGCTTCCGTCATCCCTGTCGCTCACCGAGACCATCACAACGGGCGGGCAGTCGTTCACCGCGTTGAAGAAGCTGAAGGGTGCGAGGTTGTAAACCCCCTCCCTGCTCACGGTCGATATCCAGCCTATGGGTCTCGGGACCACTATACCCGTGATAAGCCTGAACAGGGTATCCCCGTCCGTTTCCTTCACAAGGAACTCCATCAGAACCTCATCAGGTAAAACAGGGGGCTGTAGGAGTTTATCACCTTCACCTCTTCGAGGGTGGTTCCGAAGACCCTCTGTATGAGGGTCTTCTCCTCGGGTACGAAGAACTCCCTCGCCTTCGGGACACCCGCCAGCTCCTTGGCCTTCTCTATGGCGTCCTCGAGCCCGCCTATCTCGTCCACAAGACCTATCTCCCTTGCCCTTTCACCCGTTAACACCCTCCCGTCCGCTATCTCCTTGAGCTTTTCTCTGTCTATCTTCCTGTATTTGAGTATGGCCTCTATGAACTGGTTGTAGGCGTCCTCTATGGTCTCCTTCAGGTACTTCTTCTCCTCAGGTGTAAGGTCCCTGAACGGGTTAAGGGTGTCCTTGAACTTTCCCGTCTTTATGACTGTAGCCTTTATCCCTATCTTCTCAAGGAGCTCCCTGTACGCAACGTGCTGGATCACGACACCTATGCTACCCGTTACAGTTCCGGGGTTGGCGAATATGTAATCCGCGGGTACGGATATGTAATAGCCTCCCGACGCTGCCACGTTCCCCATGGAGACCACCACGGGCTTTCCGGACTCCCTGAACCTCTCGAGGGCCCTGTATATCTCCTGAGAGGCTCCCACAGAACCGCCCGGACTGTCCACCCTGAGGACAAGCGCCTTTACGCTTCTGTCCTTCCTCAACCTCTCTATCTTCCTCACAACGGGCAGGGGGTTGACTATGACGCCCGAGACCTTCAGAACCGCCACCCTGTCTCCTACAGGGACCCTCGCTACTATGCTGGATATCATGACAGAAGCAATTATAAACAGAAGGAGGATCAGAAAAATCCATTTTTTCATAGGTATATATTTATCATATGTTCAGCGTTCTGAAGAGGGACCCTGTCGAGAGGCTCAAAAAGGCTGTGGGCAAGGATAAGGTTGACACATCACTGATCCAGAGGAAGCTTTACTCCTACGACGCCACGCCTATACCCGTGGAGAGGAAGGTCCCCAGAGCGGTCCTCTTCCCCGAAAGCGGGGAGGACGTCGTGAAGATAGTGGAGGTCTGCTACGAGGAGAACATACCCGTATTCCCGAGGGGTGCGGGTTCTGGTCTCACCGGAGGCGCTGTGCCCACGGAAGAGAGCGGGGTCGTGGTTTCCTTTGAGAGGATGACCCGTTTTGAGGTTAATCCGGACAACGCCACCGCGGTCGTTGAACCCGGTGTCATCACCTCCGAGTTCCAGAGCTACGTTGAGAAGATGGGGCTTTTTTATCCTCCGGACCCTTCTTCCTTCAAGTACTCGACCATAGGGGGAAACATAGCGGAGAACGCGGGTGGTCCGAGGTGTCTGAAGTACGGCGTGACCAGGGAGTACGTACTCGGCATAACCGCGGTTATAAAGGAGGGAAAGGTTATAAAAACGGGAAACCCCGTCCTTAAGGACGTTGCGGGTTACGACATAACCAAGTTCTTCGTGGGCTCGGAGGGGACACTGGGGCTCATTACCGAGGCGGTCCTGAAGCTCATACCCAAGCCTCCCGCCAGAATGACCGCCCTCGCGGTTTTCGATGACCTCGAGACCGTAGGGAGGGCTGTGACGAGGATAATGACCTCGGGTATATTCCCGTCCGCCCTTGAGTTCGTGGACAGGGAGGCTATAAGGGCGGTTGAGGAGTTCAAACCCGTGGGCCTGCCGAAAGATGCGGAGGCCCTGCTCCTTATAGAGGTCGACGGGACGGAAACCTCAGTGAGGGAGCAGATAGACCAGGTGGGGTCCATACTTGAGGGTATGGGTGTGAAGGTAAGGGTAGCGGAGGACGAAAGGGAGGCGGAAAGGCTCTGGACCGCCAGGAAGAACCTCGGTCCCGCCCTCGGGAACCTCAGGTCGGGCAAGATAAACGAGGACATAGTCTTTCCCAGGATATACCTGGCGGAGGCCCTTCCGAAGCTCAGGGAGATAGCCAGAAAGTACGACCTTCTCATGGTGGTCTTCGGCCACATAGGGGACGGGAACCTCCACGTTAACCTCCTCTACGACAAGAAGAACAGGGAGGAGGAGGAGAGGGCTGAGAGGGCGGTTGATGAGGTCTTTGAGCTTGCCCTCTCTTACCACGGGTCCATAACGGGTGAGCACGGCGTCGGCCTCACGAAGAGGAAGTTCTTAAAGTGGCAGTTCGGGGAGACGGGCTACGAGATACTGAAGGGTATAAAGCTCCTCTTTGACCCCAAGAACCTGTTTAACCCTGGCAAGGTGGTGGAGGTCTGAGAAGACCTTTCAGGCTCTCCTCTGTGTACGGTCCTCGTCTCAGCACCTTCGGGCTGTCCTCCATCCCGATCAGGGCGGAAGGCCTTCCCGAGATCACGCCCCCGTCCACGTACAGGGAGACCTCATCACCGAAGTAGCGGACCGCCTCCTCCACACTCCTTGCGGGCGGTTTCCCCTCCCTGTTGGCGCTCGGGGCAACGACCGGCCTTCCCAGAAGCTCCAGAACCCTCCTGACAAAACCCCTGCGGGGTATCCTGACCGCCAGGCTTTCCCTCCCGAGCCAGTGAAACAGCCCTCCCCTCTTCCTGAGGACGACTGTGATGAAGGGTTTCAGGAGGAGTCTTCCTGAGAGCGGGTCCACCTCAAGCCCCATCTTTCCCGTCCAGGAGAGGTCGGGAAGGAGGACTATGAAGGGTCTCCTGGAGGGTCTTCTCAGCTCGTACAGCCTCCTCACCGCTGTGAAGTTCGTCGCGTCCGCAAGTATCCAGTATATGGTGTCCGTGGGTGCGACGACGAACTCTCCCGCACTGAGCACCTCGGAAGCTGTGCGGGGGGCACGGGGGTCCTTCTCACTTACTGCCCTTGAG
>JAUZRJ010000027.1 GCA_030950545.1 Aquificota bacterium | reverse complement strand
CCAGGAAACCGCGAGCAGGATCAGATTCCCTGAAAGCACGAGTACAACTAGATTCGCGGTCATGAGGTCAAGGAGGAGAAAGAACCGTCTGTATCCGGGGTCGTCGTTCATGTAGTTCACGGAGAACCTGTGAACCACGAGACTTACGAGAAGGACATAGGTGGAGAGCAGAAGCCCCAGCCTGTCACCCAGGATATCCACGAACCCGTACCACTTGACCTCTCCGAAGGAACCCGTAAGAAGAAGTCCAAGACTCAGGAAGAAGGAGACCGCGGTCAGATAAGTGCTCACTCTCCCGATTACCTTGTCCTGTTTTATAAACAGCGTGACCAGAACCGAAATCAGGGGAAAGACCGGCACAAGGAGTGTTAGCTTCTCCATCGGAGGTTCATATTTTAACTAAATTCACGCCCTAAGTCCCCTTCCGTAAGGGAGGGGATACAGGGCTTTGCTCGTGAGGGCGTTTTGTAATTGCATGTAGCAGAGCAAAGGGCTAAAATAATACACGCAGGTGGAGAGCTACAAGGGTGTGATGCCAGTCTCCGCCTTGATGATAAAAAGTAAGGTAGTGGTTAGAAGCGGGAAGGATTTAGGTCTCGCCCGCCTTAAGGGTGCTAAGATCGGAGCGACCCGAGCTTACGCCTGTGGAGAGGGTGGAAAGCCCCCGCCCATGCAGGAATCCCCTTGCGGGTCTTCCGGGTGAGATTATATTCCCCACCGGAAGCTCCTTCGCATAGGGCGGAGAGGTTCGCTCCTATGAGCTATGTGGATATAGACCCGGAGCAGATCTACGAATTTGAAAAAAAGGTTCTTGTTGACATAAGGAGCCCCCAGGAGTTTGAAGAGTTCCACATACCCGGAGCGGTCAACGTTCCCCTGTTTGAGAACGAAGAGAAGAGGCTGATCGGTGAAATCTACAGGACAAAGGGGGAGGAAGAAGCGAGGAAGATAGGGGAGAAGATAGCCTTTTCGAGGATAGGTAAGCTGGTGGAGGAGATAAAGGAGCTCAAAGGAAAGCACGAGAACGTTATAGTCTACTGCTGGCGTGGCGGTATGAGGAGCAGAGGTTTCTGCGAGGCCCTGGCAAAGCTCGGAATACGGACCTACAGGCTCAGGGGAGGCTACAGGGCTTACAGGAGGTTTATCCTGAGGGATATGGAGAGGATACTGGAGGGTGTGAGCTTTATAGTCCTTACGGGAAGAACGGGTGTGGGCAAGACCCGTATCCTCAGGGCGCTCAAGGAGAGAGGCCTTCCCGTTATAGACCTCGAGGGGATCGCCATGGACAGGGGTTCGGTCTTCGGCGGTGTGGGTATAAAGAGGAAGGTCTCGCAGAAGATGTTCGACTCCCTTATCTACGAAGACCTGAGAAGGATCGGGGGGGGTCCCGTCTTTATCGAGGACGAGAGCAGGTGGATAGGGAACGTCCACATACCGGAAGCCCTGTGGCGGAAGAAGGAAAAGGGTGTCTATGTGGAGATAAAGGCATCCCTTGAGACCAGGATCAGGAACATTCTCGAGGACTACACCTCCGCGGAGGGGTGGGAGGAGGAAGCTAGGCAGGCCCTTTACAGGATAAAAAAGTACCTCGGACCCCAGAAGTTCGGTTACCTCGTGGAAAGGTTTGACCAGGGAGACTACGAAGAGGTGGTGAGGTTCCTCATAGAGGAGTACTACGACAGGAAGTATAAACAGTTCGGAGTTCCTGTTGCGGAGTTCTGGGCGGACGATCTGGAGGTGTGTGTCAGGAACCTTGAGGAGTTTCTGAAAGAGACCTTCCATGAGGGTGAGGTTCAGGATAGCCCTGTTCAGGAACGGCAGAAGGCTGTCTAAGAAGGACCTGCTGTCCGAGAAGGATCCCCTGCTGGTGGGTATGAGGTACATCCTCGAGTTCAAATACCTTGAGGCTACAAAGTGGCTACTTATAGCGGAGGACTGCTGGGAGAAGTTTGTGCTCCTCGGACTCGCGAACACAGCCCTCGGACAGGAAGACCAAGGAAGGGAGTTCCTGAGTCAGGCGGACGCCTTCAGAAGGAAAACGGATGTCCAGATATTCATAGAGTTCCCGGAGGAGGGAACGAGAAAGGAGGTGACCGGAGCGTGGAGGTAGGTAATGGCGTATACTTTAAACTTATGGGAGTTGTGGAGGACCTCGTCCAGCCTTCCGACACCAAGATAGTGCTGGTAGTTCTGGACGGCATAGGGGGACTTCCGGTTGACCGCGAGAGAACGGAGCTTGAGATAGCTGAGACCCCGAACCTGGACAGGCTCGCCAGGGTTTCCGCAACGGGACTCCACATACCTGTGGACTACGGTGTGACACCCGGTAGCGGTCCCGGTCATCTCGCTCTCTTCGGCTACGACCCGATCGAACACCAGATAGGAAGAGGTGTCCTTGAAGCCCTCGGTCTTGGCCTCGAGGTCAGGGAGACGGACGTTGCGGTCAGGGGTAACTACGCTACAGTTGAGTACAGGAACGGGAAACCTGTTGTGGTGGACAGGCGGGCGGGAAGAATACCCACAGAGGAGAACAGACGTATAACCGAGAGGATCAACAGGGAGATAGGTGATCTGGATGGTGTGGAGGTTAAGGTTGCCCCGGGTGCGGAACACAGGGTTGCGGTTCTCTTCAGATTTCCCGAGCCCCTTCCTGAAGGTAGCGACAGATTGAGGGACACCGACCCCCAGAGTGTAGGAAAGGAACCCCTGGACCCGGTTCCCGAAACACCTCAGGCGGAAAGGGTGGCAAGGGTGGCTGGTGAGTTCCTCCGCAAGGTCTCGGAGATATTGAGGTCGGAAAAGAGGGCTAACTTTCTCCTTCTGAGGGGCTTTTCCCAGAAGCCCAAGATGAGGTCCTTCAAGGATAGGTTCGGCCTCAGGGCCTGCTGTGTTGCTGTGTACCCCATGTATAAAGGGCTTGCCAGCCTGGTGGGTATGGAGGTTGTGAGTTTCGAGGGGAACACCCCGGAGGACCAGGTGAGGATCCTGAGGAAAGTCTGGAACGACTACGACTTTTTCTTCCTTCACATAAAGAAAACTGACTCCTTCGGTGAAGACGGAAACTGGAGGGGCAAGGTAGAGGTTATAGAGGAGTTTGACAGGGTCCTCCCACAGATACTCGAACTCGGACCCGACGTCCTCGCCATAACAGGAGACCACTCAACCCCCTCAAAGCTGAAGGGCCACTCCTGGCATCCTGTTCCACTGCTGATCTACTCCCCCTACGTACTCGGGGGCACCTCCTCAAGGTTCACCGAGAGGGAGTGCCTGAAGGGTGAGCTGGGTATAATACCCGCGAAGAAGATAATGAACCTCCTTCTGGCCAACGCCTTGAGGCTGAAGAAGTTCGGAGCCTGAAATGGAGGTTAAGGCTTTTCTCTGGAAGGGTGACCTTCTTCTTCTGCTCGACCAGAGGAGACTGCCGGAAGAGGAGGTGTGGTTGGAGATCAGGGACCACATGGATGCCGCGGAAGCGATAAGGACCATGGCGGTTAGGGGAGCTCCCGCCATAGGATGCGTCGCAGCCTACGGATACCTGCTCGGGATCCGCAGGGGACATGATCCCGGAGAGGTCAGGAAAACCCTTGAGAGGACGAGACCAACCGCATACAACCTCTTTTACGCCCTTGACCGGATGGAAAAGGCCCTGAGGGAAGGGAAGGACCTGGAGGAGGAGGCGGAAGCCATAGAGAGGGAGGACTACGAGGCTAACCTTAAAATGGGAGAGCTCGGCAACACTCTCGTTCCGGAAGAGGCCAGCGTGCTCACCCACTGCAACACAGGAGCTCTGGCCACCGCTGGCTGGGGAACTGCCCTCGGTGTGATCAGAAGCGCCCACAGGTCGGGTAAGAAGGTCCACGTCTGGGTGGACGAGACCAGACCTTACCTGCAGGGAGCGAGGTTAACCTGCTGGGAGCTTCTCAAGGAGGGTATACCCCACACACTCATAACAGACTCCACTGCGGGTTTCCTGATGAAATCCGGAAGGGTAGACCTGGTTATCGTGGGCGCGGACAGGATCACCGCTAAGGGAGACGTCGCCAACAAGATAGGCACCTACACCCTCTCCGTCCTGGCAAAGACCCACGGTGTGCCCTTTTACGTCGTAGCCCCATCCTCAACCTTTGACCTGAGCATAGAGTCCGGAAAGGATATACCTATAGAGGAGAGGTCCGGGGAGGAAGTGAAAACCTGCTCAGGAAATCCGGTGGCTCCCGAAGGGACACCTGCCTACCACCCTGCCTTTGACGTGACCCCTGCGGAGAACGTGACCGCTATAATAACCGAAAAGGGCATAATAAGCCCTGTCACTGAAGATAACATAAGGAGATGCCTCTCCTGAGCGTCAGGATGAGGGCTTCCCTGGGCGGGAAACACGTTTCGGGTGCGGAGAGGATAGTGTCCCGAGACAGACTGGAAGAAACGGTCTCCGAACTCATCAGAAGACCGAGGGAGTTTGACGAGATGGTTATAACCGTCGAGACCCTGATGGAGGTGGAGACTCTGGACAGACCCCTCCCGGTCAGGTCCCACACCTTCACCACCGTGGCAGAGGCGAGGGAGTTTGCCCTCGGGACCCTCGTAGAGTCGGGGGTCCCGGAGAGGTTAGCGAGAGAGGCCATAAGGCTACTTGAGAAGGGACCCTCCCCTTCGGGAGGTGTCATGAGAGGAGCTGTTGTCATGGACGTGGAGACAGGGAGGAGACTTGAACCGGACAGGGAGAGAGGCGTAAGGACCGTCAGGATAGACTGGGAGGACAGGGAAAAGATCAGGGAGGAGATGGTGAAAAGGGGGTTTACAGACAGGACCGTGGACGCACTCCTCATAGCGACGAAGAACGTGATCTGCGGGGCGGTGGCGGAGATCTGCTGGAGCGACGACCCGGATTACACAACGGGCTACGTCGCCTCTCCGAAGCTCGGCTATGTGAGGATATCACCCCTAAAGGAGAGAGGTGACCCCCTGGGCGGTAGGGTGTATTTCATTAAGGGGGGAGATCTTGAGAGGTTTCTGGAATGCGTGGAAAGACGCGCCTTTATAGTAAGGGGATCGCCTTCCTTCTCCTCCTGATCCTGGGTCCTGTCGTCCTTATAGGTGTACCTGTGAGGGTCGCCTTTACCGAGTGGTTCGTGGAGTGGGAGTACTCAAGGGAGGACTTTCCGGAGGACCCTTACGGTATGAGCATGGAGGAAAGGCTCCGACTTGCGAAGCTCGGGCTTGAGGCTGTTCTGTCGGATGAAGGCATGGAAAGGTTCAGGAGGGCAGAACTGCCGGACGGGAGGCCCGCCTTCAACGAGAGGGAGATAAGACACATGGAGGACGTCAAGAGGATACTTGACTTCTTCTTTCCCTTACTGTATGCATCTCTGATCCTCTTCCCGACCGCACTCCTCCTCCTGAGGGACCTCAGCCTGATGGGGAAGGCCCTGATAACCGTCTCCGTGATCACACTCACAATCCTCCTCTCAGCCCTTCTCGTATCCCTTGTGAACTACGACCTTGCCTTTGAGGTCTTCCACAACTACCTCTTTGACCCATACTCCTGGCGTTTTCACGCGTCGGACACCCTGCTCAGGATATACCCGATGAAGTTCTGGTATGACGCCACCATTTTCGTGATCCTCTTTTCCATAGCCCTCAACCTCATATCCGTGGCTGTGGGTGCTATCCTATTATATCTGTCATGGGCATCAGAGAGAGGGTAAAGAGGACCCTCAAGGACCTCATATCCATACCGAGCCCTTCGGGAAAGGAGGATGCGATCCAGAGGTACATAGAGGAGAGGTTGAGGTCTGTCGGTATCGAACCGGTGAGGCAACAGGTGGAGGGAGGCAGGTTCAACCTGATCTGGAGGAGCGGGTCCGAGTACCTGATATCCTGCCACGTGGACACGGTCCCTCCCATAAACATGAAGAGGGCCTACATACCCGTGGAGAAAAACGGGACCATACGGGGAAGGGGAGCTTCGGACGTGAAGGGTGCCCTCGCCTCTCTACTCACAGCAGTTGAACTTGCTGGAGACGAGCCTCCCTTTTCCCTCGCCTTCGTTGTAGATGAAGAGAACAACACCGCCCTCGGGTCGGAGAGGATCCTGGAACTCCTGAAGGGCATACGTTACGCCTTGGTACTCGAGCCGACTTACGGTAAGTTCTGTACAAAGCAGATGGGTTCCCTCGAGTTCACGCTCAAGGTTAAGGGAAGAACCGCCCACGGTGCGGAGTTCGAGAAGGTGGAGAATCCTGTCAAGGTTCTCTTCAAGATCGTCTCTAAGGTGGAGGAGAGGACCTCGAGACCCGTAAACCTCCTCATGGTGAGGGGCGGATCAAGACATTATCTGGTTCCTGGAGAGTGCGAAGCCTTGGCGGAGGTCAAGGTGTTTGAGGGTGAGGCCTGGGAGGAGGTGGAAAGGGGTGTGAGGGAAGCTCTGGGAGCGGTCGGGACCTCCTGTACTGTTGAGTACAGGCTCGAGGATGCGGAGAACTTCCTGGACTTCGGGTCTGATGGTTTTGCCCGCAAGCTGATGGAGTCCTACAGAAGGGCGACCGGTAAGGAGACCTCCACGGGGGTTATGCCCTCCTGGACAGATGCGGCAAACTACCACAGGGCGGGTATAAGGTGTGTGGTGTTCGGAGAAGGGAGTCTTATTGACAGCCACACGGAGAGAGAGAGCATACGGGAAGAGGAGCTCGAGAGGATGACCCTCTTCTTTCTCCAGCTTTTCAGGGATCTGGGATGAGGATACTGATAAAGGTCGGTTCTAACCTCCTGAGGACAGGGAAGGGAGACCTCGACCTTAACTTCGTATCCAAGCTCGCCCAGTCTATAAAGGACCTCAAGGACCTCGGGGACCAGGTTCTCCTGGTCTCCTCCGGGGCGGTGCTCTGCGGTATAAAGAAGATGGGTCTTAAGGAGAAACCCCGTGACCTCATAACGAGGCAGGCCCTCTCCGGAATAGGCCAGGCCTATCTCATGCACCTGTACGACACGGTGTTTTCCAACTACGGTCTGACCGTAGGACAGGTCCTCCTGACGAACGACGTGTTCCTGAAAGAAAACAGAAACAGGTTCCTGAACGCCAAGAACACCATAGAGAGGATGTTGGAGATGGACGTAGTTCCTGTGATAAACGAGAACGACACCGTGGCTGTCGGGGAGCTTATATTCGGCGACAACGACTTCCTCTCCGTTTACGTCAGCTACATGATGGAGGTGGACCTGCTCGTGATACTCTCAAGCGCGGGCGGTCTTCTCGACGACAGGGGCAAGGTGATACCTGAGGTCAGGAACCTGGAAGAAGCCTTCTCTTACGTGAAGGGAACAGGGAGCGACTTCGGGACTGGAGGTATGAGGAGCAAGCTGGAGGCAACGAGGCTCGCCCTTTCCATAGGCATACCTGTAGTTATAACGGGAAAAGAGGACGACCTGCTGAAAGTCAGGAACCTTGAAACTAAGGGGACCCTGTTCAAACCCTCGAGGAGGGTAAGACCAAAGCTGAAGACCATAGCCATGATAGAGGAACCCAAAGGGGCTGTGTACGTGGACGAAGGTGCGGTAAAGGCCCTCAGAAGCGGGAAGAGCCTGCTCCCCGCGGGTGTTATAAAGGTAGAGGGGAACTTCTCCGCGGGGGATGTCGTCAGCGTTATGGATCCCGGGGGCATAGTGGTGGCTAAGGGAAAGGTGAACTTCTCCAGGGACGAGATAGACAGGATAAAGGGTCTCAAAGGCTACCAAGTGAAGGAGATCCTGAGGACTACCAAAGAGGAGGTTATCCACAGGGATAACCTGATCGTGTTTCAGTAAAACAGCCTGTAAAAGGCGAGTCCCAGGTACTCCCTCAGGGCTATAACCGAGTCGTAAAAGACGCTGTGCTTAGGGAAGAGGCTGTAGAGATTGTACCTGCCTTCAAACCTGAAGTCCGTGGGATAGGGTGTGACCTCAAGGCCCGCTTTCTCAAAAACCCTAACCGCCCTCCTCATGTGGAAGGCGGAGGTGACCAGGATAACACGCCTGCATCCTAAGGTCTTGCATATCCGCTTGACCTGGAGGGCGTTTTCCCTGGTGTCCCTGCTCCTGCTGTCGGTAAGTATGTAGCTCTCCTCCACGCCCAGGTCCTCCAGTATCCCCTTCATCACCTCCGACTCAGGGACCAGACCCGTGGCGGTTCCACCCGAGAGAATGAGAGGCAGTCCCGTGAGCAGGTGGGCCCTGTATCCAGCCATGAGTCTTTTGTAGGATGTAGCTTTTAGCTCACCCGAGTTGTAGACACCACCCCCAAGAACCACTATGGCGTCACCCCTCAGCCTCCTGGGAACCTCCAGACCCCTTTCGAGCGGGTAATAGAGCAGGTCCTTGAAGGGCTCAACGGATATGAGGTACAGGAACAGGGCGGAGCTGAGGGACAGAAACCTGACGAAGCTCCTCCTCCTGCTGAGGAGACCGATGAAGAGAAGGATAAGTACGTACAGACCCGGGGGCAGGATAAAGTAGCTTACGACCTTCTTCAGGAGGAACATCAGCTCTTCTTTCTCACCGCTATTATCACGTTCTCAACACCCGCCTTCTTGGCCCTGTCCATAACGTAGACGACGAACTTGTGCCTTGTGTCCTCGTCCGCCTCTATTATCAGATACTTCGGCTTTCTCGCCCTCAAGAACCTCTCTATACTGCCGAGGTCCGCAGGCTTTCCCTCCATCAGCATTGAGCCGTTCTTCGTTATCTGCACCTTGACCGCCTTCACCCTTTTGGTCTCACCCTTTTCCGCCTCAGGCAGTCTCACCGCAAGAAAGGTTATGGGCGACTGGAAGGCGAGCACAGCAAGGAACAGGAAGACCGCGAGAAGTGTGTCCACAAGGGGCACAACGTCTATGTAAGCCCTCTCATCCGCCCTGAACCTGAACCTCCTCCTCAGGTTCATCTCAGTGCTCCAGAAGGGACATGATCTCCTTGGCCTCCCTTTCCACCTTCTCTATGACGTCGTTCCCGAGGCCCCTGAAGACCCAGTAGGCGAAAAGGGCGGGTATCGCAACCACAAGCCCCGTTGCAGCTGCGGTAAGCGCCTCACCGATCCCGGCGGACAGGAGTCTGGTGGCTTCTTCCATCTGGACGGTGGCGTATGCGGTGAACACCTTGATAAGGCCAGTGATGGTTCCGAAGAGGCCGAGGAGCGGTGATATGGAAGCTATAGCGGAAAGGAGCATCAGGTTCTTCTCCACAGCGGGGACTATGCCCGAGAGCTCTCTCTCCAGTATGGCGTTAAGGTCCGCCCTGCTCCTGTTCCCCTTCAGGTACTCCTCGAAGACAAGAGAAAGCGCCCGCGAGAACACATCCCTGTTCAGAGATATGACCTTGTAAGCCCCGTCCACGTCAAGCTTCTGAAGGAGGAGCTTCACCTCGTTCAGGTTGGGGGGCAGGAACCTGGACGCCCTCAGGTTCACCAGCCTCTCGACTATAAGGACCCAGGATATAAGGGAGAGGATTATGAGGGGGTACATAACTACTCCGCCCTTCCTGATCAGGTCCGCGATCTGTCCCAGGACTCCCTCCATCACCTCTTCACCTCGCAGTTCGGTAGCCTGCTTCTTAGGATCTTAACCCTTTTCGCCTCATCCCCCGAAAGGTGATTCGTGTCTATCCTCTCAAGGAGACAGGAGGCGTCCCTCTTCGCCTTCATCTTTACAAGTATATCAACAGCCTCCAGTATGCTCCTGTTGTAGTAGGGGTGTACCTTCTCCTCCATGAGAACGACCTCCACGAAGCGTTCGAGGGCCTTCCGCTTGTCCTTTTTCTTCTCAACAAGACCCAGCCTGTAAAGGGCCTCAGCTCTGACCTTCGGGTCCTGACTCCCCGCAGCTATCTCCAGATACCTCTTACCCCGTGTCTTCTCGTACATGCTGAGGGCGAGAGTCTTGAGGTCTTCGCTTTCCGGGTTTTCCCTGATCAGGTCCTCAAAAAGGGACACCGCCTTCTCCATGTTGTGGTCTAAGTACAGGATGAGTGCCCTCTTTCTCTCCTCGACCCCCCCTTTAGCCAGAAAATCCGCCAGCTTTTCGAACTCCCCTCTCTCCCTGTATAGGGATACGAGAAGCCCGGATGCCCTTTCTCTCTCTTCAGGACCTCCCCCTTCTATGATTCTCTTCAGGAGGTCCTCCTTCCTTGCGGGGTTCTCCTCTATCTCCGCCATCTTCAGCATGGCCTTGTATCTGAGAGGCTCCACGCCCATCAGATCTTCAAGGATACCCTTCGCCTTCGTGATCTTCCCCTCCTTTATGTACAGGTTTGCGAGCTGGTATCTGAGGTCGGGAATAAGAGGTGAGTTAGGGAACTTCTTCTCAAACTCGTATATGAGTGTCTTGAGGTCCTGGCTAGGGTTCTGGAGCTCTATCTGGGCGAGGGCGAGGGTGGCCTCCGTTGCTTCTCTGGAGTCGGGGAACTTCTTCAGGATCTCTCTGTAAACGTTTTTAGCCTCTTCATACCTTCCGAGGTTGTATAGTGAGTCGCCTATCCTCAATAAGGCCCTTCTTCCCACAGCACCGGAACCCTTGATCCTGCGGAAGTAGTCGATGGCTTTCGAGTATCTCTCCTCAATAAAATGGCTCATACCCATCAGGTAGATCTCCTCCGGTGTCTCACCGCGGAGGAACCTTCTTGCAAGGTCTCCTCTTCCGGTAGAGACCGCAGCCTTCGCCTTCAGGATCCTCTCCTTGTATCCCTCCGAACCTTTCAGCGTCTCCAAAACCTCAGCGTACCTCCCCGCGTTGTAGAGGGCGAGGGCCCTGTGGTAGGGGTCGGTGAAGAACCTGGAGGCTTCCTCCCACCTTTCCCTCTTGAACAGAAGCCAACCCATGTACTCCCTGTAGAGATCGGGAAACCTGTCCTTTACGCTCCTGAGGACCTCTTCCATCTCCTGGTCCCTGCCGGTCCAGTACAGGGTCTCCAGATACCAGAGGTAGTGGTCTCTTGTTGACAGGCCCGAACCTTTCAGGGCCCTGTAGGCGAGTTCGTAATCCCCCGCCCTTATGGCGGACCAGGCGGCGAGAAGGGGTCTTCCCGCTTCCAGGAAGTCCCTGTAGGCGACCGCGTAGTTTCCCCTGTTGTACGAAAGGGCGCCCGTTTTCTCAAGGATCTCCCTGGTTCCGGTTACCCTGTAGGCGATCCTCGATATCACAACCTCCCTTCCCGCTATTATCCTGTGCAGGTCTACCGCAAGGTCGGGATCTATGGTCTCAAGGACCGAGGCGTATCTGTAGGCCTCCTTTACACTGCCCCTCCTTGAGAGGATCACGCCCATGTAGTAGAGAGCCTCCGCCCTGTATACGCTACCCGGGGCTGTGTACTTTCTCAAGATCCTTTCCGCCTCTCCGAGTTCTCCTCTTTCTATGAGGACCACCGCCCTTCTCATTTCCGTGCTCTCCCTGTAATCCTCGTTTACCTTTCCTCTCACAAAATCCCGTATGTAGGCGCAGTATCTTTTAAACACAGTCTCATCGCAGGCGGGTGGAGGGACCCTTTTACCTTTCCTGATGCGGACCACCTTGTCCCAGAGGTCATAACCCGTTCTGAAGCCTATCTCCTCTCCCGCCATCAGGGTAAGGGCGTAAACGGACTCGCAGGCGGGGTCCCTGTAGGGGTGAACCGCGGAGCATGACTCCCTGAAAAGCTGGAGGGCTTCTTCCCTTCTGTTGGTTTTGAAGTAGATCAGACCGAGCAGGTACTTGGCCTGGGGTATGAAGGCGGAGTTCTGTAGGGATATGAGGTCAAGGAGCCTGGTCTCCGCTCCCTTCAGGTTTCCGTTAACGTAGTGCTTTACTCCCGACCTGTAGTATGCCCTGTCCTTCGGCTCACCGCAACCCCCGCCCTCCTTAGGGACGCTGAGTACGGGTTCTTCAAGGGTTCCTGGGGGTTCCACCAGCCTGGAAGAAAGGTCCCTGAACCTCTCCTGAGTGGTTAGGTCTATACTCCCGGGAGGTATAAGCTTCGGCTTTTCTTCCACTATCCTGCCGACCACCCTTACCTTGAGGCTGAACTTCTCCTCGAGACCTCCCCCAAAAGAAAGGGCGAACGCGCTAAAGAGCAAAATGAGTCTCCACATGGAGATCCCCCAGATGGCAGGTGACGTTCAGCTCTCTGAGAACCGCCCTTCCCTCTTCCAGAACCACCACCGAGTAGGAAGCGTTGTCACAGCCAAACACCCAGAACTTGGAGAGATCGACACCGAGGAGAGCACAGATCATACACCTTATCGGAACCGTGTGGGAGACAACACCGACCGTCTGACCCCTGTGTCTTTCCCTGACCTCTTCGAGAAACTCCTCCACCCTCAGGAGAACCTCCTTGAGGCTCTCACCTCCCTCAAACCTGGCTTTTTGGGGCTCTCTTATCCAGGTTTCGAACTCCTCGGGAAACCTTCTTTTAACCTCCTCCACTAAGAGACCAGACCACCTGCCGTGGTCTATCTCCCTGATCCTTTCATCTACCACCGGCTCCAGCCCTGTGTGCTTCCCTATTATCCTGGCGGTTTCGAGCGTCCTCTTAAGGGGCGATGTGTAGAGAACGTCGGGGGAGTGTTTCTTTAGCTCCCTCCCCAGAAGTTCCGCCTGCTCTCTTCCCCTCTCGGTTAGGTCCGGGTCCAGAAGACCCTGATACCTACCGACAGGGTTCCACTCACTCTCCGCGTGTCTTATTATTATGAGCTTTTGCATTTAGGGAGATCTTATCACACCCTCTGGCCCATCCTCTCCGCTATCTCAAGGAGCCTCCTTATCCTCTTCTCGGTGGAGGGGTGGGTTGAGAACAGTTCCCACAGACCCTCGCCCTTCAGGGGGTTCTCTATGAAGAGGTGAGCAGTTCCCTCGTTTGCCTTGGCGGGGGGTATCTGGGTGACGTAGTTGTGGATCTTCTCAAGCGCTCTCGCAAGAGCCAAAGGACAACCGCATATGTAGGCACCCGTCTCGTCCGCCAGGTACTCCCTGGACCTGGATATGGCCATCTGGATTATGGCTGCTATTATGGGGGTCACTATTATCAGCAGGATACTACCCACTATGGCGAGGGGGTTGTTGTTGTTCTCTTCATCCCTTCCCCAGCCGAAGAGGAGGGCCCACTGGAGCCAGTGTACTATCATGGATATAGCTCCCGCTATAGTCGCCGCTATGGACGCTATCAGGACGTCCCTGTTCTTTATGTGGGCTATCTCGTGGGCGAGGACACCCCTCAGCTCCTCCTCATCGAGCAGGTCCAAGATCCCCCTGGTCACAGCGACCACCGCGTGGCCGGGTCCCCTTCCCGTGGCGAAGGCGTTGGGCTGTTCCATCGGGACGAGATATATGGGAGGTTTCGGTATGTTAGCTCTCCTCGCGAGGTCCTCAACCATCCTGTGGAGCCAGGGAGCCTCTTCGTAGCTTATCTCCCTGGCACCGTACATGGAAAGGACTATCTTGTCCGAAAACCAGTAGGAGAAAAAGTTCATAAGAGCCGCTATGACGAAGGCGATCATCATTCCGGTCTTTCCCGCTATGACGTTTCCCAGAAAGAGCAGGATACCCGTTAAGAGTCCGAGGAGCAGAGCGGTCCTTATCATGTATCCCATGGCCTTTCCTCCGTTCAGCTTGTAATTCCGTCTCCGAAATCTTATATTTATTGTAGCCCTGAGGTAAAGTCAAGAGGAATGATCGACAGGACGCTTACGGAAGAGAGCATAGACCTCTGAAGGTATGATGAGAAGTTTTATGCGGTCGTCGGGAGAGGGGATGAAAACGTCAAGTTCTTCTCCAAGGTCTTCGACGTCCGCATAGTTCCCCGGGGGACTGAACTTATAGTCAAAGGTGAGGAAGAGAAGGTAAGGAAGTTCCTCTCCTTCATAAGGGCGGTCCTTTCGAGACTTGACAGGGAGAGCATGACAGCAAAGGAGGTCAGGAGCTACGCCAAGGACTTCCTGAGCAAAACCGAGTCCGTGGACCTGCCGGAAGAGGAGATAATCCTGATAACCCACAGGAAGAAGGCCATAGTCCCGAAGACACCCACCCAGAGAAAGTACGTTGAGGCGATCAGAAAGAACGACATAGTCTTCGGCGTCGGACCCGCTGGTACGGGGAAGACGTACCTCGCCATGGCGATGGCGCTCTCCCACCTGAAGGAGCAGAAGGTGAACAAGATAATACTCACGAGGCCCGCGGTGGAGGCGGGAGAGAAGCTGGGCTTCCTGCCCGGAACCATAGCGGAGAAGGTGGACCCGTATCTCAGGCCCCTTTATGACGCCCTATACGACATGGTGGACTACGACAAGGCTGCTTATATGCTCGAGAGGAACATAATAGAGATAGCCCCCCTCGCCTTCATGAGAGGGAGAACACTGAACGACGCCTTCATAATACTGGACGAAGCCCAGAACGCCACCAGGGAACAGATGAAGATGTTCCTCACACGGATAGGTTTCGGGTCCAAGGTGGTGGTGACGGGCGACATAACCCAGATAGACCTGCCGAAGAAGGAACACTCAGGCCTCATAGAGGCCCTGAGGATACTGAGGGGTATAGAGGGAATAGCCTTCGTCTGGTTCTCCCAGGAGGACGTAGTCAGGCACCCGATAGTTGCCAGAATAATAGAGGCTTACGAGAACCATGAACGAGATACTGATAAAGGTAAGGAAGGGGAAGATAAGGAAGAGGGAGATAAGGGCTAAGGTAGAGAAGATCCTTAGGCTCCTCGGGACGGAAAACGCGGAGATAAGCGTTCTGATAACATCGGACGAGGAGATAAGGAGATTGAACAAAGACTACAGGGGAAAGGACACCCCTACTGACGTCCTCTCCTTCCCCATGGGAGATGATGTGGGTGGGAGGCGCATACTCGGGGATGTGGTGATCTCCATAGACACCGCCAGAAAGCAGGCTGAGGATCTCGGCGTATCCGTTGAGGAGAGACTTGACAGGCTCCTGATTCACGGCATACTCCACCTGCTCGGCTACGATCACGAAGGTGGAGAGGAGGAGCTCAGAGAGTTCGCGGAGCTGGAGGAAAAGGTCTATGCTGGGATCCGGGGAGGCGAAGGAGCTTATCTCCCTGGGAAGGAAAGCTGTCCTGAGCGTCCTCGAGGGAAGGGACCTTGAGGTTGAGGACAGACTGAAGGAGAGATTCGGGGAGAGGAGAGGTGTCTTTGTTACGTTCCTCACCCACCCCGGGGGAAAACTCAGGGGCTGTGTCGGGATCCCCTACCCTGTGTATCCCCTCTGGAGGGCTGTGATAGAGGCCTCCGTTGGTGCCGCCTTCAGGGATCCCAG
>JAUZRJ010000026.1 GCA_030950545.1 Aquificota bacterium | reverse complement strand
GTCAGCGTAAAGAAGGAGGAAGACCTCCTGATAGCTCTCGGTAGCGGTAGGATACCGCCTGAGAGGATAACATCCCTGATCTCTCCAAAAAGGAACGTCAGGACCAGCAGGGACGCCCCTGAGGGAAGGGGAGAGGTTTCGGTTGAGGACCTAGGAAGCGTCCTCTACGATCTCGGGAAGTGCTGTAACCCGGTCCCGGGAGATGAGGTCTACGGTGTTGTCACAAGGGGGAAGGGCATAGTCCTTCACGAGAAGAACTGCACCAATCTAAGATACCTGATGGAAAACTTCCCCGAAAAGGTTCTGAAGGTGAGATGGAAGCCCTCAGGGAAGTTCAGAACCAGGATAAGGGTAAGGGCCAGGGACAGGATAGGGATCCTTTCGGAGATAGCCAGGAAGATAGCGGAGAACGACTCCAGCATATGGGAGTCTGTGACCAAGGTTACGGGCGAGGAGGCGGTTATGGACTTCACGATAGACGTGGCGGACAGGAAGCACCTTTTCAGGATAATCAGGTCCATAAAGACTGTGGACGGGGTCGAGGGATGCTCTAGGGTCTACTCCTGATCGTGTAAAAGACCACCCCCTCCTCACCGTAGGGGAGCTCCTTCAGGATCTCTCCGTCGGGGGATATAACCGCGGAAGGTCCTGTGTTGTTCACCCAGAGGAGATACCTTCTCGTTTCAAGGGCCCTCACCTTTGCCTGCCTCAGGTGCTGGAATGTCCCGTCCGAGTCCCTGAACCACCCGTCGTTTGTGAGTACAGCTATCAGGTCCGCACACCCAGACAGCTTCTTCACGAGGGCGTAGTAGGACACCTCGAAGCATATCGGGGTGGCTATCCTGAAACCTTCCGCCTCCAAGCAATCCAGAACCTCCCCGGGTCTGTAGTCTATACCGCCTATCGCACCGAACAGGTTCTTAACGAAGCGGAACGGGAAAGGCACATACTCTCCGAAGGGCAGGAGCCTCACCTTGTCGTAGAAGTCGACCACATCCCCCCCGCTTATTAAAAAGACAGAGTTGTACGGTTCTAACCTGTCACCCCTGACCCTTACGTCCACAAGGCCGACGACCACAGCGGATCTCTTAGACACCTCCAGGAGCTTTTTGCCCTCCTCGTAGAGATCGCCTGCAAAGAAGGGGAGGGCGGATTCGGGAAGGAGTATGAGGTCCGGTCTTCCTTTACTCGCCTCCTCGACGAGCTTCCATATCCTCGGGATCTCCTTTCTAAAGAGGTCCTTTCTGAGCTTGACCTCTTCGGGAACGTTCGTCTGGACCAGGGCTACCCTGATGTCTCTCGGTGGGAGGTGGGGGTCGGTTCTCAAAAAGGGAAGAGGTGTGAGGAAAACGACCAGAAGGACCGGAAGGCTTTTCCTCTCCCTGAGAACGATGGGGCTCAGAGAGAGGTACCAGAGTACAAGGGACCCGAGATAAACGCCTCCCGCGGTCAGATAGTATTTTAAAAGGGGTATGTTTACGGTATGTTCCCCCACAAGGAGCCAGGGGAAGCCCCCGTAGGGTATGTGGGACCTCAGGACCTCGAAAAGGGTCCACAGGACAGGCAGAAGGACAGTTCTGAAGCCTAAGAACCTCCACAGCAGGTAGGTACCCGAGAACTGGTACAGGGCGATGAAGAGGGAAAGGAGAAGTATGAGTGTCAGGGCTACGGGTGTGGACACACCGCCGTAGTCCACCATAGCTATCCTTATCCAGAGGAGGGAAGGGAGAACGGAAAAAAGACCCGCCAGAAACCAGCTGAGGTGGTCTCTCAGCAGGGCGAGAAGGAACAGGGCGGGCGGGAGGAGAAACCAGAGGTCATACTTGGAAAAACTCAGGTAGAACAGGACACCTACCAGGACCGGAAGGGCTATCTCCTTAGGTCCTTTAGCAGGCATACCAGGAACAGGACTCCTCCTATAAAAGCGCTCATGTACTGACTTATCACCCTCCAGAGTATAACGAAGACACCTATCTCATAGGGCTGGAGATGTCCGCGGAACACCGCAAGACCCCCTATCTCACCCACACCGCTACCTCCCGGTGTTGGGCTTATGAAGAGTGCGTAAAGGAGAACTATCTGGTCAAAGACCAGCTTAACAAAGTCCGCCTCAGCCCCGAAGGACAGAACAAGGACAGGAGCAAAGAGTAGAAAGCACGCATAAAGTAGAAGGCTCGACAGGATAGAGAGGAAAAGGTATCCCTTCCTCTTGTAACCGAATATCCTGAGGTAGTTCACATACCTCTTCAGGGACTCCCTGAACTTACGCAGGTCAGCCCTCCTCAGGTTTCTTCTTACAAGGAGATCGAAGGCGAAGTACACGGAGACGGAAACAAAAAGGACAGCTCCCAGGACCTTCAGGACCCTCACAGCCTCCGCAGGGTGTTCGTGCAGGTAGTAAACTAAAAGGGGGAGGCACAGAAGAAAAAAGACCCCGCCCGAAACCGCCTTCATGGTAACTATGCTCATGACCTTGTGCAGGCTCGCTCCCTTCCTGAGGAGCATGTAAACAGCCGCCGCCTCACCGCCTATGTGGGCTGGTGTGACGGTCGCACCGAAGGTGTTCACGAAGGACATAACGTAGCCGTAAAGCAGGGAATACCTGAGCCCGACAGCTCTGGAGAGGAAGAAAAGCCTCAGGTTGTCAAAGGTGTGGTAGAGGAAGAGGAGGAAAAGACTCAGGAGCAGGTATCTCCTCTTGAGGGACAGGACCGACTGGACCGTTTCCTTCGAGAAGGTCTTCAGGGCTATGTAGAGGAAACTGAGGACCAGTACGAGAACCAGGATAAGTGTCCCGTAAAGGAAGGTTTTCCTCATCAGAGGTTCCTGACCGCATCCTCTATCCTGGTGAGGGCTTCGTCGATCACCTCCTCCGTGTGGGCGGTGCTCACAAACCAGGCTTCAAACTGGGAGGGAGGGATCAGAACACCTTTCTTCAGGAGGGAACGGAAGAACCTGGAGAACATCTCCGTGTCCGAGGTCTTCGCACTCCCGAAGTCAAGGACCTCTCTATCCGTGAAGAAAACGGTCATCATGGACCCGACCCTGTTTATCCTGTGGGGTATACCTTTTGCGGAGAGCACACCGCTCACACCCTCCGCGAGCCTGCGGGTTCTCTCGTCGAGCGTTCTGTAGGGCTTTTTCTCCTTCAGCTCTTCCAAGGTCGCAAGCCCGGAAGCCATGGTGACTGGGTTACCCGACAGGGTTCCCGCCTGGTAAACAGGTCCCTCGGGAGCTATCTTCGACATTATATCCTCCCTTCCCCCGTAAGCCCCTACGGGCATGCCTCCTCCCAGGACCTTGCCGAGGCAGGTGATGTCCGGATAGACGCTGTACAGCTCCTGGGCACCGCCCAGGGAGACCCTGAAACCCGTTATGACCTCGTCGAAGATCAGAAGGGCACCGCTCCTTTCCGTTATGTCCCTCAGGAGCTTCAGAAACCCCTCCTTCGGCGGGACAACACCCATGTTCCCCGCAACAGGTTCCACGATCACACAGGCTATGTCCTCACCGTACCTTAAAAACACCTCCTTAACAGCTTCTTCGTCGTTGAAGGGAACTACGAGGGTTGTCCTGGCGGTCTCCTCAGGGATCCCGGGTGTCCCTGGTATCCCGAAGGTGGCAACGCCGGAACCTGCACTCACGAGAAGCCCGTCGTAGTGCCCGTGGTAGCAACCCTCGAACTTGACGACAAAACGCCTGCCCGTGAACCCCCTTGCGAGCCTCACCGCGGACATGGTAGCCTCGGTCCCTGAGCTGACGAACCTCACCCTGTCGACCGAGGGGACGCTCTCCACCACGATCTCGCCCATCTTGACCTCGTAAGGGTTCGTGAGGCCGAAGGAAAGACCCCTGTTCAGGGCTTCTCTGATGTAGCTCATCACCCTCGGGTGTCCGTGTCCCAGGATGAGGGGACCCCAGGAGGCGAGGAAATCTATGTACTCCTTACCGTCCGCGTCCCAGACCTTCGGCCCCTCACCTTTGACGAGGACGACCGGGTCCCCGCCCACCGCCTTGAAAGCCCTTACCGGACTGTTCACACCTCCCGGAAGTACGCTTAGAGCTTTCCTGAATATCTCCCTGTTTCCCATGGGAAAATTATAAACCTCCTCCTTGGCTCCGAACCTATAATTATCGGAAGATGAAGGTCGTCGCCCTTATACTGGGAGGGGTTATTCTTACGGGGTGCACGCCCACCGTGAAGGAGGTGGTTCTCGGAAAGCACAGGGAGGGCCTCAGGGTGGTCAAGGAGGGGAGGGTCTCCTTCTCGGAGGAGGAGGGGAGGTTCGTGAGAAGCGAGGCTGAGCGCCTCGGGATAGAGGTACCCGCAAGGGAGGAGGTGGAGAGGGAGCTGAGGAGACTCCTTAGGGACAGAAAGAGTCTGGAGATAGCCTTCAGGAGGGCAAACCTCTACATACCCTACATAAGGCCGATCTTCAGAGAGCTCGGACTTCCCGAAGAGCTCTCTTTACTCCCGATGATAGAGAGCAGGTTTAACCCCTTTGCGGTCTCGAGATCCGGTGCGGGGGGCATATGGCAGCTCATGCCCCAGACAGCCAGACGTTACGGCCTCAGGGTGGACGGTGAGGTGGATGAGAGGTTTGACCTCATAAAGTCCACGAGGGCAGCGGGTATGTACCTCAAGGACCTCTACAGGGAGTTCGGGAGGTGGGATCTGGTCCTCGCAGCCTACAACTGCGGTGAGGGGTGTGTGAGAAGGAGGGTGAGGGGAGACTTCTGGAGGTCAAGAAACCTGCTCCCTGACCAGACGAGGGACTTCGTACCGAGGTTTTTCGCAGTTCTCCTGATAGCGAGGTCTCCCGAAAAATACGGTCTCAGGATCTCCCTCGACTCCTTAAAACTTGAGAACATAGTCCTAACGGAGACGAAAAGGGTTAGGGATCTCATAGCTTCAAAGAATCTCAAAGAGAGCACCTTCAGGGACCTGAACCCGCACATAAAGGGAGAGGTTATACCCGCAGGCTCCTACGTTTATCTGCCCTCGGAGACCTCCCTCCACCCAGAGTTCGGAGAGGCAAAGCTCCTCATCCTTGAGAACGGTGCGAAGGTTTATATTAAAGATTGATGGAATGTTTCATCCTCGCGGGGGGGCAGAGCAGGAGGTTCGGAGAGGACAAGATCCTGTTCAGGATAGGGTCCAGGAGAACCGTTGAGTACGTTATAGAGACCGCCAGGAAGGTCTGCGACAGGGTCGCCCTCGTTGTTAAGGAGAGGGAAAGGTTCAGGGACATAGGAGTTGAGGTCCTCGAGGACCTGCTCCCGGACAGGACACCCCTTGCGGGTATTCTCACCGCCCTGAAGAGTGCGGAGGGTTCAAGGGCCCTCATCCTGGGAGGTGATATGCCCCTCATTAAAGAGGAGGTGCTCAGACTTCTTATGGAGGAGTTCAGGGAGCCCGTGACCCTGTTCAGAACGAACCGCAAGGTCCAGACGCTGGTCGGTGTGTACTCGAAAGGGATCACGGAGCTCATGGAGGAGTACATGAAGATGGGAGGAAGGAGCGTGATCGGGTTCCTAGAGGTGGTCGGTTTTAAGGTTATACCTGAGGAGAGGTTGAAAGAGGTGGACCCTGAACTCGTCTCGTTTACAAACCTGAACACAAAGGAAGACCTCAGGACTGTGCTGGAGAGGATCGGATGGACCTGAAGCGCATCCTCAGGATAAAGAAGATAGAGGAAAAGGAAAAGGCAAGAAGGATAAGAGAGATAGATGAGGCGATAAGGTCCCTTGAGGAGGAGAGGCGGAGGTATGAGGAGGAGCTGAAAAAGTGCCAGGAAAGGATAACCGGTGCGGGTGACGTCCTCAGGCTCATATTCCGGCAGAAGGCGTTCGTGAGCAAGATAAACGAGATAGAGAGAAAGGTGAGGGACCTCGAGAGGGTAAAAGACCGGGAGTCTGAGAGCCTGAAGGAGATAAAGAGAGAGGAGAAGGCTGTTAACCTGCTCAAGGACAAGGTCTCCTACGAGGAGTACGCAAGGTCCGTAAGACGGGAGTTCCTCCAGATAGGCCTCGTACACCTGCTCAAGAAGGGCCTCAAGCTGATCATGGTCTTTTCCCTGATCGCCTTCGGTGAGAGTGCGGTTCAGGAGAAGCTCAAGGAGATGGAGGCGGAGAAGAACGCGGAGAGGTTAAAAGAGGTGGAGAGGGTCATAGAGGAGAAGCTCAAAAGGCTCATCGAAGAGAGAAAGCGTCTGGAAGCCCTCAGGAAAAGACCCCTGACCGAAGATGAGGAGAGGGAGGTGAGGAAGCTTATAAGGATAGTCAGCAAGACCCCTTCCGATGAAGCGGGTGCAATCCTGAACGAGGTGAGTCCGAGGATAGCTGCGGAGATCCTGATAAGGCTGAAAGAGCGTCAGGCGGGCCAGATACTCGCCGCCATGGACCCGAAGAAGGCTGCGAGGGTCACCGAGATCATAATGAGCTGGAGGAGGAATGCTGAGAAGAGATAGGATCTCCCCCTTCATCGTTATGGACATACTCGCGGAAGCGCAAAAAGACCCGGAGGTTATCCACCTCGAGATAGGTGAGCCTGACCTGGACCCTCCCCCGGGAGCGGTGGAGGCCCTGGAGAGGGCTGTGAAGGAGAGAAGGTATTTTTACACCCCCGCCCTCGGCCTGTGGGACCTGAGGGAGAGGATAGCGGACTTTTACAGGGAGAAGTACGGTGTGGAGGTAAAGCCCGAGAGGATTGCGGTGACAACAGGAACCTCGGGTGCGTTCCTGGTCGCCTACTCCGTTCTTCTGGAGCCCGGTGACAGGATAGCTATAGCGGACCCCTCCTACCCGTGTTACAGGAACTTCGCCCACGTGGTCGGTGCGGTTACGGAAGCTATTCCTGTCTCAAAGGAGACCGACTACGAGATAAGGCCCGATATGCTGAGAGGTAAAAGGATAAAGGCCCTCCA
This sequence comes from Aquificota bacterium, assembly GCA_030950545.1. GTDB lineage: Bacteria > Aquificota > Aquificia > Aquificales > Aquificaceae > Hydrogenivirga. The sequence goes on along the minus strand of JAUZRJ010000026.1, from coordinate 20,888 downwards.
CATATCCTCCCCCGCCAATCCTACCGGAACCCTTTACTCTGAGAAGACCTTAAAGGAACTTGCGGACTTCTGCGAAAGGGAGGGTGTTTTCCTTATATCGGACGAGATCTACCACGGTCTCGTTTACGAAGGTAAGGAGAGGACCGCCCTCGAGTTCACAGACAGGGTTGTGGTTATAAACGGGTTTTCCAAGTTCTTCTGCATGCCCGGGTTCAGGATAGGGTGGATGGTCCTGCCCGAGGACCTTATCAGGTATGCGGAGGTGGTGATCCAGAACGTCTTCATATCCGCCCCCACCCTGAGCCAGTATGCGGCCCTCGGAGCCTTCGACTACACATATCTGGAGAAGGTGAGGTCGGTTTTCGCGGAGAGGAGGAAGGTGCTGTACGAGGGTCTCAGAGACCTCTTTGACATAGACGCCATCCCTTCAGGCGCCTTTTACCTGTGGGCGAGGATCAGCAGATACTCAAAGGACTCCTACAGCTTTGCCAGAAGGCTCCTCAAGGAGGCCAAGGTGGCTGTAACACCCGGCGTCGACTTCGGGAAGAACAGAACCGAAGAGTACATCAGGTTCGCCTACACCAGGGACGTGGAAGAACTAAGGGAGGCGGTAAGGAGAATAAAGGAGTTCCTCAGGAACCAGTAGCCCGCACAGGTCCTCAAGGACACCTTCCGGAGGGGGGTCGGCGAAGACCTTCAGAAACAGCTCCCTGTAAGTCCTCCTGTCCCTTTCCCTTCTCATCCTGCTCTCAAGGCGGGGGGAGAGGACCCGGGCGGTCATGGAGATCAGCTCGTGGAACTCATCAAGGTCCCCCTCCCTTATGCGGGCGAGACCGAATACCCTGAAGAGGAAGTGTAACCTCCTCCTTCTTTCCCTCAGCCTGATCTCGTCCTCCGCGGGGAGATCCGGAAAACTCTCGAGGACCTTCAGGGCAAAGAGACCCTTCCCGAGTCCCTTGAACACCCTGCCTTCCCTGTCCCTGTAGGTCCTGGTTCTGGAGAGACCGCAGGAGGGAGACTTGGCCTTTAATAGGAAGCCGTCTATCTGGGGAAGGGAGGAGAGGAACTCTTCCGAAAACCCCACAAGCCTTGAGGTGAGGTCAAGCCCGGTTGATGGCTGGAAAACCCTGTAGCTCTCACCGTCGGAGTAAACTATTATCCTGTCCCTGGGGACGGTGAGCCCTATGCTGACTTCAGGGCAGACCCTTACGGGTTCGGAGAACTTGAGGAGCTTTAACGTGAACTCGTTCTCCGCGGAACCCCCATCGTATCTTACCCTCTCACCCGTAAGACAGGAGCTGAAGACCACCCTCGGTCTCGGAAACTCAGCCACCGCCCAACCTCTCAAGAACTATGCTCTTCAGGGCTTCAACGAACAGGGGGTGGCTCCTCAGGGTGGGTATCCTGACGAACTCCTCCACACCGAGGTCCAGGGCGAGCTTCCTGTACTGGACGTCGAGCTCGTAGAGGGTCTCCGAGTGTTCGTTAACGAAGGAAACGGGGATAAGGGCCACCTTCTTCACACCCTCCCTTACCAGTTTTATCAGTAGCTCTTCGGTTGTGGGTCCTATCCACCTTATGGGTCCCACCCTGCTCTGGTATCCGAGGGCCCAGCTTCTTTCAGGGAAGCGGTCCGTTATAAGCCTCACGGTCCGCTCAGTCTGCTCCCTGTAGGGGTCTCCTTCCTTTACGACGTACTCGGGGAGGCTGTGGGCTGTGAAGAGGAGGAAGTGGTCATTTTCCGGGAGGTTTTCCTTTATGTTCTGAACCATGGCCTCTATGTAGAGGGGGTGGTCGTGGTAGTCCCTGACCCTGAGCACCGGGACCTCGGGGTAACCGCGGGAGCGGTAGACCCTGTCAAACTCCTTGAAGGAGGACCCTGTCGTAGTCCTGCTGAACTGGGGATACAGGGGAAGGAGGAGCAGTCTCTTTACGCCTTCTTTGAAGACCTCATCGAGGGCCTCCTCCGTGAAAGGGTGCCAGTACCTCATGGCGACCCTGACAACAAAACCTTCCCCGAGGGCTTCCTCCAGCTTTCTGGCAAGCTCCTCCGCCTGCTCCCTCTGGGGGGACTTCCCGCCCATGTGCTCGTAGTAGTGTTTTGTCCTCTTCGCCCTTATACTGGATATGATCCAGGCGAGGGGTCTCTGGAGGGGTCTGGGTAGCCTTATGATCTCAGGGTCGGAGAATAGGTTGTAAAGGAACGGCCTGACCGCGGACAGACTGTCCGGACCGCCCATGGATAGGAGGAGGACCCCTGTCTTTTCCATGAGTTATATCTTAACCACCTTCACGGGTTCAAACTTGAGGTCCGGCTCCTTCGAGAAAGGGTCCACCCTGCCGGTGAGGACCAGGTTCGTCGGTTCGCCGAACTCCCTAGGATACCCGAAAGGGGCGAAGATGTGACCTCTTTTCACGTTCCCGAACCTGACGACCCTTTCTACTGAGCCTCTTTTAGAGACTATCCTGACCCTGTCGCCCTCCTCCACCCCTATCTCCCCGCAGTCCTCCGGGTTCATGAGAACGAAGGGCGGGACTTCCCCTTTGAGGAGCTCGGGAGATTTTCCTGTTCTCGTCATGGTGTGCCACTGGTTTTTCAGCCTTCCGGTGATGAGCACGAACTCACTCTCTCCCGCGGGGAAGTCGAAGACCGCAGGGTGGAACCTGGCCCTTCCGGAGGGTGTCGGGAAGCGGAGGTCTCCGTAAAGCCACCTCCCGCCCCACCTGGCGGGAAGGTCGGAGTAGTGCAGGTTTGAGATGTCACAGATCCTTCCCTCCGTTGTCTTCTTGAACTCCTCGAAGATCTCCTCCGGAGAACCGTAGGAGAAGGCTTTTCCAAAACCCATCACCTCCGCCAGCTCCGAGAAGATCTTCCAGTCGGGCTTTGACTCGCTGAAGGGAACCGAAAAGGGTTCGCAGAGGGTGAGGGTCCTGTCGGACCCTGTCATCACACCCTTCTTCTCACCGAGCTGGGAGGCGGGAAGGATCAGGTTCGCGAACGCGGATGTGTCGTTAAAGTAGGGGTCCTGAACTACCAGGAACACCTTTTCAAGGGCCTCTTCCACCCTGTTCAGGTCCGGGAGCGATACCGCTGGGTTAGTCCCCACAACCCAGAGAAGCTTTATCCTTCCCTCCAAGATCAGGTCCACCGCCTCCGTTATCGTAGGTCCAGGGTCTCCCCTTATACCCGAGGTCCCCCAGAACCTCTCCATGAACTCCCTGTCCTCCCTGTTTCTCACATCCCTGTAGCCGGGAAGTCCGTGGGACAGATACCCGACCTCCCTGCCCCCCATGGCGTTCGGCTGACCCGTCAGGGAGAAGGGACAGCCTCTTCCGTTGAGCCTCCCTGTGGCCAGGTGAAGGTTTATAAGGGCCAGGTTCTTCATCACGCCGTTCAGGGACTGGTTGAGGCCCTGACACCAGAAGGATATCACCTTCCTCCCTTCCGCGAAGAGGTCCGCGAGCAGGAGTATGTCTTCCACACCGACACCGCAGACACGGGACGCCACCTCGGGCGGAAATTTCTCCGCCTCCTTCAGGGCCTCCTCGAAGCCTTCGGTGTATCTCTCTATGAACTCCGTATCCACCTGTCCCCTCCTGTGGAGTACGTAAAGGACCGAGTTCAGCAGAACGGTGTCCGTACCCGCCCTTATCTGGATAAAGTGGTCGCTCATCTCCGCGGTCTCCGTTCTCACCGGGTCGATGGTTACTACAAAGGCTCCCCCCTTCCTCCTTTTTAAGACCCTCTTAAAGAGGACCGGGTGAGATATCGCAGCGTTCGATCCTATGAACAGGAAAACGTCCGCATCGTCTACATCCTCGTAGGTGCACGGGACACCGTCAGACCCGAAGGCCATCCTGTAGGCGGTTGCGGGAGTAGCCATGCAGAGCCTCGAGTTGGCGTCTATGTTGTTGGTCTTCAGGAAACCCTTGACGAACTTGTTTATGACGTAGATGTCCTCTGTGAGTAGCTGACCCGAAACGTAGAAGTAGACCTCGTCGGGTGAGAGGACCCTCAGCTTCTCCGACAGTATGAGGTAAGCTTCCTCCCAGTCTATCTCCCTAAAATCCGAGCCTTTGTCCTCCCTGAACAGAGGTCTCGGAACCCTGCCCTTCCGGAGTACGCCGGGGAAATAGAGTGGTTTCTTGCACAGGTCCCCGAAGTTAGCGGGGTGACTCCTGTCTCCCCTGACTCTGCCCCTTTCGTCCAGGTAGAGACCGCAACCCACACCGCAGTAAGGACACTGGAAGGGTATCATCCCGCCACCTCCATGACCACCCTTCCCGTCCTCGGGTCTATACCTACAAGGCGGTCCCTCTCGTGGTCGTACCTCACGTAGGCCCACTCCATCCAACGGGAGCGGAGGGTCCTGACCGTAAGGGCTGTCAGGAGGGCGACACCCCCGAATATCAGGAAGGCGAAGCTGTAGCTACCTGTGAGGTCATAGACCGTCCCGTTAACGGTCGGCAGGTAGAAACCTCCTATGCCACCGGCGGAACCTATGACCCCGGTCATGAGACCCGTCCTTCTGGGCCACCTGTGGGGCACAAGCTGGAAGGTTGCACCGTTCCCGAGACCGTAAAAGACGTAAAGGGCGAGCACAAGCAGAACGCCGAGGATAAAGGGCGGGCTGAAGACACCTAGGGTCAGGTTGACCACCCCTATGCCCGTCAGGAAGTATACGAGGGCTGTCGCACCGCTTATCTTATCCGCTATGTATCCGCCGAGGGGTCTTATCAGGGCTCCTGTGAAGGCAAAGAGGGACATGAGGAGTCCCGCCTCTATCTTGGAAACGCTGTAGACATCCCTCATGAGCATGGCAACGTAGGAGGACATACCCACAAAACCGCCGAAGGTGACCGAGTAAACCAGCATAAGGACGAGGGCATCCCTCTCTAGGAAGACCCTTTTGAAGGAGGAGGGCATCAGCGCCACCGCGAAGAGCACACCCGCGAGAGGTATCAGGAGCTTAAGTTCGGGAGGAAGGACGAGGACGAGAACCACCATGAAGAGGAGTGTGAAGAGGAAGGAAAGTACTGGGTATGCCCCGGACCCTTCCTCTTTCTTCGTCCTGTCCTCCGCCCAGAGGAGCACGAATACGAGGGCTATAAGGAGCAGGACGCCCGAAAGCAGGAATGTGACCTTCCACCCGAGAACCCTGGCAACAGGGGGAAAGAGTATGCCGTCCAGGACAGCTCCTATGTTTCCCGCGGCGGCAAGACCGAGGATGAGGCCCTGGACCTCCTTAGGGTAGCTGCTCCCCGCCATGGGGAGGGCTATGGCAAAGCTCGCCCCAGCCACACCCAGAAGGACACCCATCCAGAGAAGGTCCCGGTAAGAGACCTCGAACCCGCTGAGAAGCATGTAGATGTGAGGGACAAGGGAAAGGAGTATCCCCAGGACCGCTATCCGCTTCCCGTCTATGTACTGGAACATGTGGCCGAAGCTAAGCCTGAAGATCGCCGCCGCTATGACCGGAACCGCGACCATGAACCCCTTTTCGGACCCGCTGAGGCCGTAGTGTTCCGCTATGAAGGGTCCGAGGGCACCGAGTAAGAGCCATATGCTGAAGGAGTGGTCAAAGTAGATGAAGCTGGCAAAGAGGGACCTCCAGTTTCCGGACCTCACCGCGTACAGGATCTCCCTAAACATCACAGCTCCCTCTCTCCCGTCCTTATGGTCCAGACCTCAGAGAGGTTGCACACGAAGACCTTCCCGTCCCCGTAAGCTCCTGTCCTGGCGGACCCAACTATGGTCCTGACGAGCCTCTCCACCCTCTCCTCCTCAACCGCGACCATTATCACCGTTTTGGCGAGCTCGTCGTAGAAAGTGTCCCCCACCCGGACACCACCTTCCCTTCCCCTTCCCACGACGTCCCACATGGTAAGGGCTTTGAAGCCTTCCCTCTCAAGAGCCTTTATAACCTCGTAGGCCCTGTCAGGTCTTATGACCGCCTTTACCATCTTCATGCCGGACACCTCCTCTCCTACGACGAACACCTTCCCGTCACCGTAAGACCCGGTGCGGGCGACCTCGAGGAAGAGGTCAACCACCCTTCTGTAGTCCTCCGACCACACCATAAAGGCGGTCTTAGGGAGAAAGGGCATCAGGACCCTCTCCCTGAAGAAGCCCTTATAACGGAGACCTCCCTCCTTCCCCCTGCCCTTTACTGTCCAGGAAACGTAGGGAACGCCTTCCTCTGCGAGCCTCTCCCTGACGAGGTAGGACCTTTCCTTCCTGATCACAGCGAGGACCTCAACCATCCCGTTTTTTAACCTGCAAATACCGTGCCAGTAGAGTGGCACGCTCATTGCACTTATATGCTTGGAGGTGTCCGATGAAGGTGGTCATAGTCGGGAACGGTATGGCGGGAACCGCCCTTGTGGAGGAGATCCTCAGGGTTTCTGCGGACAGAGACATCAGGATACAGGTGTTCGGCGAGGAGAGGTACGTCGGCTACAACAGGATACTCATAACGGATGTGCTCGCTGGGAGGAAGCTCCCCACGGAGATCTACATAAAGAGGTGGCGGTGGTACGAGGAGATGGGTGTCAGGCTCGAGGTGGGCAGGAGGGTGGACAGGATATTTCCTAACAGGAAGACCCTCATCACCGAAGACGGGGAGGTCTTCAGGTACGACAAAATTGTAATCGCGACGGGGAGCAGACCCTTCATACCTCCCATAAGAGGCGTGGACAAAAAGGGGGTTTTCACCTACAGGACCCTGGACGACGTCTTCAAGATCCTGGACCTCGCGAGGGTGTCCAGAAGGGCTGTCGTCATAGGGGGAGGGCTTTTGGGTATAGAGGTCGCTAAGGCGCTTAAGGACATAGGCCTCGAGGTTTTCCTCGTCCACATCCTGGACGTCCTCATGGAGAACCAGCTGGACAAAACCGCGAGCGGTCTTCTGAAAAGGGACCTGGAGAGAGCGGGCATAAGGGTGTTCCTCTCGAGGAGAACGGAGGAGATCCTCGGGGAGAGCAGAGCGGAGGGGGTCAGGTTCGAAGGAGGTGAGGAGATAGGGGCGGACCTGGTTGTTATCGCAACAGGGATAAAGCCCAACGCGGATATAGGGATCAAGTCAGGTCTTAGGGTGAATAAGGGTATAGTCGTTAACGATTTTCTGGAGACCTCCGCCAGCGACGTTTACGCGGTCGGCGAGTGCATAGAGCACAGGGGAAAGACCTACGGACTTGTCGCACCCATAATGGAACAGGTGAAGGTCTGCGCTCACAACCTAATTCACGGGAACGAGAGGAAGTACGAGGGATCTCTTACCTACGCCACGCTTAAGGTGGCGGGGATAAAGTTGTTCTCCGCGGGTGAGTTTCTTGAGAGGGAAGGGGACGAGGTGGTCTCCTTCCTGGACACCGGGAGGTCGGTGTACAGAAAGGTGGTCATAAGAAACGACAAAATTGTAGGTACAATTTTGTACGGCGACATCACCGGGAACAACCAGATACTCGAGTACATGAAGACAGGGAAGGAGATAGGGGAACAGAGGCCTTACTTCCTTGTGAAACACTTAGTCCCGGAAGGAGGAACGGACACCGAGGAACTCAAGGACACAGATATTGTCTGCAACTGCAACGCTGTCACGAAGGGAGAGATAGCGAAGGCGATCCTGGAAAGGGGGGCGAAGACCCTCGAGGACCTTCAGAGAATCACTCGGGCTTCCACTTCCTGCGGTAGCTGTGCGGAGATAGTCGAGAGGATTCTGAGGGAGTATGTCGGGGAAAGGCCCAGAAGGGTGAACAGGATAGAGGTCATTAAGAAGGAGCTCCACCCCTTCGATGATGAGTTCAGGAGACGCATGGAGAGGTATTTCGAGAAGGGAAGCTGGGAGGACATACCCGAAGAGGACAGGGATGTGAGACTCAAGTGGTACGGGATCTTCTACAGGAAGGCGACACCCGGCTACTTCATGATAAGGATAAGGGTACCCGGTGGTAGGCTCACCTACGAGCAGGCGAAGGTTATAGCCCACCTCTCAGAGAAGTTCTGCAGGGGTGAGGTGGAGATAACATCAAGACAGCAGATCCAGGTCAGGTGGGTGGAGCTCAAGAACATACCCTACATACTGAACGCCCTCGAGAGGGTGGGTCTGTCAACCCTCCAGACGGGTATGGACAACGTAAGGAACGTCACGGGAGACCCCCTGACAGGTCTGGCGGAGGATTCCCTGATAGACACTCTCAGGCTGACCAAGGACATAACAGATGTGTTCCTAGGAAAGAAAAGATACGCGGACCTTCCCAGGAAGTTCAACGTAGCGGTCCTCGGGTCGAAGACGGACCCGATAAACGCCATGTACAACGACATATGTCTTTATCTGGCTGAAAGGGACGGGAGGATCGGCTTCAACGTTTATCTCGGGGGGAAGATAGGCTCCGGGGGTCCCGTCAGGGCTATAGACATGGACATCTTTATAGAACCCCACGAGGCTGTTGACCTCTGCAGGGTGGTCTTTGACATATACACAGCCTTCGGGAACAGGGAGGACAGGTCAAGAAACAGGCTCTTTTTCCTGATAAAGGAGTGGGGTGTTGAAAGGTTCAGGGAGGAGATAGAGAAGAGGCTGTACAGAACCCTGCCTCCCAAGGGAGCTGACCTCGTGGAGAGGTGGGGCGAAAGAGAAGGGGTGGTTAACCTGAGGAACGGTACCTTTGCGGTCCTTGCGGTCGTTCCCGCGGGTAAGATAAGGGCTGAGGACCTGAGAAGGGCTGCGGAACTTTCAAGGCTTTACGGGAGCAGGGAGATAAGGCTCACGGTTTACCAGAACCTTTACATCCCCAACGTCCCCGAGGAGAACCTCGAGAGGCTACTCCGGGACGAGTTCTTCTCGAAGTACAAAACCGTTGAGTCCCCTTTCATGGTCCACACCATAGCCTGTGCGGGGAGCGACACGTGTGCGTTCGGGGTGATACCCAACAAGCCTGACGCGGTGAGGCTGGCGAGATACCTGACGGACAGGTTCGAGCTTGACACCCCGATAAGGATCCACTGGTCCGCCTGTGCTAAGGGTTGCGGGCAGCACGGCTCAGGGGACATAGGCTTTGTGGGAACGAAGACGAAGGTAAACGGGAAGGTCGTCCTCGCGGTGGACCTGTTCGTCGGAGGAACTCCCGAGAGGGAAGGTTTCAGGATCCTTCAGGGACTGCCCCTGAGCAGGGTTGAGGAAACGGTTGAGTGTCTTGTGAGGTTTTACCTGGAAAACAGGGAGGAAGGTGAGAGCTTTTCCGACTTTGCGAGGAGGGTTGGTCCGGAGATCCTCAAAAACCTCATCACAAGCAAGGTTCCCGCGGGAGGTTAGAGTGTGGGCAGGGTTTACATAGTCGGTGCGGGTCCGGGAGACCCCGATCTGCTCACCCTTAAGGCCTACAGGATACTCAGGGAGGCGGAGGCTGTCCTCTACGACGCCCTTGTGGGTGAGGAGGTCCTCGAGATCGTTCCTCCTGAAGCCTTCAGGCTGTTCGTCGGGAAGAGGGCGGGAAAGCACACACTTTCCCAGGAGGAGATAAACCGTCTTCTCCTTGAACTCTCACGCACGTACACGAAGGTGGTAAGGCTTAAGGGAGGGGACCCTTTCGTCTTCGGCAGGGGAGGGGAGGAGCTTCTCTTCCTTCTGAGGCACGGGGTTGAGGTTGAGGTAGTTCCCGGTGTCACCTCCGCGACCGCAGGACCCCTATCCGCCCTGATCCCGGTGACCCACAGGGGAGTCTCCTCGTCCTTTGCGGTCATAAGCGGACACGGTAAGGAGGTTGACTGGGAGAGGATTTCGGGGGCGGACACCCTCGTGGTCTTGATGGGTGTAAGGAGGAGGAGGGAGATAGCGGAGGAACTGATAAGAGCGGGAAGGGACCCCTCGGAACCTGTTGCCTTCGTTGAGAAGGCTACAACCGCGCGAAAAAGGGTGATCTTCTCAACGCTCGATAAGGTCGCAAAGGACCCTCCCCTTGTGGGAACTCCAGCGGTGATCGTGGTCGGCAGGGTCGTGGACATAGGAAGGGAAGCCCTAAGCTACAAGCACCTCATCTCCAACCTTAAGCACCTTTCCCGCTTCCTCCTCGGGAACGCGGGTGTTGAGGCACAGTCTGTAGAAGGTGTCCCTGAAGACCTCCCGGGGTGACCAGGTGGGGAGGGTCTTCTTCCTCATCTCGGTGAACGTCCTGACAAAACCCTTAAGCTCCTCTCCCGTGAAGGGGTCCCGCGTCGGGACAGTACACCTCCTGGATACACCCGTCCCAATCATGAGAACCTCTCCGACCCTGAAGCTCCTTCCCGCGAGGGAGTCCTCCCAGAAGGGGGGAACACCATCAACCTCCAGGTTGGCCCTGAACCTGAGCCTTACCTCCCTTTCCGTGAGCCCGAACCACCTTCCCACCTCCAGCAGAGTTGATCTGCTGACGAGGGTTGGTCCCCTCGCCCTGCTGTCGTCGGGCGTGCCGAGGGGTTCCCTCCTGACACGGACCCTGTAGCCGAGAACCTCCGAGAAGAACTCCCCCATGCCCGCAAGGTCCTCGAAGGGAAAGGTCTCTTCCCTTCCCTCCCAGAGGAAGGTGAAGGTCTCCTCCTTCAGGTCAGCCTTACACCTTACTCTGTGGATCTTCCTCTCCCTCTTCCCGCTCACTACCTTTCCGTTACCGTCAACCAGAAAGAACTCCCTGTCGTGCTCCAGGGACCCCGATCTGAGGACCTTGGCTTCATTCACCTCAACGGGATCTAGGCCCTTGAAGGGATAGAGGAGTATCCTCGACACCCTCGGGACCTTCACCTTTTCCTCCTGACCTTTATCCCGTACTTCCGGATCCTGTAGCTCACCTGTCTGGGCGTCATACCCAGGATCTTAGCAGCTTCCTTTATCACGTAGCCTGTCCTCCTGAGGGCCTCCTCTATCATCTCCTTCTCAACCTCCCTCACCGTCCTGACCCTATGGTCTCCCGCTGTTTCCTTCTTAACCCTCCTGGGCCTTATCTCCGCAGGTAGCTCATCAGGGGTTAAGACGCCGTCCGTGTCGAGTATGACCATCCTCTCGACGACGTTTCTCAGCTCCCTCACGTTCCCCGGCCAGTCGTACTCCATGAAGGCGTCCATGACCTCGGGGGAGACGGAGACCTTCTTGCTGTACTCCCTTGAGAAGGTCTCCAAGAAGTGCTGGACAAGTACGGGTATGTCCTCCTTCCTCTCCCTGAGGGGCGGTATGAACACCGGTATGACGCTCAGTCTGTAGTAGAGGTCCTCCCTGAACTTACCCTCCTTCATGAGCTTTTCAAGATCCCTGTTCGTCGCCGCTATTATCCTCACGTCAACCTTCACAGGTCTTGTACCTCCTATCCTCTCTATCTCCTTCTCCTGAAGGACCCTCAGGATCTTGACCTGGAGGGAAGGGGGCATGTCCCCTATCTCGTCCAGAAATACGGTCCCGCCGTTTGCCAGCTCAAACTTCCCCTTTTTGGTCGTGTAAGCTCCTGTGAAGGCACCCTTTTCATAACCGAAAAGCTCCGCCTCGAGCAGGTTCTCGGGAATGGCGGCACAGTTTACCGTTACGAAAGGTTTGCCGGACCTTCCGCTCAGGAAGTGGATGGCCCTAGCGAAGATCTCCTTCCCTACACCGCTTTCGCCCCTCAGCAGGACGGTCGCGTCCGTGGGTGCCACCCTGTGGATCAGGTCAAGAACCTCAAGGATCGCCCTGCTTCTTCCCACTATACCCTCCACCCTCATGTTCTCGTAAACTTTCCTGAGCTCCGCCTCGAGGGCCTTCTTTTCGTTTTCGAGAACACTCCTCTCCTCATGGACCTTCTTTTCCAGGGCGAAGGAGTTGCCTATCAGGGTTGCCACCATGTTAAGAAAGCGTGTGAGGTCGTCCAGGGACTCCCTCCCCGTCACCTCCCTGTCCGCACTCAGGACACCTATGACCTCACCCCCGTGCTTTATGGGAACCGCTATAAACGCCACCTTACCCTCCGTTCTCCTCCTCTTCCAGAGCTTGTTCAGGAACTCCGGCTCCTGGGAGATGTCAGGTATGACCATAGGTATCCCGTGCTTCCAGACCTTACCCGTTATGCCCTCACCTCTCCTGAAGCCTTCTTTGGGAAGCCTCCCTGAAGACGTCGCCCTGACAACTATCTGGTCCGTTGACGGGTCGTAAAGGGTCAGGGTGACCCTCTCGAAGCCCATGAGCTTTTTGAGTAGCCTGAGTATGTAAGGGACCGTTTGCTCTATGTTCAAAGATCCCGAGAGTATCCTGCTTATCTCGTAAAGGGTTTCAAGCTCAACCCTGTAGTCCATTCCCTGAGAAATATAATACTTACAGTTATGAAAACACACACAGCTCTCGTGTTTCTAATACTTCTGCTGGTCGGGGGAGGACTGGGAGGGGAGAAGGGGATCGTCCTGAACTTCCAGGGGGCGGAGATAAGGGACGTTGCTACGTTCATGGCGGAGGTCACGGGGAAGAACGTGGTGGTCGACCCCGCGGTGAGGGGTAAGATGACCCTCGTCTTCTCAAAGCCTGTATCTCCCTCGGAGGCCTGGGACATATTCACCTCCGCCCTCTACATGTACGGGTTCGGGGTGGTGGAGGAGAAGGGGGTCGTCAGGATAATGCCCGTCGGGGAAGCGGTGACCGCAGCAAAGGTCAAGGGGAAACCCTCAAAGGGCGAGATAGCGGTCCTCGTCTACAGTCTGAGGTTCGTTGACGCCCAGACGGTTATGAACTCAATAAGGCCCTTCCTCTCACCCTTTGCGAGGATTTCGGTCCACGCACCCTCCAACTCCCTGATAGTGGCGGACACGGGGGAGAACATAGGGAAGGCACTCAGGATCCTCAGGTCCCTCGACAGGGAAGGGTCGGGGGGTGAGGTCAGGGTATACAGGCTCAGATACCTCTCCGCAAAAGAGGCCCAGAGGATAATCTCTCCCCTGAACGCGGTCTTCTCAAAGAGGTTCGGGTTTCCTATGGTCGTGTCCGCAAGCGAGGAGGCGAACGCCCTCGTTGTATTCACCTCAAAGGACGCCCACCTCTCCATAGAGGAGATCCTGAAGAAGGTTGACGTTGAGGAGGTCTCCGCGGAGCAGAGGAGCTTCTACATAATACCCCTGAGGTTTGTCGCCGCGGAGGAGCTGGCCCAGAGCCTGAGCGGTTTGTTCGGTAAGGGTGTCGCGGTGAGGGAGGTGGTCCAGAGGACCCCTCCCGCCTACAGCGGGGATAGGAAAGACCAGAAGGAAAGGCCTCCAAAACCTACCGTTCAGGTGCCCAGGGTCCTGAAGACGAGGGAGGGCATGAGGATAGGCTTTGACAGGGGAACCAACTCGCTGATAGTCTACGGGACAAGGTCCGAGTACGAAGGGTTAAAAAGGCTCGTCGAGAAGCTGGACGTGAGGAGGAGGCAGGTCCTCATAGCCGCAACCGTTGTGGAGGCGTCTACGAGGAGTCTTCTTGACATAGGCGTGAGGTGGCAGGTGATAGGAAGGAGGGGAGGTGCGGTCTTCGGGGGGAGCTCCCTCACGGACATATACGCTTCATTCCTCTCGGGTAACTTCCTTATAGGTGTGTTCTCCGAAAGCGGGAGGACCCTGAACATAGGGGGTGTTGACGTATTCTTCCCGGACCTTGTCCTCCTGTTTTCGCTCCTTGAGACGGGAACAGGCTTTAACATAATCTCAAACCCCAGGGTCCTGACGCTGGACAACCAGCCCGCGGTCATAAAGGTGGGACAGGTCGTCCCCTACGCGGAGGGGGTGAAGTTCGACATAAACGGCCAGCCCATAATCATCTACGACTACAAGGAGGTGGGCTTGGAGCTGAAGGTAACCCCCAGGATCTCGGGGGACAACCTGAGGCTCACCATAGACCTCTCCCTCCAGGAGATCATAGACTTCGTCACTAACCAGATAGGTGTGACGAGCTACACCGTCCCCGTTACCTCCAACAGGACCGTCACATCGGACGTCGTCATAGAAAACGGCCAGACGGTGATCCTGGGCGGTCTCGTAAGCACGAAGACCCTGAGGAGCATAGAGGGTGTCCCCGGACTCTGGAAGATCCCGCTGCTCGGAAGGCTCTTCAGGAGGGACGTGGAGCAGGAGGACAAGACGACCCTCTTTATCTTCATAACCCCCTACATAATCTCCTCCCCCGAAGAGCTCTCAAGGATAACGGAAGAGCACAGGAGGATCTCGGAGAGGATAATGAAGATTATAGAGGAAAGGAAAACGCTTGAACAGGAAGAGGAGGATGACTTCGATATTTAGGCTGTTTCTGCTCGCGGTCTCATGGGTCGTTTTCGCAGGGATACTCCTCCTGAACGCTGTCCCGAAGGTCCTGCTTCTTGACGGTCTGTTATCGGGCTGGGGTCTCTTTCTGGTGGCTGAGGAGGTGAGGGAAGGGGTTCTGGACGTTGAGCTGAGAGGTGTGAGGATCCTGAGGGGCGGGAAGGAGGTCGTACGTTTTGACAGGTTAAACCTCGGGCTCAGCGTCTCGGGTGTTCTGGTCAGGGGTTTCTGCGGTGAGGGGAGGGCTGACCTTCTGGTGAGCCCTTTCGGGAGTCCTGTGGTAAAGGTAAAGAGGTTCCCGTGCGTCAGGGACGTATCTCTGGTGGAGGCGGACCTCACACTGGGTGACGGACTGAGGGGGGTCATGACCGCGGAGGGGCTTAAGGTGAGAGGAGTAAACCTTGACAGGCTGGATCTCAGGTTTGAAGGTGAGAGGTTCAGGGGAAGGGTGGTGTCTTCCGGCATGGAGCTGAGGGGAGGTGGCAGTTTAAGGATCAACCCGAACGACATAACGAGTAGCACGGTGGAAGGAACATTCAGGGGTGAAGGCATCACACTGTTCGTGAGGGGAGAGATAGGAAAACTCAGCGTACTGGTCAGGTGAGGTCTTATATTAATTATTGCCCATGTGCGGTGTGGCGGGTGTCTTCGGAAACCCCAACGCCTCCAAGTACGCCTTCCTTCAGATATACTCCCTCCAGCACAGGGGTCAGGAGAGCGTCGGGATAAGCTCCTCCGACGGAAGCAGGATACACACCGTTAAGAAACCCGGAAGGGTGCTGGAGGCCATAAGGGAGGAGGACCTGGGCAGGCTCCCCGGACACATGGCGGTGGCCCACGTGAGGTACTCAACCGCGGGGGACTCGGGAGCCCGGAACGCCCAGCCCATAGTGGGTGAGACCTCAATAGGAGATGTGGCGGTGGTTCACAACGGCAACATAACGAACTTCACGGACCTCAGAAGAGACCTCGAGAAAAGGGGCTACAGGTTCAGATACAGCTCGGACACGGAGGTGTTTCTCGCTCTCCTCTCCACGGGCGGTGCGTATGTTCCCGAGTGGGTGGACTTAAACCCGCGGGACAGGGATGTGATGCCCTTTGTGTTTTACACCCTCTCCAGGCTTGAGGGTGCCTTCAGCTTCATAATGCTCCTCAGAGACAGGATGATAGCGGGAAGGGACCCTTACGGTTTCAGACCCCTTGTACTGGGAAGGAAGGGGGATACGGTCCTCATAGCTTCGGAGAGCTGTGCCTTCGACACGGTCGAGGGAGAGATCCTGAGGGAGATAGAACCGGGAGAGGTTGTGGTCATAGACGAAGAGGGTGTGAGGAGCTACTTCCCCTTCAGCGATAGGAAGAAGGCTATGTGCGTCTTTGAGTTCGTCTACTTCTCAAGGCCCGACAGCTTCATCTTCGGTAGCTGGACTTACGAGGTTAGAAAGGAGTTCGGGAGACAGCTGGCGAGGGAGGACGACACGGATGCGGACGTGGTCGTCCCCGTTCCCGACTCAGGCGTCGTTCCCGCCATAGGCTATGCGGAGGAGAAGGGGATACCCTTCGAGATGGGTCTCATAAGGAACCACTACGTCGGGAGGAGCTTCATAGAGCCGACTCAGGAGCTGAGGAACCTGAGGGTCCTGATGAAGCTGAGCCCGAACAGGTCGGTGATAGAAGGCAGGAGGGTGGTGGTGATCGATGACTCCCTGGTAAGGGGAACGACCTCAAGGAGGATCGTGGCCATGCTCAGGAGGGCGGGGGCGAGAGAGATACACCTGAGGATAGCTTCTCCTCCTGTGAGGGGACCGTGCTACTACGGCATAGACACACCTTCAAAGGAGGAGCTTATAGCCAACAGGATGAGCCTTGAGGAGATAAGGGACTTCATAGGGGTGGACTCTTTGAAGTACCTGTCCCTTGAAGGTTTGAGGAGCTGTGTTCCTTCATGGGAGGACTTCTGCGATGCCTGCTTCAGCTGTAACTACCCGACGGAGGTTAAGGGTATAACGGTGAGGAGGAGGTGATCACTCCTCCCTGAGCCAGGCCTTTATGAGGGCTGCGACCTTCTTGGGTTCTTTCCTGGCCACTTCCGTGACCGTTTTTACCACCTCGATCTCCCTCGCCCTTTCCCTCAGGACCTCAGCACCGGCTATGGTGGGTACCTCCTCCGCGGGAGGCGGTGGTGCAGGAACTTCCCTTCTCCTCAATATCCTGAGAAGGCCGAAGAGTATGAGGCCTGCCAAGATAACACCGACGACCGCAGGGACAATATACCTCATCCATACAGGCGGTGGCGGTGGCGCGGGAGGTATCTCCACCCTTCTGAAGGGTACCGCAACGACGGATATTGTGTCTCCTCTCTTCGGGTCTATGCCGACGAAGGCGGAGACTATCTCCTTTATCCTTTCCGTGTCCACGCCCTGGACCTCGCTGTTGACTATAACACCGACGCTTATCCTCTTCACCCTGAGGGTTGGGTCAAGGGTCACTATCTCCTTTTTGCTGACCTCGTAGTTGGTGATGGTTTCCTTCCTCTCGGTTATCACCCCGACCTGTCCCTGAACAGCTCCTGTCGCAGGGGGTATGTTGGCCGCGGTTCCCGGAACGCCTCCTATCTGGGACCCTAAGGTCCTCTCCTTTTTCTTCTGCTCGCTTACGACCGCGGTCATGTCCGGGTCGTATATCTCCTCCCTCTTTTTGACCTTTGTGAACTCGAGGTCCGCGGACACCCTCACCTTAACGTTCCCGTAACCGAGAACGTCCTCGAGGGCTGTCTGTATCTTCCTCTCCATGTCCCTCTCAAACTCCCTCCTTATCCTCAGCTGTTTGCTGGACACCTCCTCCTTTTCCTCGTCGATCATGGCGGTCAGGTTCCTCCCCCTGTCGTCTATGACGACCACGTTCTCGGGTTTCAGCTTCTCAACGCTCGCTGCGACGAGGTTCCTTATAGCCCTAACCTGGTCGGGGGTTATCTGGGCTCCAGGCTTTAGCTTTATGAATACGGACGCGCTCGGCTCCTCCTCTTCTCTCAGGAATATGGATCTCTCGGGAAGGGCTATGTGGACCCTTGCGTCTTCCACGTTCTTCATTCTGAGTATGGTTCTTACAAGCTCTCCCTCTATGGCCCTCTTGAAGTTCACCCTCTGCTGGAACTCGGATATGCCTATGGAGGTCTTGTCGAAGATCTCGTAACCTATAACCCCCCTGCTCGGTATTCCCTTCGCTGCGAGTTTCAGCCTCACGTCCCTCGCCCGGTCTTCGGGAACGAGGACCGTCCTCCCGTCTCTTCCTATCCTGTACTTTATCCCCTCCTTGTCGAGCTCGGTGAGTATCGCGCTCATGTCCTCGGGACTGAGGTCCCCGTAAAGGACCACGTAGCTGGGCTGGAGGGAGTATATCAGGACCGTTATGAGGAGGGAAAAGAGGACCACGGGTATGCCGACTACCAGGACTTTCTGTCCCAGGGTGAGTCCGGCAAACCTTGCCTGAAGGTCCCTGACGGTCTCCCTTAGGTCCGCCATATCACACCTGCATCCTCTGAAGCTCCTGGAAGCCTTCCAGTAGCCTGTTCCTTACCTCTATGAGCAGGTTAAGGGCGACGCTCGCCTTCTCGAACTCCACGATCATCCTGTGGAGGGGAACATCCTCACCCCTAAGGACCGCCTCCTTGACCTCCTCAGCCCTCTTCTGCTGGGCGTTGACCCACTCTATGAACTCCTTCAGGACCTCAGCGAACTCCTCAGGGGTCTCCGCCCTCCTTCCTTTCCTGCTCAGGAACTCCTCGAAGTCCCTGAAGCTTATACCCTCTATCTCCATAGCTCTAAGGTCCTCTGGGCCATGTCCCTAGTCATGTTGAAGGCGTTCAGATTTGCCTCGTAGCTCCTTATGGCGGATATCATATCCGCCATCTCCTTGACCAGTTCCACGTTAGGCTTTCTCACAAAGCCCATCTCGTCCGCTCTCGGGTCGGAAGGGTCAAAGACGAGCCTGAAAGGTTCACCGGACTCCCTTATCTCCGCTACCTCAACGGGGACCTCTCCCCTTTTAAGGCGTTCGGGTTCGTAAACAGCCCTGAAGACCACCTCCAGCTTCCTGAAGGGCTCTCCCGTGTTTTTGTAGGATTCGTAGTTGGCGAGGTTTGAGGCTATCACGTTCATCCTTATCCTCTGGGCGTACATACCCGAAGCGCTTATCTCAAAGGCCCTGAACAGGTCGTTCATCTCCTGCCTCCCCTTATCACCCTGTTCAGCTTATCAAAGGACCCGGACACCATCCTCATGTAGACCTCGTAGGCTATCCTGTTCTGGACCATCTTGGCCATCTCCTCCTCAAGGCTCACATTATTCCTATCGTTACCTACCAAGCTTCTCTTTACCTCTATGACCCTGAAGGGGGTCCTCTCCCGGGGTCTTATGTGCTCGGGCCTCGTGGTCTTGAGGGGTAGGGTGGTTTCCTTCCTCCTCATCTCAAGGTCGATGGCCCTGTAGTTGGGGGTGTCCGCGTTGGCTATGTTGCTGAGTATAACCTTGTGCCTCTTCCAGGTGAAGTCAAGGAAAGGTTCAACCTTCCTTACACCTTCAAACAGGTCCAAGCCTTAACCCTCCCAGAGGGTGGTTATAACTCTGCTCATAATATTATCTTCCCCTTTTACCTTGTTTACAACCCAGCTTATCGTCTCCCTGTCTCCCGTTCTGTCCCCTATCAGGGCGAGCCTGAAGAGGGACCACCAGTAGGCATAGTCTTTTACGCCGAGGTCTACCACCTTCCTGTAGTATCCCGCGGATCTCGCCAGGTCTCCCCTGGAAAAGTAGATGTCCGCAAGCCTGAGATAGAGAACGGTTGCGTATCCGGAGAACCTGGGGTGGTTGAGGTCAACCTCCTTGAGGACGTCCTCAAGCGTCTTCGGGTCTCCTTTCAGGTACCCGATGAGCATGAGGGCCTCCTTCCTGTCATCGCCCTTCAGCCCCCTGAGGGAAGTCTCAAGCCTTTTAAGAGCCTCCTCAGTTTTTCCCTCAACTATAAGGATCTGGGCTTCCAAGAAGGCGGAGAGGCTTCTGTCCTTCAGAAAGGGAAGTAGCTTCTTTGCACGCAGGTCTCCTACAAAGACCAGTGACCTGACGAGGAGATCGGTACTGTCCTCGAAGAGGAGAAGGAACGTGGAGTCGTTCGCAAGGTATAGTTCCCTGATAAACTCCGCCTCCTCTCTTACGTAGAACCTGTAACTCCTCAGGGTTCTTTTTACCTTCTTGATGAAGGGATCTATAAAGAAGAGGTCGTTTTCGAGGAGAAGGTCCGAGAGTCTGGGTCTCTTCACCTTCAAGAACTCCCTCTCCTCCTCCGACAGACTTCCGGTTTTAAGGGCGAGGTAGTAGATCCCGAGAAGTGGGAGGTCTCCGTAGGTGTTCTCCACGTTAAGCCACCCGATCTGGAGGAGCTTCTTCCTGTAGTCACCTATCCTCTCACCGTAGACCTCGAGAAACTCGTCGTAATACCAGAGGGACGCGAACAGGATCTGGGAGACCTTCCTGTAGAACAGCCCGTTATCTTCCGTCAGGCTCTCCAGATTCCTGAAGGCTTCCCTGAAGTTTCTGGTCTCCAGGTTTATGAGGGCGAGGTAGAAGCTTGCCTTCTCCCTGTAGGTGCTGAAGGGGTCCGCTCTGAGGGATAGCTCGAGGTAGAGTATGCTCCTCCTCCAGTCCCCCAGCTTGTAGTAGGAAACGCCCAGCCTGAAGAGGAGGTGGGGGTCCTCCCTGAGGTAGGGGTTCACCTCGACAGCCCTCATCATGTACTCCTTCGCGGTTTCGTACTTTCCCAGGTTGAAGTGGTAAAAGCCCATGGTCATGTAGTACAGGTCCAAGTACTCGGGAGAAACGCTCTTCACAGCCCTGAGGTAGTTGAACCCCTCCACGCTACCCTCGAGGGCGGAAGCGTAGCTGTACTTAATGAGGTACTCAACCCTCTCCGTTTCGCCGTAGAGATTTGCGTATATGTTCTTGGCTGTCCCGTACCACTGGAGGATCAGGTATGAGTCCCCGACGAACTCCCTCTGGACGTGTATGAACCTCGGGACCTTGTAGTGGAAGGGGTACTGGTTGAGGTAACCGATCGAGGCGAGGATCCCCCTCCTGCTTCCCGACGCGTAGGAAAAGAGGGCATAGGCTTTACCGAGGTAAAGGTAGGCCAGCTCCCCCGCCTCCGACTCCGGGTTTGAGGAAAAGGCCCTCGCAAAGTAAAGGAGGGCGTCCCTGTAGTTGAGAACCCTGAGGCTCTCCATGCCTTTTCTCAGGTAAACCTCGGATAGGTCCTCCCTTCTTTCCGCGTTATAGGAGTAAGCTGAGACCAGGACTATCAGCAGGGCGACCGCCAGCTTCCTCAGGAGGACCCTCATTCTCCCCTATATTAAATCTCTCCTTCTCCTCCCTCCTCGGGAATCTTATACCCTTAGGGACCATCTCCACGCCGTTTATCCTCAGGCTCTCCAGGGTTATGCCCATGTTCTGGAGGTTTCTCACGAGTCTGTAGCTCTCCATAAAGGTCACCTGGTTCTGGATCTCCTGCGGTGTTCTGACCTCAACGGTAAGACTGTTTCCCTGCATCCTGAATTTAAGACTCGCCT
>JAUZRJ010000025.1 GCA_030950545.1 Aquificota bacterium | reverse complement strand
GGCGGTTCAGAACATCCAAGTTATGGCACCGCTGTAAACGTCAAGGTCCTTTCCCTGGTCGTAGTTCTCCCTTGCATAGTCCGCCTTGAGCGCAACAAGGGGGTGAGGCCTGTAGGCTAGGCCGAAGTTTATAACGTTCAGCTCGGAAGCTTTACCGGTAGGTTTGGTGTAGCCTGCGGGAACCTGGTTGTACCTGTCCACGTTCTCGATCTTGCCGAAGATGAAAAGCTCGTGGTCTGTGTCGAAATGCCTCAGTACGTTGTAGGCCACCTGGAGGTAAAAGCCCTGCATCCTCTTGGGGAACGGGTCTCCTGTATTTATCTCCTGGGCTATCCTGTCCGCTCCGCTTACATCTGCGTAAGCTCCGACGAACCTGACATCAAAGCCAGCATACTGCCACCACAGGTGGGGCGAAAAGAGGTTTATCGTCCCGAGCCTGTCTCCCTGATCGTTCATGACGGGTGATATGAAGGTAGCGATCCCGACCTTGAGGTTCTTAGGAAGTTTTAAGTCAAACCTGCCCGTGAAGGCTATGCTGTCAGAAACCGCCTCCGACCCGTCCTGGGTTATGCTGTCGAGGGGTTCTGTTGGGTCGTAGCTACCCTGTTCCGCCTTCATCCCGTTTATCAGGTAAGCCCTGAACTCGAAGAGGTCCGTTTCACCGTAAACACCCACACCGTTTTCCCTCCAGGTGAAGGGGAAGAGCTTCTTCTCCAGATAGGGCTGGCGGACGCTGAAGTATGTGGGCGGTTCATGGTACTCGTTTGTGATACCGAGAGGAACAAGCACCATACCACCCCTGAGGCCGAGAAGTCTGTTCACCCTGTAGTCCAGGAAGGCGAACTCTATAGCGACCTCACCTCCTTCCTCACCTCCTTCCACCTTCGCGTGCTCTATCTCTATCTCCGAGTTGAACTTCAGCTTCTCCGTGAAGGCGTACCCGAGATAGGTGATGAACCTGAACAGGTCCGCCTCGAAGTTCGGTCTCTCCTGGGCTACGTTCGTGAACCATATCTCCCCGTATCCGCCTATGGAGACTCCCTTGGGGTTGAACAGGGCTTTCGATGCCGCGGGTCCGAGACCCGTGTAGCTCCTGTACTCGGTTATCTCAGGCGCCGCGATCTCCAGCCTCAGCTTTCTTATCTCCTCCTTCAGGACCTCGATCTCTTCCTTGAGTTTGTTCACCTCCTCCTGGGCGAAGACAGCGGACGTGATAAGAAGTGAGCTGAGGAGTGCTTTCTTCATCACCTTCCACCTCCTTTCAAGGTTGTAGAAAATGAAATCAAATCTCAATACCGAAATTCTATGATATAAATCATACCAAACCTCTGAAAACCCTTGTGAGCTTTGTTTATTGAGACTTTATCTCTTTTTTATGAGGATCACCTCAAAGTACTCGGGAAAAGCCCTGTTCATGTAAAGGGAGCCGTCCCTGAACACCTCAAGGGCCCCGACCTCCGGGTTCTCCGCGTAAAACCTCCGTCTCAGTTCCCTTGGCATCGAAAAGAGGGCGGTGGCGTAGGCGTCCGCCAGGGTGCAGTCGGTATGAACCACGGTTATCTGCAGGAGATCCCTGTCTTTTTGTTCTATGTGCCTTTTTATGTAGTTCCCGGAGGTGGAAAGACACAGGTCCCTTGAGTTCACCATCTGCATGATCGGTCCTTCACCGCGGGGGTCCCTCACCGCCAGGACTCTCCTGTGACCCCAAACCTTCATGTCACCCGCTATGGACACAAACCCCCACTCGGTTCCCGCATACAGATAGGCCTTTTCCACCGTATAGCCCTTCCCTATACCGCCTATGTCTATGCTGGTCCCGTCGCTGAGGTAAACGGAGCTCCCGTTTAACCTGATGGAAGAAGGTCCTCCCGCACCACGTGTTATGTCAAAGTAACCGTAGGTCTTTTCGTAAGCGTAAAGAGCCTTCCTTATCATCTCCGCGGTCTCCTCGGACACACGGACAGGTCCCTTACCCGCACTCCTGTTCAGGGTCGAGATCTCGGAGTCCTCTATAAAAGGGGACAGCTTTTCTTCAAGGGACCTCATGAAGAGGTATGTCCTGTAGACCTCTGACTCTACCGGCAGGTCTATGACCGCATAGGTTCCCATCAGGTAAAAGACCCTCTCGACGCTGAAGAGCGCGTGGTTTATCAGTAGCAGGAACAGGACTACCCGGAACATATAAAATAAAGTTTATGAAAACTGTTCAGGATAAGTTCATCGGCACTGTACTCGGAGGGGCCCTCGGAGACGCCATAGGGAAGTGCGTAGAGGAGGTGGTGGAGGATCAGGTCTACGAGTTCTACGGGGGAAGGGTGGAGGGTTTCGTCCAGCCGCACCCGTCCAGTCCCGCCTACGGACAGCTACCCGAGGAAACTTCCGACGAGACAACCCCCGTCAGAATACTCATGGAGAGCCTTACCGAGAAAAAGGCTCTCGACGTGAGGGACTATCTGGAAAGGCTGATCGACTGGTACAGGAATGAAACCACCCACAGGTATCCTGATCCTATACTTCTTGCGTCGCTCGAGATCCTGTCCAGGGGTGAGAACCCGTCCTCTTACGGTATCGTCTCTTCCTCTGTTGAGGGTGTTCTGAGAAGCGTTGTGATGGGTCTTTTCCACTATTACAACCCTGACCTCGCAGCGGAAGGGGCGAAGGTTGTCTCCCTGCTCACCCACAGAAGCGAAGCTGTCTTAGACGGTGCGTCGGTCTTGGGTGCCTGCATAGCCTATCTGGTCCTCGAGGAGTTCGATCTGAGGTTCCTAGATGAGAGGGTGGCCTTTTTGAATACCCTCAAGAGATATACGTCCAAGAGTTCCCACAGGAAGGTTATAGAAGAGGTTCAGAGGTTAATCCACGAGGGTGCGGATCTGGACACCGCCATATACCGACTTGGGAACGGGAGTTTTGTGTTTGAAGCGCTCCCTCTTTCGCTTTTCATATTCCTTTCCAACATAGAAAACCCGATGGAGGGGTTCTGGTGGGGTGTGAACTCCTACGGAAGCTTCGGAGGGGATACGGATTCCATCGGTTTTCTCGTCGGTTCAATGATAGGAGCCTACTTCGGGGCGGAGGTCTTCCCCGCACATCTCATAGAAGATCTGGAAAACGCCTCATATTATGAAGATCTGGCAAAAAGGCTATATGATATTACAGAAAAGATGATAATAAGGAGGTAAGCAGATGCCCTACAAACTACAGGAGAGCTTTTTGAACACAGCCAGGAAGAGGAGGGTTAAGGTCTCCATATACCTGGTGAACGGCGTGAGGCTCCAGGGAAAGATAAGGTCCTTTGACATGTTCACCATACTCCTCGAGGACGGACGCCAGCAGACGCTGGTTTACAAACACGCGATAACGACGATAATACCCCACGAGAGGCTGGAGATAGAGTTTGAAGAGGCGGGCGTGCCGGGGCAGGGTTAGAACATTCCCGGCGGTTTTCCCTTTCCCACAACGAGCCTTTCGACCGGTTTCCCTCCCTTCAGGTGCTCCTTTATGATCTCGTCAACGTCCTCCTTCTTCACGTTCCCGTACCAGACCGCGTCAGGGTAGACCACTATGGTGGGACCCATCATGCAAGGCCCGAGACACCCTGTAGGTGTGACCGCAACGCTCATGAACAGTTCCGGGTCCTCCTGGAGCTTTTCCATAAAGACCTGGTACAGGTCCCTGCTTCCCTTCTCCGCACAGGAGCCCTGTGGGTGTCCTGGCGGTCTCTGGTTAACGCATATGAAGACGTGTCTGAACTCCATTCTGTCACCTCCACGGAGTTTTATAAAATTCTAACAACCACTTCCAGGATATCCTTATGAGTTCAATCAACTATTTTAGGACCTTCCCCGTCCTGGCGAACCAGATGTAAAGGTCAAGCTCCGCCTGTGATACTCCGACCAGCCTGCAGACTTCACCGAGAATCCTCTCCGCGTCCAGGTATCTTTTCGGTGTCATGGTCTTCACCTCCGGGTATAGGCCTGTCTCCACCATAAACCTGTAAACGTGCCTGTCCAGGATGGCGAGTGTTCTGTGGCCTGTGTTCCTGAGAAAGTGAGAAGCTTCCTTGTATCCGAACCCCTTTATCTTGTGAGGAGAAGAAGGGTCCGCCAGTAGCCTCCTGAGGGTGTGGGGGTCCTTCTCCTCTTCGAGGACCTTCCTTATCTCCTCCCACCTCTCCCTCAAGGAAACTATCCTCTCCGCCCTCTGGTCTGGGAATCTGTGACCGTGTCTGGCTATGACCTCGGTAAGCTCCTCTCTGCTCATCTTCATAAAGCCCTCACTTCCCACCTCCGCCTGTATCCTTATGCCCATGCTCGCGGAGGAGTTGGCGGTGAGTATGCAAAAGCACAGCTCCGAAAAGAGGTCCGCTTCGTAGTCCACGTCCAGAAAAGGTCTGAAATCAAAATGCGTCTTACCTTCCCTTCCGAGACGTGAGAACTCCTCTACACGCCTGTTTACGTGTTCCTTCACCCTGGGGATTATCCCCTTCAGGATCTCAACAGCCCGCTTCATCCTATCCTGAGCTCCCTTGTGTAGAGGGCCTCCGCAAGCACCCTTATCTTTGCTCCCACCTCCCTTTCAGTTCTTCCCACGACGTTTATGTGGCCCATCTTTCTTCTCGGTCTTTTCTTCTTCCCGTACCAGTATATCTTTGTACCCTCCGTCGAGAGCAGATCCCTGAGGTTTATATCCTCAAGGTCCAGCCCGAGTATGTTCACCATACCCGAGGGTGCCTTCAGGCGTGTGGATCCCAGAGGAAGTCCGCATATTGCCCTGATCAGGTTCTCGAACTGAGAGGTGTACGTTCCATCCAGGGTGTAGTGCCCCGTGTTGTGGGGTCTCGGGGCTATCTCGTTTATGAGGACCTTACCGTCTCCGGTTATGAAGAACTCGACCGCCAAAAGACCGACTATGTTAAGGTCTTCCATGAGGGCTTTTGTGATGGAAGTGACCTCCCTTTCCACTTCGGGCAGGGTCACCGTTCTGTTATGGATAAGGATCCCCTCCCTGTGGAGGTTCTCCGTCAGCGGGAAGACCTCCACCCTTCCCATATCGTCTCTGACACCCACTACAGATACCTCCCTCTCAAAATCCACCAGCTCCTCTACCACAAAC
>JAUZRJ010000024.1 GCA_030950545.1 Aquificota bacterium | reverse complement strand
ATCTTCTGTTATCACCACAGCGGCGATCTCTTGGGAAAAGGTGAAAACCAGCGTTCCGAGAAGTCCTACCAGAAACCTCCCCAGCATCCCGTTTTACAATGAGCAAAGATCATGCCAAAAACCGCGGACCCGAAAACACTGAAGGAGCAGAACTTTGCAAAGCAACCTCCACGGGAGCTGTTAACGGATTTAACAGCTGTAAATCTTTATAACAGGGAGGTGGCACCCCCGGCGGGATTTGAACCCGCGTTTCCGGCGTGAAAGGCCGGCGTCCTAGGCCAGGCTAGACGACGGGGGCTTGCGAGCCAGTCAAGTATTATATGCGTTTGGGCATAAGATGTCAAGCTCTTGAAGTCGATTATACTATTTGAACCCATGAACAGACCAAGGCTGGAGGACGTCTTCACGATCGGAGACCGATATAACATAGTGACCAAGTACAAGGAGATACCCGTAAGGGTGAACCTCAGGCTGAACTGGTTGGACGAGGAGGGGAGGCTCCTCGGCTTTGACTGGGGAAGAACACACCTTAAGGTGGCCTTTTCAACCCTGGACCCCGTTTACGTTGAGCTGAGCCCGGAGGAGTTTGCCAAAACCCAGGTTTTCAGCAATCTGGGTAAGGAGCTTGTCCTTATGCTCGAGAACTTCGTGGAACCTCCGGAGTTCGTGAAGAGGAGATACGTAAGGGTCGAGCCTGACGAAAACAAACCTGTGAAGGTGGTCATAAGCGTGAGCGGTATAAGTGCGGAGACACAGGCAAGGGATATAAGTGAGACCGGGGTCGGTGTTGCACTTGACAGGGAGTCCCACCGCGAACTCATAGATCTGTTGGAGGGTATCTCTGAAGACTTGAAAGCGGGCGGTCCTGATCGCGATTTTACCATAAGGATACTGCTTCCCTCAGGGGAGGAGGCGGTGGGAAAGGGCAGGCTTAGAAATGTCATAGGACTCGGTAGGGACGTGTATGTGAGGCTGGGCTTTGAGGTCAGCTTTCCGAAGAAGGAGATCACAAAGATAAAGAGGTACGTGCTTGAAAGACAGAAGGAGATAATAAAGTCCCTGAGGATGGTCTGATGGGGACAGTCCTTAAGATAGCCATCAGATACCTGGTCTCGGTCAGGGGTAGCACCCTGCTTATAACCCTGATATCCTTCTTCGGGGTTTTTCTGAGCGTCTGCGCCATACTCCTCACCTTGGGTGTCTTCACAGGCTTCCAGGACTCCCTCAAGGAAAAGATCCTGTCAAGCACTCCCCACATAATAGTCAGCTCAACAGGTTATGAGGACCTTAAGAACTTCATCAGGAGAATAGAGAACATACCCGAAGTAAAGGAGGTCCTCCCCTTCACCCTTTACAACGCCATACTCGTGAAGGAGGACAGGGTCCAGCCCGTAACGATCAAGGCTGTGAACTACAGAGAGAAGGCCTTCAAGGACATAGTCGGGTCACAGCTGGTGAGCGGTAAGCTGAAGGATCTGGTTATAGGTAAAGGGATAGCGGACGTTCTTGGGGTCTTCGTGGGAGACAGGGTTATCCTGGTCTCACCCATGGGCATAAGGACACCTACGGGTTTCGTTCCCAAGACTAGGGAGATCAAAGTGGGAGGTATATTCCACACAGGTTCCTACGACAGGGACTTTGTCATAGCGTATATGAGACACGAGGAGGCCAAGAGGTTCTTCAGAAGAGGCTTCAAATTCGACGGCCTCGAGGTCTACATAGAGGACCCTTACAGGGCTCAGGAGGTCAAGAGGCTTATAGTGGAAACCCTGGGTGTAAAGGGGCTTATAGTCAGGTCCTGGATAGACCTCAACAGACCTCTCTTTAACGCACTACAGCTGGAGAAACTCGCCCTGTTTCTGATCCTGCTCCTTATGGTCCTCGTGGCATCTTTCAACATAACGAGCCTCCTCTTCGTGAAGGCGAGGGAAAAGGTAAGGGACATAGCGGTTTTGAAGACCTTCGGTATGAAAAGCTCGGATATCCTGAGGATCTTTCTCCTGGTCGGCATGACCATAGGTGTGGTGGGAGCGGTTCTCGGTATAGGGGTATCCTTCGGTCTTGCGTACCTTATAAACGAGTACAGGCTAATAAGGGTCCCCGAAGAGGTTTACATGATGAGCCACATACCCGTTCACATAAAGACAGCGGACCTTGTGGCGGTTTTTGCGGGGACCCTGTTCCTTTCCTTCCTCTCCTCTCTCATACCCGCGGTGAGGGCTTCTAAGGAGAACGTGGTGAGGGTTCTGAGGAATGAGTGATGTCGTGAGAACGAAAGACCTCTGGAAGGTTTACCCAGACGGGACCAGAGCGCTGAAGGGTGTTAACCTGAACGTAAGGAGGGGAGAGTTTCTGGGAGTCATGGGACCTTCGGGCTCCGGAAAGAGCACGCTTTTACACCTCATAGGGGGCCTCGACAGGCCCACAAGGGGGGAGGTTTTCCTCTTCGGGAGGTCCGTATCCGCTATGGATGAGGACGAGCTGGCGGAGTTCAGAAAGGGCAGGGTAGCCTACATATTCCAGTTTTACTACCTGCTTGAGGATTTCACCGTACTTGAGAACCTGCTGATAGTCGGGGAGATGGTCGGTGTAAAGGATCCTGAAAGGAAGGCCAAACGCATCCTTGATTTCCTCAGACTCTCCCACAGAACACGGCACAAACCCAACCAGCTCTCCGGAGGAGAACAGCAGAGGGTGGCCATAGGAAGAGCCCTCATTTCGGACCCGGACCTCATCCTTGCGGACGAGCCGACAGGGAACCTGGACATGGAGGAGGGTATTAAGATCTTTAACCTCTTCGGGGACCTGAACCGGGCCAAGGGTATAACCTTCATAGTCGCAACCCACAACCAGGAGCTCAGGAAGTTCTTCCACAGGGTCGTTAACCTGAGGGACGGGGAAGTTGTGGGAGTGGATCAGATTATACCCTTTTCGGAGAGGTAACGCTCACACTCGAGAGCAGCCATACACCCGAAGGCGGAGGCGGTCACCGCCTGTCTGAACCTGTGGTCGTGGACGTCTCCGGCCGCAAAGACCCCTTCAACGGACGTCTTCACAAAGTCACGGACTTTTATGTATCCCCTGCTGTCAAGCTCCACCTGTCCCTTAAATATCTCCGTGTTGGGTTCGTGGCCTATCGCTATGAAGACACCTTCACAGCTGATCTCCTTTTCCTCCCCGGTCTTCCTGTTCCTCACCCTGACACCCGTGACCCTGCCCTTGGATACGTCCAGGATCTCCTCCACCACGCTGTCCCAGACGAAGCTTATCTTCGGGTTGGCGAAGGCTCTCTCCTGCATTATCTTTGAAGCCCTCAGCTTATCCCTTCTGTGGATAACCGTGACGCTCCTTGCGTGCTGGGTTAGGTGCAGGGCTTCCTCCATGGCGGAATCCCCGCCTCCGACGACCACCACGTCCGCATCCTTGAAGAAAGCGCCGTCGCAGACCGCACAGTAGGAGACACCCTTACCGAGGAGCTTCTCCTCCGACTCAAGCCCTAAGGTCCTCGGCTTTGCACCTGTCGCTATTATAACGCTGTGGGCGAGGTACTCTTTTTCTCCCGCCCACACCCTGAAGGGTCTTGAGGAGAAGTCAACTCTGGTTACCTCCTCGTAGACTATCCTGGTCCCGAACCTCTCCGCCTGCTGTCTCATCCTCTCCATAAGTTCTGGACCCTGTATGCCTTCGGGGAAACCGGGGAAGTTCTCCACATCGGTCGTCATCATGAGCTGACCGCCGAACATGCTACCTGTGAACAGGAGGGGGTTGAGCCTCGCCCTTGACGTGTATATGGCAGCGGTAAGCCCTGCACAGGCACCGCCGATTATTATCACCTTCTCTACTTCCGAGCTCATGATCTATGAATTATAATCCCGACCGTCCCTCAGCTTCCTGATCTCGCACTCAAGACTCCTCAGTCTTTCCTCACACCTTCCGAGTCTGTGGCTGAGCTCCTCTATCCTTTCCGTGAGCTTCTCTGTGTTCCGCACAACCGCCTCAAGGCGTGAGATCTCCCTCTTGAGGGACCTGTGGTGTTCGTAAAAGAGTCTGAGGGCTTCCTTCAGGATCTGGGTTTCCTTCTTCCCCAGCTCCTGTTTGAGCTTCTCGAGGATCTTCAGGGTTTCCTGATCGAACACGTAGGTCTTCTTTCGCAAACAGC
Organism: Aquificota bacterium; assembly: GCA_030950545.1. GTDB lineage: Bacteria > Aquificota > Aquificia > Aquificales > Aquificaceae > Hydrogenivirga. The sequence continues at coordinate 56,130 of JAUZRJ010000024.1, read as the reverse complement.
CTCCTAATGACCTTTAAATGTAAGACCTTTTTCCAGAAAGGGAAGGGTTTTAGGGCTTGCTCTTTTCTGTAAAAATCTGTAAATTAAAGGAGCGTTGGTAGACAGAATAATAAAGATACTCGGCCTCGGAGAGGAGGACCTCAGGAGGAGGTTATCGTACCTGGACCTGTCTGAGGAGGATCTGAGCTTCCTGAGGGAAGCCCTGGAGCTTCTGCCCGAAGAGGAGCTCGCCTCCGTTTTTGACCGCTTCTACGACCACCTCTTTAAGTTCGAAAGGGCGAGGGAGATCCTGTCAGGAGTTGACTCCCTCGAAAGGCTCAAGAAAGCCCAGTCCGGGTATCTCAGGGAGATGTTTGAGGGGAAACACGACCTCAATTACCTGAGGTCGAGGATCGCACTCGGTCTGAGGCATGAGAAGGCGGAGGTGGATCCCGGACTATTTACGGGAGCTTACGCCAAGTGGGTTGACCTCATCCTTACCAGGATCGGGAAACGTCTGCCTCCCGATAAAGCCTTCAGGACCGCCCTGGCGGTCTTCAAGGCGGTTATACTCGACATAACCCTTACCCTCGAGGCTTACAACTTCGCCCGTGTGATCAGGAGCGGTGAGCCGAGATACAAGGCGGTAATAGACTCCGTCCCGGAGGGTGTGGCGGTTGTGGACATGAGGTCCGAGCGTATAGTTGACGTGAACAGGGTTCTGGCTGACCTGCTGGGTGCGGACGTTCTGGACCTCATAGGTGAGCGGGTGGAGGTGCTCTTTCCCGAAGAAAAGAGAGAATCCCTGTGGAGGGAGCTGAGGAGCCTCCTGCCTGAGGGCGGTCGTTCGGGTGAGGTGGTCCACCTCCTGAACAGGGCCACGGGTGAGTGGATACCCTCGGAGGCCTACATCGGGACCTTCACATCGGAGGGGATGACCTTCTCGGTGCTCGTCTTCAGGGACATAAGGGAGAGGATAAGAAGGGAAGCCCAGCTTGAGAGGATCAGGAAGCTCTACGACGCCCTGGTCAGCATAAACACCCTCATCACAACCGCGGGAGGTGTTGACACCCTGATCTCCTCCGCGGTCAGGATAGTGAAGGTGAAGGGAGACTTCAAGTACGCGGGTGTTTTCCCGAAAGAGGACGGTGAACCGATCGCGGAATACGGGGAGTACTCGGACGGGGATGTGGCGGTCTGTCTGTCCTTTGACGGGTACGTCCTCGTTGTCTCAAGATACGGGCAGGAGGCTTTCACACAGGAGGAGGTCACCCTGCTCGCGGAGATAGCCCAGGACCTATCCTTCAGTCTCAGGAGGATATCATCGGAAAGAAAGGCGAGACACCTCGAGATACACGACAGCCTGACCGGCCTTATAAACAGGCGGTTTTTCATAAGGAGGCTCAAGGAGATCACCGAGGTGGCAAGGGCAAGGGACACAAGGCTAGCCCTGATAGTTGTGGATGTGGATAACTTCAACGAGATAAACCAGGCCTTCGGTTACAGGACGGGGGACGAGGTCCTCAGGGATGTGGCGAGGAGGGTGAGGTCCGTGGTGAGGGGTGACGACCTGGTGGGCAGGATCGGAGGGGACGAGTTCGGGATACTGATCACAGCGGAGGACGGTAAGACCGCGGTCGAGAGGCTGATCTCAAGACTGAGAGATGAGATGACCGAACCTGTCAGGGTGGACTCGCGGGATATATTCATCACCTTCTCCTGCGGTGTGTCCTTCTTTCCCGAGGACGCCTCAGATCACGAAACCCTCATCGCAAACGCCATGGCTTCCGTAAGAAGGGCAAAGGACCTGGGGGGTAACAGAACGGTCTACTTCTCGGAAGGCGTGGACAGGGTTACCGAGGAGAGGGTGAACCTCAGGGCGGACCTCAGGCGCGCCATCGACAGGGGCGAGTTCAGGCTTTACTACCAGCCCAAGGTCAACCTCAGGACGGGTAAGGTGGAGGGGTGTGAGGCCCTGCTGAGGTGGGTCAGGGACCAGAAGGTGATCCCGCCGTCCAGGTTCCTCAGGCTTTTAGAGGAGAGCGAACTCATCCACAGGGTCGGCGAGTGGGTGGTCGGTGAGGTCTGCAGGCAGATGGGGGAGTGGAAGAAGAAAGGTATAGAGATAAGGATAGCCCTTAACGTGTCCCCCCTCCAGCTCAGGACGCCCTCTTTTGCGGACAGCTTTGTGGGAGCTGTGCTCAGCTGTGGCGGGAGCTTCGACCGCCTTGAGGTGGAGATAACCGAGTCCGCGGTCATGGAAAACGTGGCGGTGTCCGTTGAGTTCCTCAACACCCTCGCCTCCTACGGTGTGAGGACATACATAGACGACTTCGGAACGGGTTACTCCTCCCTCTTTTACCTCAAGAAGCTCCCCGTTTACGCCCTCAAGATAGACAGGGAGTTCATAAAGGACCTTCCTGACAACAGGGACGACCTTGAGATCGTGAAGGCCATAATCCTTCTCGCAAGGACCTTCGGTCTGAAGACGGTGGCGGAAGGAACTGAGACCGAGGAGCAGGTGAGGGTGCTCAGGGACCTGGGGTGTGATTACGCCCAGGGTTTTTACTTCTCACCCCCGCTTCCTCCCGAGGATTTTGAGAGGTATCTGAAGGAGAACGGTTAAGATATGGACCTCAGGATCTTCTCGAGGACCTCCAGGTTTATGGGTTTGACTATGTAAAGTGTACCGCCCGCCATCAGGGCTTTCCTTCTGTCCTCCTCAGAGTTCAGGGTTGTGATGAAAACAACGGGGGTGTACCTGTACTCCTCCAGCTTTCTCAGTTTCCTCACGAACTCGTACCCGTCCATGACAGGCATGTTTATGTCCGAGAGTATGAGGTCGTATTTTTTCTTCATCGCCATCTCAAGGGCCTCAAGACCGTTCTCAGCTGTGTCAACCTCGTACCCGAAGTTCCTGAGAAGTGATGAGTGGTATATCCTGACGGTCAGGGAATCGTCCACAACGAGGGCGGTCTTCCTCTCACCACTCATCTTCCTCTTCCTCCCTGACCTTTCTGTAAACTATTGTCCCCTCAACCTTGACGGGTTCGAAGAGCGAGGACGTCCTGGATATGCTCTCCGCATGCCCGAGAAACAGGTACCCCCCGTCCACCATTACGTCGTAGAGGTTGTTAACCGCCTGAACTCTTGCCCTGTCGTCGAAGTATATGAGCAGGTTCTTGCAGAAGACGTAGTGGAACCTGCCGAGCCCTTTCATGAACAGCCTGTCTAGTATGTTCCCCTCGTAAAAGCGGACGCGTCTTTTCACGGAGTCCTTTATCCTCCACATCTCTTCACCGATCCTGTCAAAGTACTTCTCCAGATACCTTCCCGGTAGCTTTGAGACGCTCCTCCTGCTGTAAACGCCTTCCTTTGCCTTCCTCAGGGCGTTTCTGTCTATGTCCACACCCGTTATCTCAAACTTAACCGGGTTCTCCAGAACCTCCATCAGGACTATGGCTATGCTGTAGGGTTCTTCCCCCGTGGAGCAGGGCAGGCTCAGGACCCTGACGGGAAACCCGAAGCTCTCCGTCTGGACCAGATAGGCGAGAGCCTTCAGATGGTAATACTCCCTGTAGAAGTAGGTCTCGTTCACCGTTATCTTGGATATGAAGTCCTTGAGGACGTTTTTGTCCCTCTTCAGCCTGTATATATATTCTTTAAGGGAGCTTATACCCAGCTCCTCCATGTGCTCTCTCACCCTGTTCTCGACAAAGTACCTCTTCCTGTCGTCAAAGACTATGCCCGTGTTTTCGTATATAAGGTCCCTGAGGGTATTAAAGTAGAGGTCCGTCAGCATCAGTCCTCTCCCGGGACCCCGAATATCTCGATGTCTTTCTTCAGGTCCTCCTCCATGCGGACCTTCCGTGCGTTCTCGAGGGCTTCACCCAGGACGTCTTTGTCCCCGAGGAACAGGAGGACCTTGTACACCCAGTGCTTTTCCATAGGATCCTTTAGGGTGTTCAGCTTCTCCCTTAACGGCTCTATCAGCCTTCCGTCCTTTATGTTCCCGTATATTATCGTTGATGCGAGGGTGGTCAGCCCGAACACGTCCTTTACCGAGGGCAGGAACCCGACTATCGCCTCCACCACCCTGTCCCTCATTGAGGAAAAGTTCCTGAGGTACTCGAGGGCGGTCAGGCTTACGTTCGGGTTCTCGTCCTTAAGGGCGGATATTATGAGCTCAAGGGCCTTTTCGGACCTTATCTGGGAGAGTATGTCCAGCGCGAACTTCCTCATGTTGTAGTCTTCGCTCTTCAGGAGTTTTTCCTCCACAACCTCCAAACAGGTGTCCCCGTGGTGGGAGAGTATGTCTATTGCGGTCTGCCTCAGCTTGGGCTCAGGGTGTTCGAAGAACCTCACCACCTCTTTGCATATCACCTCCCCGTTTCCTTCCGCGGACATCAGCGTGGCCCTTACCGCTTCGAGAATGGATTTGCTCTTCCTCGAGATGGCGGTGTCCACAAGGGCCTTTATAACCTCCCCGTCCAGAAACTCAGCGAGCGATTCCACAGCTTCCCTGACCTCCTCTTTGTCTTCGGACCTGAGCTTTTCCAGAAGCTCAGCCCTTCTGTCCACGTTCCTTTAACCTCCTGAGGTGTCTCTTTATGGCTGACGCTATCCTGTATGCGGGCAGGATCTCAACCGCGGCACCTATCTCCTTGGCCGCTGCTGGCATGCCGTAAACGACCGCGGTCTCCTCGGACTCCGCTATGGTTATGCAACCGCACTCCTTCATCCTGAGTAATCCCTCCGCCCCGTCCCTGCCTATACCTGTCAGGATAACACCGACCGCGTTCGGGCAGTAAACCTCCGCGACAGAGCTGAAGAGAACGTCCGCGGAAGGGTAGTATATGTAGCTGTCGTCCTTGAAGAGTTTTATCTTACCGCCCGGAACCACCTTCATGTGCCACCCGCCCGGAGCCAGGTACCCGTAACCTCCCAGGACCGCCTGTCCGTGGGTAGCGTGGTGGAACTGGATGGGTGTGTACTCGGAGAGTCTCTTTGCCAGGGAGGGGGTGAACTGGGGAGGCATGTGCTGGACAACGAGGTAGGCGGTCTCCTCGTCCACCTCGCAGTCCTGAAGTATGTCTATGAGCGTGGCGGGTCCGCCCGTGGATATGCCGACGGCGACGACGTACTTTGCAAGGCCCCTCTTTGCGGGTTTGAAGGAGGCCCTCAGGACCCTCTGTGAAGGTCCCCTGCTCAGGACCCTCGCCCTCGACCTGTACGCCTGCTTTACCTTGGTCCTTATATCGTCCGCGACCTTGTGTATGTCCAGGGATATGGTGCCGGAAGGTTTCGGGACGTAGTCGAAGGCACCCATGTCGAGGAGCTCCATGGTTATGGGTGCGTCTTCTTGGGTCAGGGAGGAGACCACTACCACGGGGGTGGGGTTTTCCTCCATTATCCTCGCAAGGGCCTCTTTCCCGTCCATAACGGGCATGTTTATGTCCAGGGTTATAACGTCAGGTTTTAGTTCCTTTGCCTTCTCTACAGCCTCAAGGCCGTTCCGTGCGGTGCCTACGACCTCTATCTCAGGGTCGCTCTCCAGTATCTCCCTTATCGCCTTCCTCATGAAGGCGGAATCGTCCACAACCAGAACCTTTATCCTCCTCACTTGAGGACCTCCAGTATGTAAACGACGCTCCCGTCACCCAGTATGGTTATACCGCTTATCTCCTCCGCGGTCGCTATGATGTCGGGTATGGGCTTTACAACCGTGTCTATGGTGCTTATGACCTCGTCCACCACGACACCTCTGGTCAGGTGGTTGTCCACGAGCAGGGTCACCGTTCCGTTCTGCTCGTTCTTTATACCCAGTTTCTCACCCAGAAACTCAAGCTCCAGGACCTTTCCCCTGTGGTATATGACCCTTGTGCCTTTGAGGGATTTTACGGAGCTACCGCTCACCTTTATGACCTCACCCACGTTCTCCGCGGGTATCCCGAAGGTGACCTCTCCGATCCTCACGAGCAGGACCTTCCTTATGGCTAAGGTGAGGGGCAGGGTGAGCCTGACCGTGGTACCCGCGTACCTCTGGCTACGGACCTGAACCTCTCCACCGAACTCCCTGACCGCGTTCGCCACAACGTCCATACCCACGCCCCTGCCGGACAGCTCCGTGGCCTGGTCTTTTGTCGAGAAGCCCGGCTGGAAGATTATCTGCATTATCTCCTCCTCGCTCATTTCCGAAAGCTCCTCCTCCGTGTAAAGGCCTCTCTCCAGTGCCTTTTCCCAAACCTTATCAACGTCTATGCCCCTTCCGTCATCGGAGACCTCTATGATAACTGAACCTCCTTCCTGGTAAGCGGTTATCTTTACCGTTCCCTCAACGGGCTTTCCCAGTTTTTCCCTCTCCTCGGGGGTTTCTATGCCGTGGTCCACCGCGTTTCTGATCAGATGTATCATCGGCTCCGCTATCTTCTCCACTATGACCTTGTCGAGCTTGGTCTCTCCTCCCTCTATCTGGAGCTTCACCTTTTTCCCGAGCATTCTGGAGAGGTCCCTGACAAGCTTGGGAAACCTCTCAAAGAGCGTGGAGACAGGAACCATCCTCATCTCGAGGACAGTTCTCTGGAGGCTGTCCATAAGGCTTCTGAACCTCCTTATGTTATCCTTGAGCTCCCTGCTGGCTTCGGGAACGCGGTAGACCCTGTCGAGCTTTGTCGCAAACAGGTATATCCACTCCTTGAAGACAGACAGCTCACCGACTATGTCCATCAGGTCCTTTACTGTGGACTCCTCCACCTTGAGGTATCCCGTTCTGGTTATGTATCTGGACGCGTCAAAGGCCTTCTTTTCCTCCTTCTTCTTCTCCTCTTTGGCCTCCCTGGACTTCTCCTCTACCATTTTCTGGATCTCCCGTGCGAGGTCCTCCAGACCTTCGCAGAACTCTTTGAAGTCCACGTTTCCGAAGGCGTTCTGGAGGTCCTTTATCTTTCTGTTGAGATCCTTAAACCCCAGGTCTTTGGTGACCTTGTAGAGGGTGAGCAGGGACCTCCTGAAAAACTCCTCTTCTTCCTGGTTTATATCACCCTTCGAGCAGAGCTCCCTGAACACAGGTATATACTGAGATGCGACGTTCAAAAGGGCGGACACGTCCGCGGTAAGGCCCTCTCCGTTTACGAGCTTCTCCTTTTTCTCCTCTACAGAGCCGAGGTCCTCAAGGAGCGTGAACACGTCCTCCGCGTCCTCCTCCCTTCCTTCCGTGAAGGCGAGGAACAGGTCATCGAGCCTGTCAACTATCTCCTGGAGGATCTCCACCTGCCTGTTTGTCAGGCCTATCCCTGTATCCCTCGCCTTCTGGAGGACCGTCTCCGCCCTGTGGGTTATCTCGTGGATGTACCTCAGGTTGCTCTCCTCTCTGTAGGAGAGTATGAGGCCCGTGTTTCCCTTCAGTGTGTGGAAGCTCCTGAACACCTCGTTTATAAGCTCGGGGCTTCCCGGGTTCTGAGCGAGCTCGTCAAGAGATGTCCTCAGCCTGGAGAGAAGCTCCTCGGTTTCCAGCCTGTAGTTTTCAAGAAGGGCAGGAGGAACGTCGTCTTCTTTCTTTTCCTCCTCCTTGCTTTCCCGCTTCTCCTCTCCTTCCAGGACGGTGACCTCTACGCCGTCCTCAAGTATGAACTCAAGGAGCTCTAAGATCTCCTCCTTCCCCTTTTCGGTCTCCAGCGTTATGTCCGCGTGGAAGCAGTGGTCGTCCGTCGGCTCCTCTTCGGGACCCGGTATGTTCTCCCTGATCACCTTCACCTCCGCCTTGCCCAGCTCTTTGAGGTCCTCCACGTACATCCTGGGGTCTATAGCCCTCTCAAAGACGCTCCTGCCCAGGCGGAACTTTATCAGGTACTTCATCTGACCACCCTCTTCACAACCTTGACGAGGTCCTCGGGCTTGAAGGGCTTCACTATCCACCCCGTCGCCCCGAGCCTCTTTGCCTCCTCCTTCTTTGCGGTTTCTGTCTCCGTGGTAAGTACAAGGACCGGTGTTGTTCTGTTCACCGCCCTGAACTCCCTCAGGAACTCAAGGCCGTTCATTACAGGCATGTTTATGTCGGTTATTATCAGGTCGTAGGAGTTCTTTCTGGTGAGGTCCAGAGCGACCTGGCCGTTCTCCGCGGTGTCAACCTGGAAGCCCACGGACTCAAGGGCCATCTTCACTAGATTCCTCATTGTCGCGGAGTCATCGACCGCAAGGGCCCTCTTCATGGGACCACCTCCTCAGAAGAGTTCTACGTCCGTTTCCAGATCCTCGATCTTCTCCCCTACCCTCCCGGTCTCAAGACCGCGCCCCTCGGTTCTCGCTATTATCTCCCTTTCTTCCCTGAGCTTGGGTATCTTTCTGAAATCCTCGTAGAGGGACTCGATCCTGCTCCTTACCTCTTCGAGCTCCTTCTCTCCTTTCACGAGCTTCTCAAACTCCCCTATCATGTCCGCCAGTATGCTGAGGGCTTTTGCGGTGTTCCCGACCCTCTGGTTTGTCAGGTCTATGGTCTGGAGGACGGACATGATCGTGTTCCTGACGTCCCCTAAGAGGTCCATGTCCTCCTTCACGAACGTCCTCATGTACTCAAGAAAGTCTATGAAGTTCTGGGCCATCCACAGGAGGTCCCTGTTCAGGTCTTCAGAGAAGCTGGTCTGCTCCTTCTCTAGGTTTTCCATGCTCCTGTGGAACTCCCTGTGGACCTCCATCTGGTCCTGAAAGGATTTCTGGAGGTTCTTTATGGACTCAACTATCTCCGAGGCGAGCTCGTTGGTCTTGACGGAAGCCCTCCTCACCTCATCCGCTATCACCTTGAAGCTCCGTCCCTGGTCTCCGAGTCTCGCAGCCTCTATGTAGGCGTTCAGGGCTATTATCTCTATGAGCTCCGCTATGTTCATTATCTTTCTGGCTATATCTGTCAGGGACTCCACCCTCGTTCCCAGGTTCTCCATGTTCTTCTTGAGCCTGTCCGACTCTGACCTCAGAAAGTCTCCCGAGGACATCATGGCGGATATCTTTTCTGTGAACCTGCTTTTGAAGAACTCAAAGGACTTTTTGCAGATGCACTCTTTTCCCGTGAAACCGCACACCTCATCGTTGTCCCTGAGGTCGTATACCCTTTCCTTCACCTCTTCCGGTATATCCCTTAGGGAGTAGCCCTCTTCCCTTGTGTAGGCGCAGGTAACGTACCTCTCGAACACTACGAAGTCCTTAAAGCTCCTCTCGACTCTCCTGAAGAAGACGTTCAGCTTCTCAAGAACGGTACCGAACACACGGTCGAGCTCAAGGGTGCAGGAGGTTTCCAGAAACTCCTCAGTAGCCTTCGCGGTGTTCAGTATTATGCGGGAGACCTTAAGAACGTCCTCACCGTTTGCCCTCATCCTCCGCTACACCCTCCTTAAGGAACTTTATGTCTTCCTCCTTAACCAGCTTCTTAGGGTCGAGGACGAATATCACCCCTCCATCTCCGGTCCTTATGACACCCTCCAGCACCTTCTCCTCCGCCTCGGTTATCTGGTCCGCGGGTTGTATGTCCTTTTCTTCGACCCTGAGTATGCCCTTCAGCTTAGTGACCCTGAAGCCTACGGGTATGTTCTCCAGCACGATCACCTTGTCGGATTCCTCCCCGTCTATGCCCAGCCTTTTGGGCAGGGAGGACACAGCTATGACCGAATTCCTGAGGTTGTACACGCCCTCCACGTGGTCGGGGGCACCGGGCATGGGTGTCAGGGAGCCAACCTCTATAACCTCCTTCACCTTCTCTATGGCTATAGCCATCTCAACACCACCCACGGTGAAGCTGACGAAACTCCTCATCTCCTTGACCTCCTGACCTGTTTCCCTTTCCTCCCCCCGCCCGGACATTCCTTCCACATCCTCCCGCCTCACCACATCGCTCACGCTCAGCACCAGGACCAGCCTCTCCCCTCCATCCAGGGCTAATACCCCTCTGGACCCTTCCTTATCCATATGCAGTAAGGACTTTTCGTCCACCCATCTTATCTCCTTAACGTCCTCAACGCCCAGGGCTACCTTGCCTAGGTTCGGGGACACCACGATAGCCCTCTTCTCCTCTCCGCACCCGCCCACACCCAGAGCCCTGCAGAAGGATACAAGGACGAGCTCCTCACCCCTCAGGAGGAAGACACCTTCCATGTATTCGGGAGCTCCGGGTATCCGTGAGACGCTTGAGGGATAGTCTATTATCTCCCTCACCTCCTCAACGGGAAGAGCAAACCACTCCCCGCCTCCCGGGAATATCACGAAGCCCTTCAGGTTCTCCCTAGAGACCCCTCCGCCCGAATCCTTCAGGCTTACCCTCTTTACCTCACCCCTCCTGCGGGCGGGTCTTTTCACCCCCGTTATCGGCTTCAGGTCTATAAGGAAGATCACCCTGTTGTTCCTCTTGAAGGTCCCCCTTACGAACTCCCGCTTTATACCCTCCACCTCCTCCTCACGCACCTTCCTGACCTCTTTCGGGCTTACCTCGTGTATACCTACCACCGTGTCCACGAGAAGCCCCACCACCCTGTCCCCTTCCTGGACTATAACCGCGGTGTCTCCCGAGGACCTCTCACCCCAGAGGAGTGACCTCACGTCCACCAGAGGTATAACGTTGTTCCTCAGGTTCATAACACCCCTTATGTAATTAGGGGCTAAGGGAACGGGAAACACCCTGTCAACCCTGACCGTTTCAACCACCGTGTCCGTCTCGCAGGAGAACTCCTGATCCTTTACCCTGAAGACGAGAAGGCTTATCAGCTCACCCATCAGTAGGCCTGAAGCTCGTCCGCAACCGCAGCAAGTTCATCTATGGCCTGAGAGATCTGTTTTATGGCCTGTTCTATCTGTCCGACCGCCTGAGCGAGCTCGCTGGTGGTTCTGGACGTCTCCTCCGCTGCGGAGGCTATCTGTTCTGTGGAGGACACTATGCCTTCCACCTTACTGAGGATCTCTCTCGAGCCCTCCACCGTGGCGGACAGGAGGCTGTGGGCTTCCTTCGTTATCCCCACACACTCCTCCGCGCTTGACCCCGCTTTGGACGCGGTGTCCATGTCGGAGAGCACCTCCGCGGAAACGACCGTCAGCTTCTGGGTGAACACGTCGAACTGGTCGTCTATACGGGCCAGACTGCTCTGGAGATTGTCTATGTTCTCGTTCCCCTCCATGGATAGGTTCTTTATGTCCGAAGACACGACCTCAAAACCCTTCCCGAACTCCCCTGATCTTGCCGCCTCTATGAAGCCGTTTACCGAGAGCATGTTGGTCTGAACCATTATCAGCTCAAGCTTGCCCACTATCCTGTTCATGTTCACCGTCTTCCTTCTCAGGTTCCTTATACCTTCTAGGGTCTCCTCTATACCTGTTCTGAGCCTCTCCAGGTTCTTTCTGGCTCCCGTAAGGGACTCCTTCCCCTTCCTGTAAGGTTCCATAGCCCTGTCCAGGACCTCAAGGCTACCCTCCGCACTCTTCAGGACGTTTTCGGAAGCGGTTTTCATGTTCCTGGCCAGGTTGAACATGCCCTCCGCGGACCTCGCCTGCTCCTCCGCTGCAGCTGAGAGCTGGTCCACCGCCTGCTTGACCTGCTCTATGCTCCCCGTGAACTCTTCCACGGACGCGGAGAGCTGTTCCGCCGCCGCGGCTATCTGTTCCGCAGCCTTGTCCTCTATTGAGGTGGCGTCCCTCAGCTCGACCGCCATCCTCCTCAGCTCCTCCGCTGCGGAGTTTATCTCCTCCATGGCGGTCGCGAGCTCACCCACGGACCTCGAGATCTCCTCCGCAGCGGACGACTGTTCCGCAGCGGCGGAAGCCACCTGTTCTGAGCTGTTTCTCAGCTCCTCCAGGGCGTTCATCTCCTCCCTGTAAAGGCTTATGAAGTCCTCCACAGCGGTCGCCAGGTCCTGGATCATCTTCAGTATGTCGTTGAACTCCGAGACCACCTGCCTCATAACCTCAACCTGGTCCTTAGCCTCCCGAACCAGGGAACCCATCCTCTCCACGAGGCCTTTTATGCTCTCAACTATATCGCTCAGGATCTTCTGTATCTCGCCCGCGTTCTTCTCGGACATCTCGGTCATTATCCTGACCTCTTCCGCAACCACCGAGAAGCCCCTACCGTGTTCCCCCGCCTTTGCAGCCTCTATGGCTGCGTTCAGGGCGAGGAGGTTCACCCTGTCCGCTATCTTGAGTATGGAGCCCGTGAACCTCTCCACGTCCTGCGAGATCCTCTCTATGACCTCAACCGTCTCGGAGGTTCCCTCTATCTTCCCCGCGGTGTCGAGTATGCTCTCGGAGAGGGAGTTTATCACCTGGGAGAGGTTATGGGTCTTCCTCTGGAGGTCCAGAACCATACCGTGAAGCCTGTTGGCCTCGTCTATGCCCTTTTTTACGAGGTCCGCTATGAGATCTACCGCCCTCCTGTTCTCTTCGGTTGACCTGGCCGCCTCCTCCGCTGCGGACGCCACCGTGTCCGCGGACCTCTTGGCCTGCTCGGTGGCGGACGAGATCTCAGCTATGGAAGCGGCGACCTCCTCCGCCGCGGAAGCTATCCTTTCCACGAGTGCCTGCCTTTTGGCGGACGTCCTGGTCTGCCTCTGCCTCAAAACCCTTGTACCTGTACCGGTCTTTACCGTTCCTTCCTCGGGCGGGAGTATCTCTTTCATATCATCTCACCTCCGCAAGGGGGGACCTCTTTTTTTTAATTTCGGACAGAAACCTGTGAGTTTAACGGATCCTGGATATAAGGTCCCTGACGGATTCAGGGTCTAAAGGTCTGTGGATGTAGCCGTCAGCCCCCGCACGGGTGATAAAGTCTCTGAACCTCTCCGCAGGGTCAAAGGAAAAGACCACGACCCTGACACCGCGCTCCTTGAAGGCTCTGAGTATATCCGCGATCTTACGGGGTTCATCAAAGCAGGAGAGGTCACAAAGTATAAGGTCGTAGTCCCCTACATCCTTGACGCTGTCAGGTCTCTCCGTGGTCTCAACCTTATCCACCATATCCTGGATTATGAACCTGACCGCCTCTCTGAAAAACTTGGACCTGGAAATTACGAGAACCCGCATTAAAAGTAAGATCAACGAAAAAACCAAAGGTTTCAATCCGGATTTCAACCGTATTTTTCTGGCTTTTGTACAGGTTTGCCCACGTAAAAACCCTGAGCGTAGTCTATACCTATGTCTTTGACCGCCTTCAGTATGGTCTCATCCTCTACAAACTCCGCAACTGTCTTTATGTTTAGGTGGTTGCACATGGTGGTTATGCTGAGAACGAAAGCCCTGTCCACACTGCTGGACACAAGGGACCTTATGAACTCACCTTCTATCTTTATGTAGTCCACAGGAAAGTGTTTGAGATACATAAAAGAGGCAAAACCCGCACCGAAGTCGTCTATGGCGAAACTGAACCCCTGATCCTTTAGCCTGTTCACGAACACCTTCAGCAGTTCTAAGTTCTTCACCGTGTCCCTCTCTGTAAGCTCAAAGACTATCCTCCCGGGGTCCACACCGCTGTTTTTCACTATACTGAGTATGTTCTCTATGAAATCCTCCAGTATTAGAGCCCTCGGGGACAGGTTGAAGAAGACCTTCCCGTTAAAACCGCTGTCCGCCACCTCCTTCAGGGCCTTTTCCATGAGTATGTAGTCGAGTTTGTGAACCAGACCCATGCTCTCCGCCAGCGGTATGAACTCCCCTGCGCTCAGTATCCTGTCCTCCGTCTCCAGCCTCATCAGGACCTCGTAGGCGTGAAGCTCCGATGTCCTCAGGTCAACTATGGGCTGGAAGACGGGAAAGACATTCCTGTTTTCTACCGCCTCTATTATCATCAGGCCCTTCTCTCCGAGCTTTCTGGATGTCTCCTCTATGTCCGTCTCCTTGGGCAGAAGGACCTTGCTCTTACCCTCCTCTTTTGCCCTGTACATCATGTTGTCCGCTATAAGAAACAGATGCTTTACCTCCTGTGCGTGGTCCGGGAAAACCGCTACACCTACGGATACGGACACTTTTATGGTCTTACCGTCGGGCGAGCTGAACTTCAGGTTGCCTATACTCTCCACTATCCTGTCCGCTATGTGTACAGCCTGTTCGCCCGAGGAGTAGGGCAGGATCACTGCAAACTCATCACCTCCGTACCTTGCAACTATGTCCTCCTTCCTGACGCTGTCCCTCAGAGTGTCCGCCACCCTCCTTAAAACCTCATCACCGAACTCATGACCGTAGGTGTCGTTTATCAGCTTGAAGTTGTCTATGTCAACAACCAGCAGGGAGAATTTGTATCCTCTCCTTTTTGCCCTTTCCACCTCGTAGCTCAGCATCTCCCAGAACACCCTCTGGTTGTAAAGACCTGTCAGAGGGTCCCTTGTCGCGTAGTACTCAAGCTTTCCCGTGAACTCATCTACCGCCTTCAGGGAGCCTATCACCTGAAGTAAAACGAGGAGGAAGTTATCGATCACCCTGACCTCTTCCCCGTGGAGGGGAGTGAGGACCTCCATTCCGCAGGCGAGCGCTCCTCCGATCGACGGTCTCCTTAGCTTTCTCAATCTCAGGCTTCCAGCGGACACAGGAGCGTTCACGCCCGCATGGGTCAGCTCAAGATGGTTAAACTCCCCGACCTCCCCCAGCCTGTCCTTTATGAGGTCCTCTACCCTTCTGTCCCTTTTTGTGTTCCAGAAAACGTATACCGTGTTCTTCCCTCCCTCCGAAAACACCAGGAAGGTGTAGGAGAAGCGGATCACGTTGTTCAGGTTCTTCAATACAGCTCTTGCCACCTTTCTCCAGTCCCTCACCACCTCCGAGGTTATGATCAGCTTCTGAAGTAGCCTGAGCTCCAGCTCAAAGGTCTTCCTGTCTACCGCAACCCTGTTCAGCCTCTCTACCAGCTCAACCAGACCCGTCCTTATCTCGTTGAGCTCCTCAAAGCCGAAGTCCACCTTTTTGAAGCTCATATCCGAAAGGTCTTCGAGGGATCTGACCCTGTTCATCTCCTCCCTGATGAGCTTTATGGCGAGGGCTATCTTCCTCCTCAGGATGTATGTGACCGTGAGAGCCCCGAGGATCGGGGTTAGGAACACGAAGGCGAGCAGTTTGACTAACGCGGGTCCGCCCTGCCCGCCCGTGCTTATGTTCACCACCGCTGAAACCACAACCGCGGTAGAGACAACCGCCACCGTGAAGGCCACAGCGAGTATGAAAACGGTTACATTTCTATAGATGGTGTGTTTCATGATTTTCCTCAGGAACCGCATAAATATTAGGATAGGACAGGCTACTACACATCTCCTACGAGTTTTCTCAGCATGTCCTCAAGGTGTTTGTTCCTCTCCTTGCACCTTCCGAGTTCAAAACTGAGCTTTTCTATCTTTGAAGCTATGTAATTCAGCTGACAGATTATTTCGTTCAGGGCTTTGTAAAGGTTTTCTTGGTTATTATGCACATCATAGTACATCTTAAGGGCGTCTTTTATTATGCTTATTTCCTTTTTGTTCATACTGCACTTGAGATTTTCCAGGATCTCAAGTGTATCTTCATCGAAGACATAGGTTTTCTTCCTCACTTTGTGTCCACCCTCCTTCCTGAAGGTAGACCCGTTCGCTTAATATTTAACGATAAAACTTCCCTTCCCTTTAGCAAACCCGATATTTTCTGTAATTTTCAGGTAAAAATACGTAAAAATCCTGTGATCCACAGGACAAAAATATGACTCCGTTGTCCCATAAGGTCTGGAAGGGTCCCTGTGGGGTTCTGGTGTTCAATGACCTTAAACATGGTATTGTCACGCCCTTCCCTTATTGTTATCTTATAAATTCAAGTGAGGTTAGGACATGTTTGAGAAGTTTACGGAAAGGGCAAGACAGGTGATACTCCAGGCTCGTGAGGAGGCCCTTGACCTCGGACACAGCTACCTGGGCAGTGAGCATATACTTCTTGCACTCATAAAGGAGGAGGACATACCCACGCTGGTTCTTTCCAAGTTCGGACTCTCTCCCGAGAAGGTCAGGAAGGCGGTCATGGGTCAGATAAACAAGGGGTCTCACACGGGTGAGATCCTCTTCGCCCCGGACGCCAAGCGTGTTATAGAGTTTGCGGTCGAAGAGGCGAGGATCCTCCACCACCAGTTCGTCGGTCCTGAGCACCTGCTCATAGGCATAGTCCGTGAGAAGACGGGTCTCGGAGGCAGGATACTGAGGGGTTTCGGTCTTGACGAGTACTCGGTGAGACGGGAGGTCCTCCAGATCCTCGGGGAGCTACCTCCCCAGGAGAGCGTCAAGTACGCTCCCACACCGAATCTGGACAGGTTCTCCAGGGACCTGACCCAGATGGCGAGGGAGGGAAAGCTTGACCCCGTGATAGGCAGGGAGAGGGAGATAGAGAGGGTTATCCAGATACTCGTCAGGAGGAGGAAGAACAACCCAGTACTCCTCGGGGATCCTGGAGTAGGTAAGACCGCGATAGTTGAGGGTCTCGCCCAGAGGATAGCCAACAAGGAGGTCCCCGAACCCCTGCTTAACAAGAGGGTCGTCGCCCTTGACCTTGCCGCCCTTGTGGCGGGGACCAAGTACAGGGGTCAGTTTGAAGAGAGGCTCAAGAACATCCTCAAGGAGCTCGAAAAGGCTCCCAACGTTATCCTCTTCATAGACGAGATCCACACCCTCGTGGGTGCGGGTTCCGCGGAGGGGTCCATAGACGCGTCCAACATGCTGAAGCCCGCTCTTGCGAGGGGTGAGATACAGGTCATAGGTGCTACCACCCTGGACGAGTACAGGAAGTACATAGAGAAGGATGGGGCCCTCGAGAGGAGGTTCCAGCCTGTCCTCGTCGACCCTCCCTCCGAGGAGGACACCCTCAAGATCCTCTACGGTCTTAAGGAGAAGTTCGAAGAGTTCCACGGTGTGGAGTACACCTCCGAAGCCCTCGACAAGGCGGTGAGCCTGTCGGTGAGGTACATAACGGACAGGAATCTCCCCGACAAGGCGATAGACGTTGTGGACGAAGCAGGAGCCCTGGTGAAGCTCAAGGCGATGAACCTGCCCCCCAACCTCAAGGAGCTTGAGGAGAAGATAAAGAAACTCGAGAAGGAAAAGGAGGAGGCGGCGAGCGACCAGGACTACGAGAGGGCTGCGAAGATAAGGGACGAGGAGCTCAGGCTGAGGGCGAAGTTCGAGAGCCTCAAAGCCAAGTGGAAGCAGGAGATGGAGAAGAACAGACCCAAGGTGACCGCGGAGGACGTGGCGGAGGTTGTGGCGAGGTGGACAGGCATACCCGTGAGGAGGGTGCACGAGAGCGACATGGAGAAGCTCCTGCACATAGAGGAGGAGCTTAAAAAACGCGTTGTTGGACAGGACGAAGCCATAAAGGCGATAGCGAGGGCCATAAGGAGGTCAAGGGTAGGGCTCAAAGGGAGGCACAGACCCATAGGTGTGTTCCTCTTCCTCGGGCCGACGGGCGTGGGGAAGACCGAGACCGCCAAAGCCCTTGCGGAGTACCTGTTCGGGACAGAAGAGGCCCTCATAAGGTTCGACATGTCGGAGTATATGGAAAAGCACACGGTCTCAAGGCTCATAGGAGCACCTCCCGGGTATGTAGGCTACGAGGAAGGAGGACAGCTCACCGAAAAGGTCAGAAGAAGACCCTACTCAGTGCTCCTCTTTGACGAGATAGAAAAGGCTCACCCGGATGTTTTCAACGTCTTCCTTCAGATATTCGACGACGGGAGGCTCACCGACGGTCTCGGTAGGACCGTGGACTTCTCCAACACCATAATCATAATGACCTCCAACCTGGGTGCGAGGATGATAGTCCAGGGCGGTTCCATAGGGTTTGAGAAGAAGTTCGGTATGATAGACTTCGACCAGATGAAGAAGAACGTCCTCGACCAGGTAAAGAGGACCTTCAACCCCGAGTTCCTGAACAGGCTCGACGAGATCATAGTTTACAGACCCCTTGAAAAGAAGGACGTTGAGCAGATACTCGAGCTTCAGCTCAAGGAGATCAACGAAAAGCTCAGGGAGTGGGACATACAGGTAAAGCTCCACAAGAGCTTCGTTGACTGGATCATAGAGAGGGAGTACAAGCCCGAGTTCGGTGCGAGGAGCCTGAAGCGTGCCCTCCAGAAGCACGTTGAGGACCTCTTGGCGGAGGAGCTCATAAAGGGAACCCTCAAAGACACGGAGCTCGTTGAGATAAGGGTCAAGAACGACAAGCCCTACTTCAAAACGATCAAGAAGAAGGAGAAGCTGGAGCCAGTCCTCAAAGAGTCCTGATATAATACCTTTTCCGTGAAACCGCTTGTAAGAAGTGTGTTTTTAGCCCTACTCTCTTTTTTTGTCTTCACGCACGCCCAGACCGTTGAGAGTATAGAGATAAGGGGAAACCAGTACGTCCCTGAAGACCTCATAAAGGAGATCCTGCTGACCAAAGAGGGAAGCCTTTTCTCCTTGGAGAAGGTGAGAAGAGACATCAGGAAGCTCTTCAGGACAGGCTTCTTCAAAAGCATAGAGGTTTACAGGTTCGAAGAAGACGGTAGGGTCAGGCTTGTGTATCTTGTGGAAGACCTCCCCGTGATCTACCGGATAGAGTTTGAGGGGAACAGGAAAATAGACGACGAGGACCTGGCGGATAAGCTCGGCGTTGAAACGGAGGTGGGTAAGCTGGACGTTGAGGAGCTTATCCAGGGCTACACCTCAGGCCCCGCCCTCGAGGAGAGGCTGGAGATCCACAGGAAGCTGAAGCTCGGGAGGGTTCTCTCCCAGAAAGAGATAAAGGAGCTGATAAACAGGATAAAGGCCATATACCTTGAGGAGGGCTACCCGGATGTTGAGGTCACCTACAGGATAGAGGCAAAAAAGGGAGCCTCCAAGCTCGTGTTTGTTATTGACGAAGGACAGAAGAAGTACGTCGTGGACATAGACTTCAAGGGCAACAAGACCTTCAGCGGAAGGAAGCTAAAAGGCCTGATGCAGACTCAGGACAGGAACATCTTCATATTCAGGCTGAAGCCACCCTTCAGCGAGGAGGTCCTGAAGGACGATGTAGAGAGGATAAGGGAGTTTTACAGGGACGAGGGTTTTCTTGAGGCGGAAGTTGGCTACAGGGTAAGGAGGAAGAACGGGAGACACGACATACTTATACTCATAGAGGAAGGACCTAGGTACAGACTGAAAGAGCTCAGGATAGAGGGCAACACCCTCTACGCTTACTCGGAGCTTGTAGGGGACCTTCTTGAGAGGAACAGAAAAAAGGGCGGGTATTACAGGAGGGAGGTTATAGAGAAGATAAAGGGCAGGATCAGGAACCTTTACTCGGAGATAGGTTTCCTCAACGTCCTCGTCGAGGAAGAGGAGAAGGTTGACACGGAGAGGAAGGAGGTCTCTGTGACCCTGAAGCTGAGGGAGGGAAAACCCGTTTACGTTAGGAGGATCAA
This sequence comes from Aquificota bacterium, assembly GCA_030950545.1. Lineage (GTDB taxonomy): Bacteria > Aquificota > Aquificia > Aquificales > Aquificaceae > Hydrogenivirga. The sequence continues at coordinate 36,749 of JAUZRJ010000024.1, read as the reverse complement.
GGTTGAGGGAAACTACGAGACACGGGACTACGTGATAAGGAGGGAGCTAAGGGTTAGGGAGGGGGAACTGGCTACCAGAAGGGCCCTGAGGAGGTCAAGAACCAGGATCCTGAACCTCGGCTACTACGAGGACGTCCAGATCCAGCCCTTTCCCGCGGGTGAGGGAAGGTGGGACCTCCTTGTGAAGATAAGGGAGAGGTTCACGGGTCAGTTCTCTGTGGGGCTGTCCTACAACGAGATAACAAAGCTCTCCGGGTTTGTCTCCCTGAGGAAAGGAAACTTCTTGGGTACGGGAGACATAGTGGGTATATCGATAAGCTACGGTGCCCAGTACAAGGACAACTCCATATCCTACACCGACAAATGGTTTCTCAAAAGACCCTACGACCTCTCCCTTTCGGTGTTCGACAGGAGGATAGAGTACGTCACCTACACAATAGAGAGGACGGGTGTAAGTGCGACCCTTTCGAGGGAGTTCCGGGAGTACTGGAGGGTGTCTTTCGGGCTGAGCTTCCAGAGGATAAGGTACTCCGACATAGACCCGGGCGCGTCCGCTGTGATAAAACAGCAGGAAGGGAGGAGGGAGTCCAGGAAGTTCACGTTCTCCCTGAGGAGGGACACAAGGGATTACTTCCTCTTCCCCACCCAGGGTTCCCTCTTTGAGCTTACCTACTCGGTCGGCGTTCCCGTGCTCGGGGGAACGGAAAAGTTCCACAGGGTGGTCCTGTCGGGAACGAAGTACCTGAAGGAGACCTACTTCGAGACGGGGGCGGTCTTTATGGCGAGGGGAACCGTCGGGTTCGTGGAGCCCTATGGGGGAGCTCAGGTCCCTCTGGACGAGAGGTTCTTCGTCGGCGGTGATTTCACCATAAGGGGGTACGACTACGGTATGGCGGGGACCCTGGACGTTAACAACCAGCCAGTAGGTTCAACAAAACAGCTCTTCTTCAACTTCGAGCTCAGCTACCCCCTCCACAGGACCCTTTACGTCGCGGTCTTCTATGACACTGGGCTCGGTGCGGAAAGGATAGAGGACTTTGACCCGAGGAACTGGAGGGGCGGTTACGGTATCGGTATAAGGTTTGTAACACCCATAGCGCCCATCAGGATAGACTGGGCCTTCAAGACGAAAAAAGTTCCCGGGGACACATCCCCTTCAAGGATACATTTTATCCTTGGGGGGTTCTTCTGATGGTCCCGAGGTGTCTCACCGTGGCGGGTTCGGACAGCGGGGGCGGGGCTGGGATACAGGCGGACCTGAAGACCTTCACCGCCCTCGGCGTTTACGGTATGAGCGCGATAACCTCCATCACGGTCCAGAACACCGAGGGTGTGTTCGGTGTCTTCGACCTCCCGCCGGAGGTAGTTTACAACCAGATAAAGGTCGTGGCCCAGGACATAGGTGTGGACTCCGCGAAGACGGGTATGCTCTCGAACACGGGTATAGTCCTGGCGGTTGCGAGGGCTGTGAGGGATCTGGGCATACAGAACCTCGTGGTGGACCCCGTCTTCAGGGCAAAGAGCGGTGATCTTCTCCTCAGGGAGGAGAGCGTGGAGGTCCTGGTGAGAGAGCTCTTTCCACTTGCCCTTATAGTTACACCCAACATACCCGAAGCTGAGGTCCTCTGCGGGGACAGGATAAGGAACCTGAGGGATGCGGAGAACTGCGCGAAGAAGATCCTGGAGATGGGTCCCAGGGCTGTGGTCATAAAGGGCGGGCATATGGAGGGAGATAAAGTTATAGACCTCTTCTACGAAGGTGGCCTTGAGGTCCACTACTTTGTGGACGACAGGGTGGAAACTAAGAACACCCACGGAACGGGGTGCACCTTCTCCGCGGCGATATGTGCCCTCATAGCTATGGGTATGGATCTGAAAAGGGCTGTGAGAAAAGCCAAGGACTTTGTGAAGAGGGCCATAGAGACGAACCCCGGTATCGGGAAAGGACACGGACCCCTGAACCACATGTGGAGGATAGAGCCCTGCGTAAGAGAGTTTATCTCATCGGAGCCCTCTACCTGACCCTCTGCGTTTACAAGGAGAACCCTGCACTTTCCGTACTGCCCGTAATTGTGATGGGCCTTCCTGTGCTGTTTGAAGACCCTGAGGAGCTCGGTCTCCGTAACTTCGGGAGAGGTCTTCTGTTTGGGCTTCCCTTCTTCTCTCTGGGCGTGTGCCTGATGCCCGATACCGTTCTGGTCCTCAACCAGCTGGGCGTTGCCCTGGTGGAGGAGGTCTTCTTCAGAGGTTTCCTGATGGCCCGCATGGGTAACGTCCCCACCTCTATGGTCTTTACGGGCGCACACGTTGTGGAGGGTCTTACCCTGAACTCCCTTCTCGTTTTCTTTCCCTCCTTAGTACTCGGATACGTATACTTGAAGACAGGTTCCCTCTTGGCTCCCGTGCTCCTGCACTCCGCTATGAACCTGCTCTACTTAAGGCTTGTAGAGGAGTTCCCTGAGCTTTACCGTCTCCTCAAGACCGAGCTGACCTGGTGCTAAGGGCCTGCCGAGGGTGGCGTAGGTGATCAGGGAACCGAAAACGAACCCCGCTACCCTCGAAACCCTCCCGAGGTCACCCATAGCTATGAGTATCTTATCTCCTTTCTCCTGAGATCCCACGCACAGAAGCCGGGCAACGTCCCCGTAGGAATTGGCTTTAACCGCCACCTTAGGTATACCGCCGTATCTGAAACCCTCTCTCAGGACCTCCCTTATAACCCATGATGGGGGTGTCCTCTCAAAGTCGTGAAAGGAGACTATCAGCCTGCCACCGCCTTTCGACAGGGCCTCCCTCACGTAAGGGATCAGGTTTCTGGAGGACAGTTCAACGTCCGCAAAGTCCGAGTAAGGTGCGACCTTTTCGTAGATCTCCTTCCTGTTTTCCACCTCACCGCCCCCCTCTTCGGGCGATCTCACGGTGAGTATGGTTTTAAGACCGGACTCCTTTGCGAACATGAGAAGGTCCAGGACGTGGTCCGGATCCCTCCTTGAGAAGAGGTCGACCCTCAGCTCCACTATGTCCGCACCCTTTTCCCTTGCCTCCTTTACCTTCTCCCTGAAGCCCTCATCGGTTAGGGGGACCGCTATCAGCATGGAACTATTATAATTTGGGAGATGAAGAAGGTAGCCCTCACGGGAAACCTCGGGTCTGGAAAGTCCACCGTGGGTGAGTTCTTCGGTAAGCTGGGGGCTGTGGTCATAGACGCGGACAGGGTTATCCACTCCTTCTACAGGAAGGGTCACCCTGTTCTCGATGAGGTAGTCCGCCTCCTGGGGAAAGGGATCCTGGACCCCGAGGGAAACGCGGACAGGAGGAAGATAGCGGATATAGTCTTCAAAGACCCTGAGAAACTCTCCGAGCTTGAGAGGATAACCCACTCCGCTCTGTACAGGGAGCTCGAAAGCATCTACTCCCGCCTTCCGGAGGACTCGGTTGTCTTCGTCGAGGCATCCCTGCTTATAGAGAAGGGAACTTACAGAGACTACGACTTCACGGTTGTGGTCTACGCCCCCTATGAGGTCTGCAGGAAAAGGGCCATCAGGAGGGGGATGTCCGAGGAGGACTTCCTCAGGCGGTGGAAGAGGCAGATGCCTCCCGAGGAGAAGGTCAAGTTTGCGGACTTCGTAATAGACAACTCGGGCACGCTTGAGGAGACCTTAAAACAGGCGGAAGAGGTCTTTTTAAAGATAAGGAGGGACCCTTGAAGGTACTGATAACGGGCCCGCCCGGTATAGGCAAGACGACCCTTGTAAGGAAACTTGTGGAGAGGTTGGGGGACAGAACTGTCGGCTTCTGGACAGAAGAGGTCAGGGACAGGGAAACCGGGAGGAGGAGGGGCTTCAGGATAGTTACCACGGAGGGAAAGAAGAAGACCTTCGCGAGCAGGACTTTCACATCCAGGTATCTGGTGGGTTCCTACGGCGTTAACCTGAGATACTTTGAGGATCTTGCCCTTCCCGTGCTTGAGAGGGCCCTGAAGGAGAAGGATAAGGTGGTGGTCATAGACGAGATAGGAAAGATGGAGCTGTTCTCAAAGCCCTTCAGGGAGCTCGTGAGGAGGATAGTGTACGACCCCAGGCTCACGGTCATAGCCACCATACCCTTGAGGGACGTCCACCCTCTCGTCGCGGAGATAAGGAGACTGCGGGGGGCGGTCCTTATAGAGGTCACAAAGGAGAACAGGGACTTCCTCGCGGACGAAGTCATGAAGCTCATTTAGGATTTTCGGGTCTTTTTTAAATTAACGTGAAATAATCCTCTTGTATTAACACCTTCACGTATTTAAGCTAAAGCCTATGAGGGAGACGCTGAAGGTTGAGGGTATGTCCTGTGTGAACTGTGCGAGGACGATAACCCTGTCCCTCAAAAAGAAGGAGGGTGTGAGGGATGTGAAGGTTTCCTTTGAGCTGGGCAGGGTGTGGGTGGACTACGACGAGGAAAGGGTAACCAGGGAGGAGATAGTCAGGGCCATAGAAGACCTGGGGTACAGGGTTGTTGAGGAGGAGGGGAAAGGGGACCTTCAGGTCCTGATCTTATCCGGTCTCGCCTCGTTTCTTATCCTCTGCCTTATGATCTTCAAGGTCCCCTACAGCCTGTACGGACAGCTCTTCCTTTCCACTCTGGTCCAGGTCATAGGTGGCTGGACCTTCTACAAGGGGTCCTACAGCTCCCTCAGGAACGGCGTTGCGAACATGGACGTCCTCGTGGCCCTCGGAACCACAGGGGCGTACCTGTACAGCCTTCTTACCTTCCTGGGACTGATACCGGGTTCTCCCTTCTTTGAGACCAACGCCCTCCTGATAACCTTCGTGAGGGGAGGCAGGTTCATTGAGGAGAGGGCGAGGAAAAGGGCGACCCAGCTCCTCAAAAAGCTCATAGGAACCCAGCATTCCGAGGTGACGCTCCTTGAGGACGGGAGGGAGGTAAAAAAGCCCGTCAGGGAGGTCAGGAAGGGGGAAGTCTTCCTCTGCAGGGCGGGGGACGTTGTGCTTCTCGACGGTGAGGTCGTTAAAGGATCAGCCCTGGTGAGCGAGGCGGTCATTACGGGAGAGCCGGAGCCTGTGCGGAAGAAGGCGGGCGATAAGGTCGTTAGCGGTTCTGTCGTTGAGGACGGCTACATAGAGGTTGTTGCGGAGAGCATCTTTGAGGACTCCTACCTCTCCAAGGTGAGCAGGATAGTTGACAGGGCCCTCTCGGAGAAGCCCAGGATCCAGAGGATAGTTGACAGGGTCTCCCACTACTTCGTTCAGGGTGTGATCGCTATCGCCCTGATCACCTTTTTCGTATGGCTTGAGGTGGGCGGGAATCTGCAGAAGGCGGTCCAGTTCTCCCTGGCTGTTCTCGTCATATCCTGCCCCTGCGCCCTCGGGATAGCTACACCCCTCGCGGTAGCGGTCGGCATGTCCGGAGCGCTGAAGAGGGGTATCCTCGTAAAGAAACCGTCCGTGTTCGAGATCGTGCCCAGGATAAACCTGGTGGTCTTTGACAAGACGGGAACACTGACCGAAGGCAGGTTCAGGGTGGTGAGGGCGGACCTGAAGGACCGGGAAGCCCTCAGCATAGCCCTCTCCATGGAAAAGGGCTCAAATCACCCCGTCGCAAGGGCCATAAGGGAGTTCGCAAGGGAGAGGGGGGCTGAGGAGACCGACCTTACGGGCTGTTCCGAGATAAGGGGTGTGGGTGTGAGGTGCGGTGAATACTTCATAGGTGAGTCGGGTTCGGGAAACGGAGAGTTTAAGGAGGTCGTACTCAGGAAGGGTGAGGAGGTCTTGGCTGTGTTCTATCTTAAGGACAGGATAAGGAAGGAGGCGAGGGAGGTGGTGAAGGCGGTCAAGGACCTCGGGATAAAGACCTTCCTTCTCTCGGGAGACAGGAGGCACATAACGGAAAAGGTGGCGAGGGACCTCGGCTTTGACGGTTTTGAAGCGGAGGTACTTCCGGAGGGGAAGAAGGCAAAAGTGGAGGAGCTTCAAAGGATGGGCTATAAGGTCGCCATGGTCGGTGACGGGATAAACGACGCTCCCGCCCTCGCCCGGGCGGATCTCTCCTTCGCGGTAGCTCAGGGGACGGACATGGCAAAGCGGACCGGAGACGTAGTGCTCCTTTCGGGCATAAGGGGGGTCCCCGTTCTCTTGGCCTTCGGAAGAAGGGTGAACGGGAAGATAAAGCAGAACCTCTTCTGGGCGTTTCTTTACAACACCCTGGGTATACCCATCGCGGCGGGAGTCTTTTACAAGTTCGGGGTCTTCCTTAAGCCGGAAATAGCGGGGCTTTTGATGGCTCTCTCCTCCGTAAGCGTCGTCCTGAACACCCTCACTCTCACCAGAAGGGTATAATAGTTAAACCTTCGGAGGAGGAGCCTTGTACAGGGTTCTCATAACTGACCCGATAGCACCAAAAGGTATAGAGATCCTCAAGAAGGAGCCGGACATAGAGGTGGTGAACGAACCCGATATACCCTACGAGAGGATCCTGGAGATAGTTTCCGACTTTGACTGCATCATAACGAGGAGCAGGACGCCTGTGACAAAGGAGCTTCTTGAGAGGGCGAAAAGGCTAAGGGTCATAGGCAGGGCGGGAGTGGGCGTTGACAACATAGACCTCGATGAGGCAACTAGAAGGGGTATCCTCGTGGTGAACACACCCGGTGCAAACACCATAGGGGCTACAGAGCTTACCATGATGCACATGCTCACAATCCTGAGGAACGGTCACGAGGCCCACAGCTCCGTCCTTCAGCACAGGTGGGACAGGAAGAGGTTTATGGGCACGGAGCTTTACGGAAAAACCCTCGGGATAATAGGCCTCGGGAACATAGGCTCCCAGGTGGCCATAAGGGCAAAGGCCTTCGGCATGAGGGTCCTCGCCTACGACCCTTACATACCGAGGGAGAAGGCGGACAGGCTCGGTGTGAAGCTCGTTGAAGACCTTCACGAGATGCTCAGGGAGGTGGACGTCCTCACCATCCACGCCCCCCTGACCCACGAGACGAGAGACATGATCTCGGAGAAGGAGTTCGAGATAATGAAGGACGGCGTCTACATAGTGAACTGCGCGAGGGGAGGGATAGTTAACGAGGAGGCCCTGATAAAGTATCTCAGACTCGGGAAGGTTAAAGGTGTGGCCCTTGACGTCTACTCAAAGGAACCGCCCCCACCGGAGTTCATAGACAGGCTTAAGGAGTTCTCCAACATATCCCTGTCGCCCCACATAGGTGCGAACACCTACGAGTCCCAGGAGAACGTCGCGGTAATAGTGGCCCAGCAGGTGATAAAGGCCCTCAGGGGTATGACCGTTGAGTACGTTGTGAACGCTCCCTTCCCGGACCTCTCGGTCCTTACCCTGATAAAGCCACACCTTGACTTGGCGGAGAAGATGGGGAGGTTCATAGTACAGTGGGCGGAAGAGGGGATAAGGGAGGTCCACATAGAGGTGAGGGGTGACATCTCCGACCACTTCCACCCTGTGTCCGCTGCTGTCCTGAAGGGAATACTCCAGGAGGTTGTCGATTTTCCCGTGAACCTGATAAATGCCTCCTACGTTGCGAGGGACAGGGGTATAAAGGTTGAGGAGCTTTCCTCGGAGGAGACACCGGACTTTAAGCACTACATAAAGGTCGTTGTGAGGGGAAACGGTACCGAGAAAACGGTGGCGGGAACCGTGCTGGAAGGTCAGCTCCCGAGGATAGTCCAGATAGACCGCTACAGGGTTGACGTGGACCCGGAGGGTATACTTCTCGTCCTCGAGAACAAAGACGTCCCCGGCGTTATAGGCAAGATAGGGTCTATCCTCGGGGAGGCGAAGGTTAACATCGCGGGCTTCAGGCTCGGGAGGGAGAAAAAGGGAGGAATAGCCCTCGGCATCCTGAACCTGGACGACCCCGTTCCGGAAGGTGTCCTGGAGAGACTGAGAAACATCCCCGAGGTTCTCTTCGTGAAACAGGTTACCCTGTAAGCCTAAATTAAGACTTATGAACCTGAAGGACCAGACGAGGGCGAAGGGTATCCTGGAAAGGATGCAGGAGACGGGAAGGATCCCGGGGTCCGTTCTGATCTTCGGACCTTCTGGTGTGGGAAAGACCGTCGCCTCTCTTGACCTTGCAAAGGGGATACTGTGTAACCGGTCGGTCCCCTGGGGATGTGGGGAGTGTATTTCCTGCAAGCACATGGACCACGTGATCAGTCTCATACTCGGTGATGACTGGGAAGAGATCTCCGTTTACTCGGAGGAGGGGGGCAGGAAAACGTTCCTCTACCTGATGGGAGACCACCCGGACTTTATTTTCCTTCCGCCTCACGGGGCGAGTATCAGAATAGACCAGATAAGAGCTGTGCGGGAGTTCTCCTACACAAAACCTGCCCTGTCCCGCGGGAAGGTGGTGGTCATAGACAGAGCGGACCTCATGACCAGGGAGTCCGCAAACGCTCTGCTCAAAGTTCTCGAGGAACCGCCCGCCAAGACCCACTTCCTGCTCACCGCGGAATCCCCGGGAAACCTTCCGCCCACCATCCTATCCAGGACACACCAGGTTGAGTTCGTCCCCCTCGACAGGGAGACCTTCGGGGAGCTGACAGGATCTCCAGACCTTTACGAGCTTTCTGGCGGTAGCGTCACAAAGGCGAAGATCCTCAGGGAAAGAACCGATCTTATCAGCATGGTGGAGGACTTCTTATCCCTTGAGCCTTTGAGGGTGTATCAGACCGCAAAGAAGGTAGATGACATGGACACAGCGGGAAAGGACCTCTTTTTCCAGCTACTTGAGGACAGGGTTTACGGCATGTTCAGGGAAGGGAGGATAGGTTATGATGATCTCGACGCCATCATGCGGAGGATCCTCGAGATCAGGGAAGGCATACCCAGGGGCCTCAGGGTGGACCTTGCCCTATTCAGTATCTATGCCCTGATGGAGGTGTGATGTTATGAATTACATAAAGGTGAGAAGCCTTGACACGAATAAAATAGGTGTTCTCGAGGGCTGTGATGAGAACCTTTTCAGGGACGACCTCGTCGTCGTGGATTCGGAGGAAAAAGGGGAGGACATAGTCAGGGTGGTCGGGCCCTCAAAGGAAGACACAGCTTCAGGACTCAGGTTGAGATTCATCAGGAAGGCAACCAAAAGGGACCTCCAGCGTATGAAGAGAAACGAGAAGGAGAGCAGAAAGGCCTTCAGCATATGCAAGGAGAAGATAAAGGAGCACGGACTCGACATGCACCTTCTCAAGGCGTACGTTCCCCTCAACGCCCGCAAGATTTTCTTCTACTACACCGCTGAGGAAAGGGTGGACTTCAGGGCCCTTGTTAGGGACCTCGCGAAGATATTCAAAAAACGGATAGAGATGAGGCAGGTAGGTGTGAGGGACGCGGTCCAGATACTCGGGTGGGTCGGTATGTGCGGTGACATACCCTGCTGTGTAAGGTTCATGGAGAACTTTGAGTCCATATCCCTCAAGGACATAGAAGACCAGAACCTTCCTCTCTCCCCCTCGAAGTTCACGGGACCGTGCGGTAGGCTTGTCTGCTGTATGGCTTTCGAGAGGGAGAACTACCTGATAAAGGTCCTCCTTCCCCCAAAGGGCACGGACATATGCATAGGCGGTAAGGTCGGGAGGGTCGTTGAGGTTGACCCGATAAGGGGTCTGATCACCGTTGAGTTCGAGGACAGGAAGAAGGAGATACCTCTGGAGGAGGTTCTGCCCAGGAACTACCAGAGGGCCCTGAGCTCCTGCAGGCTCTGTAACGGATGCACCTGCGGGAACGGGTACAGGGTGAACGGTGAGTATGAGACTGCTCTCAGTAATTGATGGTGATCTTAACAGACTTCTGGTTTTTGAGCTCGAGGACGGGAACAGGGTGGAGTCTGTTTTCTACAGGGGGGACACGCTCTGCGTTTCCACCCAGGCAGGCTGTCCCGTCGGGTGTGTCTTCTGTGCCTCTGGCAGGGAGGGACTTATCAGAAATCTCACACCTGAGGAGATAACCGGACAGGTCCTCCTGGCAAGAACCCTTTTCCCCGTAAAGCGGGTGGCCTTTGCGGGTATAGGCGATCCGCTACTTAACTGGGACAGCGTGAGGGAAACCTTCTGGTGGTTCAAGGGTGAGGGTCTGAAGGTCTCCTTTTACACAGCGGGAAAACCCGCGGACAGGTTGAAGGACCTCCTTCTCATACCCCACAGCGGTGTCACCGTATCAGTCCACTCCACAGATCCCGAGGTGAGAAGGAAACTGATGCCCCATGCGGGCGACCTCGATAGCCTGCTCGGGGTCCTCAGGGAGGTCCTTCCCAGCCTCTCCAAGAGAAAGAGAAACAAAATCAGCCTGGCCTACATGCCCATCAAGGGTGTGAACGACTCTGAGGAGGAAGTGGTGAGAATAGGCCTTCTGGCGAAGGAGCTCGGTGTCGGGATCACCTTACTTTACTACAACAAGGTGTCCGCGTTCGACCCTGTAGGTCCTGAAAGGTACGAGGAGATATTCAGAAAGCTCAGGTCGATGGGTGTTAGGGTAACCCTGTCCACAAGATTCAGAAGGGACAGGATCGGCGGTTGCGGGACCCTTGTAATAAACAGGGAGGTGTGATCATGAACGTCGTTGCGGTAGGCGGGGGGACCGGTCTTTCCACCCTTCTGAGGGGTTTAAAGAGGGAGGTGGGTGAGAGCATAAAGAAGCTTACCGCCATAGTCACGGTCGCGGACAGCGGGGGGAGCACGGGAAGGATCAGGAAGATCTACAACATACCCGCACCCGGAGACATAAGAAACTGCATAGTCGCCCTATCCGACAGTGAGGAGATCATGCAGGACCTCTTCCAGTACAGGTTCAGGGGAGAAGGGCTCGAGGGCCACGCCTTCGGGAACCTGTTCCTCACCGCCATGACCGAGATAACCGGTAGCTTCCTTGAGGCGGTCAAGATAACCAGCAAGATACTGAGGACCAGAGGCGAGATAATCCCGTCCACTGTGAGTGACGTTCACCTCGTTGCCAGATTCTCCGACGGGTCCGTGGTGGAGGGTGAGGAAAGCATAACTGAATACGGAAAGGAAAAAGATGTGAGGATAGAGGACATATGGATAGAGCCCAGGAACGCCCAGGCGCCCATAGACGCTATAGGGTCCATAGAGACAGCGGATCTTATACTCTTCGGGCCGGGGAGCCTCTTCACCAGCATAATCCCGAACATGCTCATAGAGGGTATAAGGTCCGCTGTAGCGAGGAGCACAGCCCTCAAGGTCTTCATAGTGAACGCCATGACACAGCCGGGTGAGACGGACGGCTTTACCGCCTATGACCACTACAGAACGTTCCTCAGGTTTTCCGGTCTTGAGAAGGTGGACGCGGTCGTCATAAACACCAAGATGCCCCCGAGCGGGCTCCTTAAAAGGTATCTTGAACAAGGACAGGAGCCCGTGGTCCCCGACGTCGGCAGGATAGCGAAGGAGGGGCCTTCCGTCTACGCGGAGGACCTGATAGGCGACCAGGAGAACTTTGTCAGACACGACCCGGACAGACTCACCGATCTTATCCTGAGGATAGCCCAGGATGAGATACTTTCTGGAATTTGACACATCCCGCCTTCCCGAAGATGAAGCGGACATCGTAATATGCGGGAGCGGTATAGGTGGACTTACGACCGCGATAGTCCTGAAGGAGCTGGGGCTCAACCCTATCATACTCACAAGAGGCATCGGGAACACCTACTACTCCCAGGGAGGGATAGCCTGTCCTGTGCATCCCCAGGACAGCCCTCACGCCCACTTTATGGACACGCTCAGAGCGGGTAGGTACCTGAACGATGAGGAGGCGGTGAGGGTACTTGTGGATGAAGGGGTCTTCAGGATAGCGGACCTTGAGAGGTGGGGTGTCAGGTTTGACAGGAGGAACGGCGAGTACGACACAACAGCGGAGGGAGGCCACTCTTTTCCCAGGATCCTCAAGGTGAAGGACTTCACCGGCAGGGAAATATACGCAAAGCTCCTGAGAAGGGTTCAGGATCTGGGGATACCTGTCGTCCAGGGAGAACTCCAGGAGGTAGTCGGTGAGGACAAGGTGGAGGGAGTCCTCTACACGTCGGAGGAAAGTCTCAGGTTCCTGAGAACGGGCGTCCTCGTCCTCGCCACAGGCGGAGCTGCCTCCATGTTCCTTCACACATCGAACCCTTCCAAGGTAAGGGGTGACGGTATAGGTATAGCCTTCAGGGCGGGAGTTCCCATAAAGAACCCCGAGTTTGTCCAGTTTCACCCTACTGTTCTGAAAGGCACCAGCCTTCTGATCTCGGAAGCTGTTAGGGGTGAGGGGGCTATACTGGTTGACTCTAAGGGGGAGAGGTTCGTAGATGAGCTCCTCCCCAGAGACGTTGTCGCGAGGGCTATATACACCAGACTGAAGGAGGGCGGGAAGGTCTATCTGGACATGAGACCCATAGCGGAGAAAGGGGTAAGGCTTGAAGACAGGTTTCCCACGATCTTCACCTTTCTTAAGGATAGGGGCATAGACCCTTACAGGGAACCTGTGCCCGTGGTTCCCGCGGCACACTACTACATAGGAGGTCTTGAGGTGGACACCTTCGGGAGGACCCAGCTCCCCGGTCTCTACGCTGTCGGAGAGTGCGCCTGCACGGGAGTTCACGGCGCTAACAGGCTCGCCTCCAACTCACTACTTGAAGGGGTTGTGTTCGGTTTCAGGACCGCTTACAGGATCTACCACGACCTCAGGTACATGAAGGTGAGCAGGTCTCCCTTCAGAAGCAGGGCGGAGGGGGAAGGTGATCCCCGGGTCAGGTTCCAGGATCTTAAAAGGATCATGTGGGAGCGGGTGGGTCTGGAGAGGGAGGAAGGGGGACTCTTAAAGGCGAAGGACATTATAGCGGGGTGGGTAAAATCGCTTCTCAGATCAAGCAGGACACCAGAAAGCAGGCAGATGTTCGACATACTGATCGTAGCTCTCGCGACCGTCGAGGGAGCCCTCCTCAGGCGTGAGAGCAGGGGGGTCCATTACAGGATGGACCACCCCCATGAACGTGAGACCTTCAGGAGGAACACCCTGATCTACCTTAGCTCCCTTTTGTGATCCCGATCATATTGACAATAAATATTATTTGCAAAAAATTTTCAAAAAGGATCTTTTAAGGAGGTGAGACTATGGAAGCGGTCAGGGTAGGTCAGAGGGTTCCCGACTTCGAGATGGAGGTCTACTACCCGGACAGGGGGACCTTCGGCAGGCTGAGGCTGTCGGATATGACGGGTAAGGGTATGTGGGTTGTTCTGTTCTTTTACCCTGCGGATTTTACCTTTGTGTGCCCGACGGAGCTCGCGGACCTGGCGGAGCACTACGAGGACCTCAGGAGTATGGGTGTTGAGGTGATCTCGGTGTCTACTGACACCAAATACGTTCATCTCGCATGGCACAGGTCGGAGAAGATCCTCGAGAAGGTCAGGTTTCCCATGGGAGCGGACCCGACGGGAAAGGTAGCCAGACTCTTCAACGTTTACGACGAAAGCACGGGGCTCGCCCTCAGGGGAACCTTCATAATAAGCCCAGAGGGTATCCTCGTAGGGTCGGAGGTAAACTTCTACAACGTGGGCAGAAATGCGGAAGAGCTCGTCAGAAAGATGAAGGCGAACATATACCTGATGTCCCATCCCGATGAAGCGTGCCCCGCAAGGTGGAGGCCGGGAGACAGGACACTGAAGCCATCGGAGAGCATAGTTGGAAGGGTACACGAGGCGTTAAAATAATATACTACAGGAGGAAAGTCTATGGAAGTTGAGTTCGGACTAACTTACCAGCCGGAGGAGATCTACGACGTGATCATAATAGGTGCTGGACCGGCGGGGTCTTCCGCGGCCATATACACAGCAAGGGCGGGACTGAAGACCCTCGTCCTCTACAGGGCGGAAGCGGACGGGGCCCTCGGGGTAACCCAGCAGATAGAGAACTACCCGGGGGTCCCCGGGCCCATATCCGGGTACGAGCTACTTAAGATAATGAGGGATCAGGCGAAGGCTTTCGGGGCAAAGTTCGTAAGGGGTAAGGTCATAGCGACCGAGCTGAAAGATGATGTTAAGAAGGTGTTTACCATAGACGGGAGAGAGTTCAGGGGCAGGGCGGTTATAGTCGCCTCCGGAGCTATGGAAAGGGCGAACAAGTTTAAAGGTGAGGAAGAGCTTCTCGGAAGGGGTGTTTCCTACTGCGGTGTGTGTGACGCGGCCTTCTTCAAAGACCAGCCGGTTGCGGTCATAGGAGATGACGACTACGGGATAGAGGAGGCGGAGTTCATAGCCAGGTTCGCCAGTAAGGTATACTTTGTGGTTCCCACGAGCAGGATAAAGGCTCCTCCCGAGGTCGTTGAAGAGTTCCGGGAGCTGAAGAACGTCGATATACTGCTAAGACACAGGGTTCTCGAGATAGTCGGAGATAAAACGGTGGAGTATTTGAAACTGAGGGATCTGAACGAGAAGAAGGAGAAAACCCTAAAGGTGAACGGTGTCTTCATATTCCTTGGTGGGACCAAACCTTCGGTGGACTTTCTGATGGGCCAGGTGGACATGACAGAGGGAGACTGCGTAGTTGTGAACGAGGAGATGATGACCTCTGTCCCCGGTGTGTTCGCCGCTGGGGATGTTCTGTGCAACGAAGTAAAGCAGGCGGTAGTGGCCGCCGCGATGGGGTGCAAGGCAGCCCTGGCGGTGGACAAATACCTGAACAAGAAGTCTAAGATAACACCCCAGTGGTGATCAGACCGCGGCGACCTCCTGGGGTTTGGGTAGCCAGGGCTCTATACCCTGCTCCTTAGCCCACTGGTTGGCAAGCTCAAAGGCTGCCTTTGCGGTGTTTATGTTCTTCTCTATGAGCTCAAGCTTCTTCTTGAACTTTCTCTCTATGGCGGAGTCGAGGGACATCGTTCCTCCTGAGGCGACGAACTTCTTCAGGAACCTCGCCTTGATACCCTCCTCTATGGAGTCCATACCGGCTATCTGGGTTATGCCGAAGAAGGCACCTATCATAGCCATGTTTGTGGCGAGCTCCGTTCCCGCTATGTCTATGGCGAACTTTGTGGCGGAGAAGTTGAACACCTTAACGTTCATGGACTCAAGGAACTCCTTGTCCCTTTCGGTGAGGAGGTCCTCCTCCGCGTTTATTATGATCAGTCCGTCCTTCTTTATACCCGAGTAAAAGGGCATCGTGTAGGATTTACCCATTGTGATGACCTGGGAGTGGAAGACCATTATGACGTCAGGGTAAACGACCTCTCCCCTGTCGTAGATCGGCTCTATACCTATCCTCACGTAACTTTCCGCGGGAGCCATCCTCTTCTCCGCACCGAAGAAGGGGTTGGAGACCGCGTGGTATCCCGCGTGGTCCGCAGCTGTGGCTATTATGTGGGCCGCTGTGACCGCACCCTGACCGCCTATCGCGGGCATGCGGACGTTTATCCTTCTCCTCTTCATATCAGACCCTCCTTCTTCTTCCTCTCTATGACCTCCTTTGCCGCGTCGGTCATGTACTCAAAGAACTTGAACCTTTCCTTATCGGTCCTCCTCATCTCCTCAAGACCGTCGTCGGAGTTAAGGCCTATCTCGAGTATGCAGGGTGTGTAGAGGTGGACGTAGGTGGGTCCCACCTCTCTCGCCACGTATATCGCCTTCTTTATTACCTGCTCCACCCTCTTGGGAGAGGAGACCGTCAGCCTCGCGACGTAGTGACACCCTGAGTCTATCGCAAGCTGCCACATGGGGACCTTGTCCCACTGCTTGCCCTTGGGTGCCATCTTGAAGACGTGACCCTTAACCGTCATACCGCTCTCCTGACCACCCGTGTTGGCGTACACCTCGTTGTCAAAGCATATGGTGGTTATCTTCTCCTGTCTGAAGAAGGCCTGGAGCGTGCAGTCGAGACCTATGTCCACAACCGCTCCGTCTCCCGCGAGGACGATGACGTCCTTCACCTTGTCAGGAAACCTCCACTCCAGGGTCCTCTTTATGCCCGACGCTATCGCGCTCTGGTTACCGAAGAGGGAGTGGACCGTGTGGAGGGCTATGTGCGGGAAAACAAGGGATGTACACCCCGTTGAGTTCACGATTATCGTGTCCTCGGGGTTCGGCAGGGAGGCGAGTATGTACCTGAAGGCTGCGGACTCAGGGCATCCCGCACAGAGGGAGTGTTCCTCGAGAAGTTCCTTGGAGTAAGGAAGGTCCATAACACCCCTCTTGGGGTTGCCCCAGGTAGCCTTCTCCTCAAGGTCTATGATCTCCTGAGGCATAAACTCCTTAAGGTCCTCGTTTATCTTGAAGATCTTAAACGACATGCTTCACCTCCTTCCCGAGGAATTGGAGTATCTCCTTAACTATAAATTCTGGGGGCATGGTCATGCCCCCCGCAACCCTCGGAGAGCCTATAACGGGTATGTCCACGTGCCCGTAAAGGGCACGTCTTACCTCCCTCTCGAGCCAGCCGACCACGTTGAACTCGGGTACGAAGATGTACTTAGCTCCCTGAACCGCCTGGATCAGCTCCTGAGTGGGGAAGGGTCTCAGGGTCTTCAGCCTGACGACCCTGGCCTTTATACCCTCCTCGTGGATAAGTATCTGGGTCGCCTCCTTGGCCTGGGCAGCAGCGGTTCCAGAGGCGACGAACACTATCTCGCCTTCAGGGTCGCCGAACTCCTCTATGAGTCCCCTGAGGAGGTGTTTCGCGTAGGGTCTCGATCTCTCTATGGCAGCCCTTACCTCGAACTGCCAGCTCGTGTGGGTCGCGTAGGATATGTAGTTGGACTTCATAACGTAGGGGTCCCTCAGAAATCTGCCGGGGGACATCTCCATGTCTATGGGTGGCATGGGAGCCTTGTAGGGGTTGTATGGGGGTAGAGCTATGTCGTCAGGCGGGAGCATAACCGCCTCCCTTGTGTGGGATATGAAGAAGCCGTCTATTACCGTGATTATTGGAACGTGGACGTCGGGCTGTTCCGCAACGACGAAACCCGCTATGATCATGTCGAAGAGCTCCTGAGCGGTCTCCGCATGCCATATCATGCATCCCGTATCCAGGAGGAAGGAAACCTCCAGATTGTCGGGCTGTATGGAGAGGGGGGAGTTTATACCTCTCGCCATAAGGACGAGCTGTATCGGAAGCCTGGAACCCGCCCACATGGGGAAGTTCTCCATAGCCCTTAAGGTCCCCGGGCCTGAGGTCGTGGTGATCGTTCTCGCTCCCGCCATAGCACATCCCGCTATCTCGGACATGACCCCGAACTCGGACTCACCCCTGAAGTAAACGCCGACATACCCTTCAACCCACAGCTCCCCTATCATGTGTGCCGCTTCTGACTGGGGGGTTATGGGATAGGAGACGGATGCGTCTACCGAAGACCTCTTGACCGCTTCCTTAACGACCTCTGACCCGGTCATGAAGTGCTTGGTTCTGGGCGCCTCGAAGAGCAGGTATTCGGGGGAGACTATCTTCTGACCCGCTCTATTGTACTGAACCTGCTCCGTCTTCTGCATAACGCCACCTCCCTGAGGATTACTTACCGAGCTCCCTTTTTACCTCCTCCGCTATCCTGATAAATTTCTCTATCTCCTCGGTGTGCTGATCCCTGAGCGTGATCATGGCGTCCTCGTGGCCCGCCATACCGCACATGGCTATGGTGAAGCAGTCCGTCTCCGCCCTTATTATCTTGAGGGCAACGTTCGCGTAGTGGCAGTGGACGCCTATGAATATGCATGCCTTTATGTTGTTGTGCCAGATCGTGAGGTTGGGGTGGTTGGGGTTTATCTCTCTCTCGGGGTCTATCTTGGGGTACTTTGGTCTGTAGTCGTACATGGGGATGATCTTGGCACCCAGGACCTCAGCCATCTTCCTAACCAGCCTTGCCTTTTCCCTGGCCTCTTCGTTCCAGGCGTAGAGGACCTGAGGTCCCGGGAATATGGTGGGGTTGTCTCTGGTTAGCATGGCCTTTGCCGCCTCCCTCATGGCGATCTCTTCGTCCACTATCTCGTTAAACATCAGCGCTTTTCCGGGGGGGGGATTGAGGAGGTTTTCGTAAACCGCCACAGGATAAGGTGAGTAGCCGGAAGGTCCGAGCTCTGCCATCTTACCTCACCCCCGCAACGTCCCTGTTCTCCGCATAGACCATCTCTATGGAATCACGTTTGAGCAGGTTTGAGCAGACGTAAACACACAGGGCACATCCCTTGCACCTCTGGGTTTCCACGAAGGCGTGGTGTCCTTCGTCGGTGTACATGAGGGTGTTCGGTTCGGGACAGAAGAGGGTACACTGCTTACAGTTGTATTTGGTGCATTCGTCCTTTATCACCTGGGCAACATAGTACATTCTCCTGCCTCCTCTTCAAAAGAGGGTTGTGATAAAAATATAAGGAAAACCTAATATGAAAACAAGGGTTGACCTTATGATTTAGATTAGAGTATGGGGGACATAAAACCTTGGTTAGTTCTCTCCTCCATAAAGGGTATAGGTCCCAGAACCCTGAAAGCTCTGATAGATAGGTTCGGGGACCCGGTGGCGGTTCTCGAGGCGGAAGAGGGCCTGATCTCCCGTGTGGTTGGTCCTGAGAGGGCGAGGGCTATAAAGGAGAGGAGAGGTGTGAGGGAGGCGAGGATAGAAGCCCTGGAGAGGATCATGCGGGAAGAGGGCATAGGCGCCGTAACCCTGACCGACACCGAGTATCCCGACCCGCTCAGGTCTATTCCGGACCCACCGCCCGTACTTTTCTGGGCGGGCACTCTGAGAAAGGTCCCCTTGGTGGGGATAGTGGGTCCGAGGAGGCCCTCCTCCTATACACTTTCCCTGGTGGACGGTCTGGTCTCGGAAGCCCTCAGGTCGGGATACGGAACAGTCTCGGGAGGGGCGAGAGGGGTTGACGCGAGGGTCCACACCGCGACCCTTGAGAGGGGAGGCTATACGGTCTGTGTTCTGGGTTCGGGCCTGCTGAGGGCAAAAGGGGACCTGTATGGCAGGATCCTGAGTTCCGGAGGCCTGCTTCTTTCTGAGTTCCCTCCAGACGAGCCTCCGTCAAAGCACACCTTCCCGCGCAGGAACAGGATCATAGCCGGTCTCTCCGAGTTTCTGATAGTTCCAGAAGCGGGACGAAAGAGCGGAAGTCTCATAACCGCGAGGCACGCCCACCGCTACCGCAGGGAGGTGTTCGTCCACACAGGACCGGGCGGGGAAAGGTGGGAGGGTTGCTCCGGGCTCGTCAGGGAAGGTCTGGGAAAGGCTTTTTCAGTACCGGAGGACATATTCGGTGGGCGGGGGTGTGACCCGCTCGAGGAGTTCCTCAAGACCCCGAGGACCTTTGAGGAGGTGGCGGAGTTTCTGGATCTGCCTCCGGATAAAGCCATGACCAGACTTACCCACCTCGAGCTTGAGGGGAAGGTCAGAAGGGAGGGACCTTTTTACACCTCCTGCTAAAATTAAACTGATGGGTCAGTCAGTCAGCCTCTCCCGGACCGAGGTAGTTGTACACACCCTCATAGTGATGGTCGGGGCCTTCATGGCAATCCTCGACACAACCGTGGTGGACATATCCCTCCCCAAGATGATGGCGCCTCTGAAGACAGACCTTTACGGAATCCAGTGGGTCGTGACCTCTTACATGATCTCAGCAGCGGTGGTACTCCCGTTTCTCGAGTGGTTCGAGAAGGTCATAGGCCTCAGGAACATGTACATACTGGGAATAGTTCTCTTCACCTCATCGAGCTACCTGTGCGGTTTGTCCACCGAGCTCTACCAGATGATAGTCTTCAGGTCTGTTCAGGGGATAGCTGAGGCCCTCGTTATAGTCTCAGCTCAGGCTATCCTTTTCTCCGTTTACCCTCCGGACCAGAAGGGGCTTGCGATGGGTATATTCGGGCTCGGAGCCTCCTTCGCTCCCGCCATAGGACCCTCTCTCGGTGGCTGGATCACCGAGCATATGGGCTGGAACTGGATATTTTTCATAAACGTCCCTGTGGGAATACTTCTCACTATCGGGTCTCTGTTTTTCCTGAGGGATCTGCCCCGCGGGAAACCAGGACCCTTTAACTTCGTTTCCTTCATCCTGATAGGCACAGCGACAGTGGGGACGCTGGTGGTTCTATCAAAAGGACAGCAGTACGGGTGGTTTACCTCCAACTTCATAGCCTTCTTAACGGTTATATCCCTGGCATGCTACGCCCTTTACCTTTTCTGGGAGCTCAGATCTGGGGTCAGGCTCGTTGACCTTGGTGTGTTCAAGCATCTGAACTTCCTCTCCGCCTTCCTCGTTTACCTCGTTGTACTGGGCTTTTCAATGTACGCTCTCTTCTACGCCCTTCCTCTTTACTTTGAGCATCTTAAAGACCTCAGCACCTTCACCACCGGGGTTCTCCTCCTGCCTTTTGCGGTTTCCATAGCCCTGTCCACCGTTGTGGCGGGTGTTATGAGCGACAGGTGGAGCGCGGGAGGGACACTGGTCCTCGCCATAGCCCTGTACATGGGGTCACTGCTTTTCTACGTGAGGCACTTCGACCTCTACACTCCGAAGTGGGACGCCTCGGTCACGCTTGCGGTGACAGGTGTCGGTATGGGTCTTTTCTTCGCACCTGTGACGGTGATAGCCCTCCGCGGGCTGGAGGAGAAGACGGTTCTCATAATAAGCCTCCTGGACTACATCAGGTTCGTGGGAGGGTCCTTCGGGACCGCCATAGCAACGAATATTATAGAGGGCAGGACATCTCACCACCTTGAGGGTATCTCCTCCTTCCAGGGGCTGAACTACTGGGAGGTGAGGGCAAAGGTTGAATCTCTTGCCTCCGAGTTCCTCGGACAGGCCTACGATACGGTGGAAGCCCTCATCAGGGCGTACTACACCTTCGGGACCCTTCAGGGAAAGGTCGCCCTCTCGCAGGCCTTTCAGGATCTCTTTTTCTGGTGTGCTGTTCTCGGGGTAGCGGGATTTATACCCCTCATCCTGCTGAGGTATAATACAGGCGGATGGTCTGCTTCTTGATACTGCTTCTTGGCATCTCTCTATCCTTTCCGAAGGCGGTCGCTGAGGTAAACGGCAGGGTCATAACCCTTGAAGAGTTCAACGAAGCCTTCTCCGCCTACTGGGAGGAGATCCTCCACTTTTCGGGCAGGAAACCCACCTTTGAGGACAGGAGGGAGTTCCTGTTTGAGTACGTGAAGTCCTTGATCCTGATGGACATAGCTGATCAAATGGGCATAGACGTGGAAGAGGAGGAGGTGAGGGAGTTCCTGAGGAGGACGGGAAGGAGGGAGGCGAACCCCGTGATCTTTAACCTGGCCAGAACGGAGCTCATAGTCAAGGAGATAAGCTCCCTGCTCCTTGAAAGCGTCGGGGTCACGGAAGGGGAGATAAGGGCGTACTACCTGCTGAACAGGAGGGAGTTTTACAGACCAGACCAGGTGAAGCTTCTCAGGGTGATCGCTGAGGACAAGGAGAAAGCCCTTCAGGTTTACAGGATCCTAAGGGAAGGTAAGGTCCCCGAACCTTCAGAAGGGGTGATCGTGGGCAGGGAAAGGTGGTTTTCCATACAGGCCCTTCCGGAGGTGGTCAGGAGGCGGATATACCCTTACAGGGTGGGAAGGGTTTCCAGACCCATAAAGCTGGACACAGGCTACCTAATACTCAAGGTAACCGGCAGGCGGAAGGCGGGTATACTACCCCTGGAAGAGGTGAAGGACCTTGTGAGGAGGAAGCTCCTCCGCATAAAGAGACAGGAGGTGTTCAGGGAATGGTTCAGGGAGGTCCTCAGACGGTACGAGGTAAAGGTCTATACGGAAAACTTGCGCTGATACTCCTGCTCCTCGGTACAGCCTTCGGGGAGATGGTGGACAGAGTGGTTGCCAACGTGAACGGCGAGCCCGTTCTGGAGAGCGAGGTAAGGGTAGCCCAGATCTTCTACGGCAACCCGGACAGGGAGGAGGTTTTAAGGAGGCTTATAGACAACCACCTCATAGCCCAGTACCTGAAAGGTCAGGGTGTAAACGTACCCGAAGGGTATCTGGAGGCTGTAATAAGGGACGTGGCCAGATCTAACGGGAAAACCCTCGACCAGCTCTACGAGGAGATATACCAGGAGGGTTTAACCCCGGATGACCTGAAGAGCTTTCTGAGGGTCGAGATAACCGCTACTCTCGGCTTCAGGGAGTTTATGAAGGGCAGGATCAGGGTCTCCGAGCTGGAGATAGAGCTGGAGAGACTCAGGAAGGGGGAAGTTGACTACGTCAGGGAGGTGGACCTGCTGGTTGTACCCAAGGAGAGAAAGGACCACGTCCTGAAGGCGGTTTCCGAGGCGGGCCTGGACATAAGCAGGCTGGCTGAGAGGCTCGGTGTAAAGCCCGAGAGGTTAAGAGTCAGGAGAGGGGATCTGGTAGAGGTCCTCGACAGGGAGATCTGGAGGGCGGGGGTCGGCCACGTGGCGATAGCGGAGGACGAGGAAAACCTGTACTTGGCAAAGATCCTGAAGGAGCACAGGATATACTCCGGAAGGACCGAGGAGGAGATAAGGGAGGAGATACTGAGGAGAAAGCTTCAGGAGGAAAGGAAGAAGCTCCTGGAGAAGCTCAGAAGGGAGGGTCTGGTTGAGATCCTCCGCCCACGAGGACTGGCTGTATCCTCTCCCCGGTGATCAGCTCCACTATCCTCTCAAGGTCCTGGGACCTGTCGGTAAAGTAGACCTCAGTTGTCCCTTCACCCTCGTCCAGAACCACACCGTCCAGGTCCCTCGCCACCGCCTCCGAGGAGTCAACTATGTGAACTCCCTTTAAAACCCTTGATATAACACCTTTGAGCAACGGGTAATGGGTGCACCCTAAGATCAGTGTGTCCACACCGATCCTGAGGAAGTCCTCCAGATACATCCTCACCACCTTCTCCGCTATCTCGCCCTCCACCACACCCTCTTCAACGAGGGGAACAAAGAGAGGGCAGGCGCGGGCTATCACCTCAAGACCCGCCTCCTTAAGCAACCTCTGGTAGGAACCGCTCCTGACGGTCGCTCTCGTACCTATGACCCCGACCCTGCCCCTGCTCACCCTGACCGCCTCCCTGACGCCCGGCTCCACCACGCCGACTACTGGGACGGGGAGTTTCTTCTTAAGTTCTTCTATGGCATAGGAGCTTGCGGTGTTGCAGGCGATCACGAGAACTTCTATGCCCCTTTCCATCAGGAAGCCCGCACACTCGAGGCTGTAACGGATGACCGTTTCCGGAGACCTGTTCCCGTATGGGACCCTTGCGGTGTCCCCGAGGTACACCAGGTCAATATTGGGAAACCTGTTCCTGATAGCCTTCAGGACAGTCAGCCCTCCGACCCCGGAGTCGAAGACACCCACCTTCAAGATCGCACCCCCGTTATAATTTTAAGGGTTCATGGAAAAGGTCCGCCTCTGGAGAGAGAAGATAGAGAGAAGGCTGAGGGAGGTGTTCAGGGCGGAGGGACCCGCGGTCCTTGTTGAGGCCATGTCCTACTACCTTTTTCAGGAAGGGAAGAGGATAAGGCCCCTTCTGACGGTAGCTGTTACGGACTCCCTGGGAGGCGATCCGGAGGACGCCATAACGGTTGGGTGTGTCATAGAGATGGTACACAACTACTCCCTCATACACGACGACCTTCCCGCCATGGACGACGATGACTTCAGGAGGGGACTCCCCACCTGCCACAGAAAGTTCGGGGAAGCTGTCGCCATCCTTGCGGGAGACGCACTCCTCACCTACGCCTTTGAGGTTCTGCTCGACCCATCCAACTTCAGAAGCCTATCCGCGGACAGACTCTTGAGGATAGCGAGAACCTTGGCTGTAAAGGCTGGATCCTCGGGCCTGGTGGTAGGTCAGGTTTTGGACGTAAGGGGTGAAAGCGACCCTGTAGAGGTAGACATGAAGAAGACCGGAGCCCTGTTCGAGGCCTGCTTCCTTTGCGGAGGTATACTGTCCGGGAGAGATGACCTGCTGGGTGATCTCGAGGAGGCGGGAAGACTCACAGGACTCCTGTTTCAGGTCACCGACGACATACTCGACAGGGACGGCGTGTACGAGGTCTTCGGAGAGAGGGGATCGAGGGAAGAGGCTGAGAGGCTGTACAGGAAAGCCGTGGCAAAGGTCTCCCACCTTCTCGGGAAGAACTCCGAGGTCCTGAGCATAATCGACAGGATCTACTCTAGGATCACTTGATGAGCTCTCCGAGCTTGAATATAGGCAAGTAAAGGGCTATGAGGATACCGCCCACAATGATTCCTAGGATGACTATGAGCATGGGCTCGATAAGTGTTATAAGACCCTCAACCGTTCTGTCCACCTCGTCCTCGTAGAACCTGGCTATGGTGTCCAGCATCTCATCCAGCCTTCCCGTCTCCTCACCCACCTTCACCATGGCGACCACCAGCTTGGGGAACTGTCCCGTTTTCTCCATGGAGCTCCACATGGTCTGGCCCTCGGTCACCTCCTTCTGGACCTTGTCAACCGCCTCCCTTATGATCACGTTACCCGTTACCTTACCCGCTATCTCAAGGGCCCTTTCTATGGACACCCCGCTCGCGAACAGGGTTGCCATCGTCCTGCTGAACTTGGCCATGGCGCTTTTAGCCACGAGGTCCCCGAACAGGGGTAACCTGAGCATGAGCCTGTGGACACTCTTTTTGAAGGCGTAGCTCCTTGTGTAGGCATACCTGAAGGCGAAAACAAAGGCAACAACGAACAGTACGAAAAACAGGATGTTCTCCCTGAGGGCGTTCGAAATGTTTATAAGGACCTGGGTGGGGAGTGGAAGGGAAGCTCCGAACCCTTCGTATATCTCCGCAAAGGTCGGGACCAGGAAGTAGAGGATACCTGTGACTATTACGGTCGCTATGACGAGGACGAAGGTAGGGTAGAAGGAAGCGCTCTTTATCTTGCTCTTTATCATCGCGATCTTCTCGTAGTACTCGGACGCCCTCATGAGGGCTGTGTCGAGCTCACCTGTTTCCTCACCGACCGAAACGAGGTTTATCACGAGCTCTGGAAAAACGTCCTTCCTCTTGGTCATGGCTGAGGACAGGGACATACCTTCGCTTACATCTCTTGAGACCTCCGCGGTTGCCCGGGCGAGCTTTTTGTTCGGCATCTGGTCCGCGACTATGTCGAGGGCGTCTATTATCCCGACTCCCGCGTTCACCATAGCTCCCAGCTGTCTGCAGAACAGGGAGAGGTCCCTGTCCCCCACCCTCTGCAGGAAGGTCAGCCTTCCCTTTTTCGGGACCGCTTCCCTCTTTACTTCCTTGGCTTCCGAGATCTCCTCCGCGTTTATGAAGTGGTAACCCTTCTCCCTTACCTTCTCGACCAGGTCGTTTACGCTGGGAGCTTCCATAACGTCTTCTATCAGCTCCCCCCCTTCCGTGTAAGCCCTTACTTTATACCTGGGCATGATTTACACCCTCTTTATGCCGAGCATCCTCTCCAGTTCTTTTACATCGGGAGAAGCTCTCAGGGCTTCTTCGAGCGTTATAAGACCCGCCTTGTAGAGCCTGAAGAGGCTCTGGTTCATGGTCTGCATACCGCTCTCCAGCTGACCGCTCTGCATAAGGGAGTATATCTGCTGGAGCTTGTTCTCCCTTATCAGGTTCCTTATACCCGCGTTCGGTATGAGGAGCTCATAGGCCAGAACCCTTCCACCGCCAACCTTAGGAAGCAGTCTCTGGGAGATGACCCCCTGAAGGGAGAAGGAAAGCTGGACCCTTATCTGTTCTTGCTGTTCCGCAGGGAATATGTCCACTATTCTGGTTATGGTGGATATGGCGGTGTTGGTGTGAAGGGTTCCGAAGACCAGATGTCCGGTCTCCGCTGCCCTCAGAGCTGTCTCTATGGTCTCCCTGTCCCTCATCTCGCCCACGAGGATAACGTCCGGGTCCTCTCTCAAAGCGGCTCTCAGGGCGTCCGCAAAGGAGTAAACGTCCTGGTCTATCTCCCTTTGGTTCACTATGCTCTTCTTGTGTTGGAATATGTACTCTATGGGGTCCTCTATGGTTATTATGTGATAGGGAAAGTTCCTGTTTATGTAGTCTATCATCGCGGCAAGGGTCGTTGACTTACCAGACCCGGTGGGCCCCGTGACGAGAACGAGACCCATCTTCCTGTGGCAGAGCTCAAGGACCTTCTCGCTCAGACCGAGCTCCTTAACCTCCCTTATCCTGAACGGGAGCCTTCTGAAGGCGGCCGCAACGGAGCTCCTCTGGTAAAAGACGTTCGCCCTGAAGCGCCCGAGGTCCTTAACCCCGAAGGAGAAGTCCACCTGACCCCTCTCCTCCAGGGTCTTCCTGTGGCGTTCTGACATGACCGAGTAGGCAAGCCTCTGGGTCATCTCGGGCGTGAGAACGGGGAAATCTTCCAGGAAGGTGATCTTGCCGTCCACCCTGACCGCGGGCTTCGCTCCCGATGCGAGGTGTATGTCGCTGGCGTCGAGCTGGACAGCCCTCTGGATTATGTCTATGAGCCTTACCTCCGTGACCTTTGTCTCTACACCCGTTCCTTCCAAGGGTTCTCCCTCCTTTTTAAGTTGAAAGATATAAAAAACTCCCGAAGTTGTCAAAGGAGCCCAGGGAGATAAATTATATGACATGAATGTCACATATTCGGTCCCGCGGGTCTACATAGGCTACGAGTGGTTCGGCCTTGAGAGGATACTCTCCTCCTACAGGCCTCCCGAAACCTGCGGTGCTGTGGTCACCTTCACGGGTATACCGAGGAGCGCTCCCGAAGACGGTGACGTGAAGGAGATCCATTACGAGGCCTACCCGGAGATGGCAGTCAGGGTCATGAACATCATAAGGAACGAGACCATAGAGAAGTTCGGTGTAAGAGAGGTCTTCATACACCACAGGATCGGTGTGGTCCCCGTAGGGGAGCCTTCCTTCCTGGTGGTCGTGTTCGGGGGTCACAGGGAGGAGACCTTCAGAGCTTGCAGGTATGCGGTGGACGAGACGAAGAGAAGAGTGCCCATATGGAAAAAGGAAGTGTTCAGATCGGGAAGGGGCGAGTGGGTCCTGGGAGCCTGATATGCTGAAGGACAGACTCGGGAGGCCTCTGAAGGACATCAGGATATCGGTAACGGACAGATGCAACTTCAGGTGCTTCTTCTGCATGCCGAAGGACAGGAAGATAGAGTTCCTCCCGAGGCGCGAGATCCTTTCCTTCGAGGAGATAGCAAGGGTAGTAAGGATAGCCAGAGGTCTTGGTGTCAGAAAGGTGAGGATAACTGGGGGTGAACCTCTGATCAGGTCCCGAATAGAGGAGCTCATAAGGATGTTAAGGGACACAGGTGTGGAGGATGTGGCCCTCACCACCAACGGGTACCTCCTTCTGGAAAAGGCGGAAAGCCTGAAAAAGGCGGGCCTTAAACGTATTACCGTCAGCCTGCCCACTCTCAGAGAGGAGAGGTTCAGGTATATGGCTGGGAGGGACGTGAGCCTCAGAAAAGTGATCGAGGGAATAGAAGAGGCCAGAAGTGTGGGGCTCGAACCTGTGAAGGTCAACACGGTGGTCGTCAGAGGGTTCAACGAGGATGAGATACCTGAGATCGCGGAGTTCTGCAGGGAGAGGGGTCTCGTTTTGAGGTTCATAGAGTTCATGGACGTGGGGACCCTGAACGGGTGGTCCCTCGATAAGGTATTCCCAGCGGAGGAGATCCTCAGGGCTCTGAGGACCAGATATGACCTCGAGGAGGTGGGAAGGGAGGACCCGAGCGAGACCTCCATTAACTTCAGATACAGGGACCTTGATCTTACGGTCGGTATCATAGCGTCTGTAACGATGCCCTTCTGCGGTAACTGTTCCAGGCTGAGGATCTCCGCGGACGGGAAGGTGTTCACGTGCCTTTTTGCCTCGGAAGGCTTTGACCTGAAGGGGCTCATAAGGGGAGGGGCTACCGATGAGGAGATAGCGGACTTCCTGATGAGAGTGTGGGGGTCAAGGGAGGACAGGTACTCGGAGATGAGGTGGGAGCTTATAACCCGCAGGACTAAAAAGGTGGAGATGTTCAGGGTCGGCGGTTAGGCTTTAAGGCCGTCTATGATAACCTTCTTGACGGTCTCCCTGTCCCTTATGATCCTGCCTTTCCTGCCCCTTATGAACCACTGGAAAACCTTCGCCTGCATAAAGCCGATCAGGAAAAAGCTCACCTCCTCCGTATCTATGTCCTCCCTTATGGTCCCTTCGGTTATACCCTCCTCAAGCACGTCCCTTACCTTTCTCGCGTACGTGTTTAAAAAGTCGAAGATCATGCGCCTTATCTTCTTCTTACCGCTCCTCGAAAACTCAAAGCAGAGTATAGGGGTTATACCCCTTGTCTCCTCCAGGAGGTCCATATGGCCTTCCAGGATGAGGTCGAGCTTCTCGAGGGCGTTTGTTCCCTTCCTTGTGGCCTCCTCAACCCTCCTCAAGCACTCCTCCGTGTATCTGGATACGATCTCCTCCGCTATCGCGTCCATCGACGGGAAGTGTTTGAATATAGCCGCGTCGGATATACCGAGCCTTTCACCTATGTTCTTTGCGGTGAACATCCTGAGGCCTTCGTAGGCTATTATCTGGGCTCCTACTCTGAGTATGCGTTCCCGTGTGTCGGTCATCACTGTAAGTATATCAGACTTCACAGGGTTCAACCGCTCTTATGCCGAGGACCCTCTCGAGGAACTTCTCCTCGAACCAGGGTGATATATTACCTCTCCTTATTTTCCACAGGAAGTATTTTTCAAAAGCTGTCTTTGCCCAGCGTACGATCCTGCCTTTCTTGGCCTTCACCCACTCCCTCGGCGGTATTACGGGATTGGCGATGAACCCGACACCCTCCTCTCCAGAGTCCGCTATACATATAGCAGCGAAGGTAGGAGCGTATCTCTCCCTCGAGTTGGACATATCCGCGACTATGTTGAGGGCAACAGCCCTGGCCATACCCTCTATCATCTGGCCTGTTTTCGGCGTCCCCGTCGGAACAGGTGTTTTTTCAACGGGGGGCAGGAAGACCACAACCCCAACACCGTAGATGTTGCTGTAAGTCGGGTTCTGAAGACACCTGTTTACGGTCACCATACCGTTCTTGGGGTGTGCTACCTTATCTCCCGCGGAAACCACCACATCCGGTCCCGCAAATCTCGGCATGATCATGGTGAACTTGGAAGGTATCTCGTGGGATCTCCCTCCCAGGTCCTCGTAAACCACCCTGTCCTTTTCCACCCCGGTAACCTTGACGTTGGTTATATAACTTATGTCCTTTTCCGCAAACAGGTCTTCCATAAGCCTTCTGGAGTTTCCCACACCACCGAGACCGAGGTGTCCCAGAAAGGGCTCTGAGGTTATGTAAGTTATTGGGACCTTTCTTCTGAGACCTCTCTTCACAAGCTCGTGGTGGATCATGAGGGCGTACTCGTAGGCGGGCCCAAAACAGCTAACCCCAGGTATGGCACCCACAACAACAGGTCCTGGGTCCCTGCAGAACTCCTCGAACTTCCTTTTCGCTCCTGTGGTGTGCTCCAGGGTACATATGGAGACGGAGTTGTGTTCCATACCTTCAGCCCCGAACACTAGCTTCGGACCTGTCGCTATGACCAGGTAGTCGTAGCCTATTTCCCTCCCGCTCTCTGTGAAAACCTTACAGCTGTCCGGGTCTATCCTTTCCGCCCTTTCGTTGATAAACTCTATACCGAACTTCGGGAGCAGAGGGGCAAGGGGGACCGTTATCTCCTCAGCCTTCCTCCAACCCATGGCGAGATGAGGATAGCTGGGCGTGAAACCGAAGTACGGCCTGTCGGATACAAGGGTTATCTCGATGCCCGGAGAGAGCGTCTTGAGGTTGTAAGCGGTTGCGAGACCTCCTATCCCTCCTCCCACTATCACCACACGCTTTCTCATGGCATCACCTCCCGCTCTGTTTAGTAAGTACTAACTCTTTTAAATTATAGTCCAAACTGTCAAATTTTATAGAAGTGAAAATCTTACCTGGAACTCATTTTTCTTCAAGAAAGACTTGCACTTCATGGGCCCGAGCTATATGATATATGTCAAGCTGATTTATATCAGGGGTTTGAACACATGTTTACTTTAAGGAGGGACTGAGATGGCGCAGGGAGCTGTCCATGAAGCCCACCATGAGTGGAGTGTGTGGCCTTTGCCCACCGGCATAGGGACCCTCCTGGTTCCTATAGCTATAACCCTGTTCTTCCACTACCAGAAACCTCTTGCGGGACTAATCCTTGGGGGTGTCGCCTTAGTCCTCATACTTATCGGTGTGGCGGGCTGGGCAAACGAACACTTCACGAGGGAGTCGGACGTAGGGTTCGGGTGGCTTGGGACGTTTACGTTTCTGGTCTACGAGATAGTCATCTTCGGAACGCTGTTCGCCGCTTTCTGGATGGCGAGGACCACCCACGCGGACGAGTGGACTAAATGGGTCCCCGAGGGTGTGAGCCTGACCATGGCGGGTATACTTACCCTGATCCTCTGGGCATCCAGCTTTACTATATTTAAAGCTGAGGTAACCCTCGAAGAGGAGGGTGACACGGGAAAGGCTCTGATGTGGACCTTCCTGACATTTATCCTTGGGGCTCTGTTTGTGATCCTTCACGTCAGGGAGTGGTCTCACCTCTGGGCGGAAGGTTTCACCCTCAGCTCGAACATGTACGGGACGGGCTTTTACTCCCTGACAGGTCTTCACACCTCTCACGTTCTCGTGGGCCTGCTCGCCCAGCTCTATGTCATGTGGCTCCTGATAAGCGGGAAGATGACAAAAGAAAAGCCGACGGTCATGAAGGGTGTCTCAGTTTACTGGCACTTTGTTGATGTCATGTGGATGCTCGTCGCGGGAACAGCCTACCTCGTCGGGAGCACCGCGATATGAGGGGAGTTCTGCTCCTTCTGCTTCTTGCGGGTTTGTCCTTCTCAACGGTTGTCGGAGGAGCCCAGGTCTTTAAGAAGGACTTCTTCGACCCGTCCATACTGAAGATAGACGAGAGCAAATACCTGGGTAGCTTCGTCGCTGATGTGGAGGTGTTTCTGGAAGACGGAACAAGGACGAGAGTTTACGACCTTATAGGGGACAAGCCCGCGATCCTGCTCCTTTCCTACTACACGTGTGAGGGTTCCTGTCCGTTGAGGATAGACAGCCTGAACAGGTTGATAAAGAGCTCCTCCCTAAAGGACAGGGACTTCAGGGTTCTCGTCCTGTCCTTTGACAGGGAGGACACCCTTGATGACTTGAGGAAGTTTGTTTCCGCCCACGGACCCTTTACCGACCACTGGGTCTTCGGCCTCTTGAGGGGCGAGGACATAGACACGCTGACCAGAAGTGTGGGTTTTAAGTTCTTCTACTCTGAAAGGGACAAAACCTTCGTTCACCCCAACGCTTACATATTCATCTCTCCGGAGGGACGTATCACCCGTTACCTGTTCGGTGTGAACCCCGAAGAGAAGGACGTGAGGATAGCCCTTACTGAGGCGAGCAGTGGAAAGGTCTCCCTGAACTCCCTTGTGGACCTCGCCCTTCTCGTCTGTTATACCTATGACCCTTCGAGGAGCACCTTTGTTATAAGCCCGACCGTGATCTTCGGAGGTATAGGTTTTGCCCTCTTCGGGGGCGTCGCCCTCTTTGCCCTTATATCGGGCAGGTTAGTAAAAAGGGAGGTGTAGGCTATGGACCAGGTACTGGCCTATCCCGCCAAGTGGTGGAACGAGGCGGTCATCGTTTGGCTCGTTGTGGCTGTGGTCATCTACTCGGTAACCGCAATTCCCGGACTTTACTTCATCTTCAAGTACAGGTTCAAGCCGGGTGAAAGGGAGGTCGGAGACCACGAGAAGCACGGCCACTGGGGTCTTGAAGCCCTCTGGACAATAGTCCCCACCATAGTGGTTCTGGTCCTGGCCACGTACTCTTTCGCGGTGTTCAAAAAGCAGAGAACCGTTCCCGAAGGCGCCATGACATTGAAGGTCACAGGCTTTATGTGGGGATGGCAGGTCGAGTATCTGGACGATCAGGGGAACACTATAAGGACCGTTGTGACCGCCTATAACCCGACGAGCTACGAAACTCCTGAAGAGCAGAAGATAGTCGTCCCAGCGGGAAGACCCATAAAGGTACTCCTGACCTCCATGGACGTTATACACGCCTTCTACGTGATGCCTGCCAAGATAGTGGAGGATGCGGTTCCGGGAAGGATCACCTACCTCTGGTTCCAGATCAACAAGCCAGGTGAGTACTGGGTCTTCTGCAGGGAGTTCTGCGGGACGGGCCACTCCCACATGTTCGCCAAGCTGAAGGTGGTCCCGCCCGAGCAGTTTGCCCTGTGGCTCAGGGGCGGTTCAGACTTGGCTAAGAAGGAAGCAGGGGAGAACATATAAAGGAGGTGCGGTGAGATGAGAGAGGCTGTTGCTGTCCCCTGGTTCTCAGCAGGGCTTAAGGAGTGGATCTTCACAACCGACCACAAGAAGATAGGTATCCTCTACTTCACAACAGGTCTTGTGTTCTTCATAGTAGCGGGTCTGTTCGGTCTCCTGATAAGGTTCGAGCAAAACTCACCAGGCTTTCAGGTGGTAAGCCCGGGCTTTTACAACTACCTCCTCACAGGACACGGTGCGGTGATGCTCCTGTGGTGGGCCATAGCCGCCCACATAGGGGGGTTCGGTAACTTCCTGCTACCACTGATGATAGGGGCAAGGGACGTGGCCTTCCCCAGGCTCAACGCCCTCAGCTACTGGGCCTTCTTCGGAGCAAGCGTTATAGTCCTTCTCACCCTCATACCCGGCAACCACATAAAGATGATGTGGACGGGATACCCTCCCTACGCGGCCCACGCGGATGCGGGGGTTACCGCCTACTACGTGTTCGCCATACACCTCCTCGGAGTTTCCTCAATAGCTACAGCTGTTAACTTCATAACGACCTACATAAGGATGAGGGCGCCCGGCATAGGCTTCTGGAACACAAACCTATACGTACACTCCCTGATCGCCGCAAACGTCATACAGCTCATAGGAGTTCCGTCCCTCGCGGGTGCTGTGACCATGCTCTTCCTGGACAGGTATCTCGGGACCAACTTCTTCAACCCAGCACTCGGAGGAGACCCGCTCCTTTACCAGAACGTTTTCTGGTTCTACTCCCATCCTGCGGTCTACGTGATGATAATTCCTATATTCGGTTTCTACTCTGAGATCCTGTCCACCTTCGCCAGAAAGCCCATCTTCGGTTACAAGTCGATGGTGTTCGCGATATGGGGCATCACGGTGATCAGCTTCATAGTCTGGATACACCACATGTTCACCTCCGGGGTTCCCGACTGGGCAAGGGTCCTGATGTCCTACACCACGGTCCTGGTTGCGGTTCCCACAGGAGTCAAGATCTTCAACTGGGTCGCCACACTCCATGGCGGTGCTATAATCCTGAGGTCTCCTATGCTCTATACCTTGGGCGGTATCTTCATGTTCCTCATAGGCGGTCTCACCGGCATACCTAACGCTATGGTCGCCATAGACCTCGGGGTCCACGACTCACTCTTTGTGGTGGGCCACTTCCACTACGTCCTGGGGATGGCCCTGACCCTGGGTATATTCGGAGCGGTTATCTTCTGGTTCCCCAAGGTGATAGGGAAGATGTACCCTGAGAACCTCGGTAAGATAAGCTTCTGGCTTGTGTTCATAGGAGCGAACATCTTTTACTTCTCCCAGATGGTTGCTGGCTTCATAGGTATGCCGAGGAGGTATCCGGACTATCCCCCCATACCCGAGTGGGTAGTCCTTAACCAGATATCCACCGTTGGGGCTCTTATACTGGGTCTCGGAGTTCTGGTCTTCCTGATAGGTATAGTTAAGGGTATAACCAGCGGTGAGAAGGCTCCCGCCAACCCGTGGCAGTCGCCCTCCCTTGAGTGGAGGATAGACTCCCCCGCTCCCGTGGACAACTTCGGTGAAAAGCCTCCCAAGGTAGAACCCGATTACCACCCCTACAAGTACGGGGCACCTCCCACCTTTTAGATCCGAGCAACCTCCTGAGCCGTCCTTCTTGGGCCCCTTTTGGGGCTCCCTTTTTTAAAAAATTATGAATTTTTGACCCTTAAATCATTTTAATTAGGGCTTGAAAGTTTGTGTGTACTAACTTAAGATCTTATTAGAAAGGACTAACTAACCGGAGGTGTCGGACCATGAAGGGAGAGGAAAAGTTCTTTCCAAAAGGTGCGGTGAGTTTTTTCCTTCTTTTCGTCGCTTTTTATGCGTTCCTGTGGTTACTCACGTACCTGCTTCTTCTTGAAAGGAGGTAACAGATATGGACAAAGCTGAAAAGAAAGCTCTGTACTTGTCTGTAGGTCTTCTCGTCTTTTTTATGGCTCTAATAGTCTATGCATCAAAGGGTTTGGATATAGACCTGCCGACTTGTGTAACGGATGTGAGGCCTTTTACAGAAGGCAAGCTCATAAAGCATGCGGAAGGAAGGTATGAGCTACACATAGTTGCGAAGATGTGGTTGTTTGACCTTGACAGGGGTAAGCAGGAGATAGAGATACCCGCGGGCTCAACGGTGGATATATACCTGACCTCCGCGGACGTGGTTCACGGCATGCACATAAACGGGACTACGGTGAACCTGATGGCTATCCCCGGGACGGTGAACTACGCCAGGTACAAGTTCACGAAGCTTGGAGTTTACCATGTAGTCTGTCATGAGTTCTGCGGTGTTGGGCACCACGCCATGCAGGCAAAGATAGTTGTTAAGTAGGAGGTAAGGTGATGAGAGTTGAGGGAAGCATAAGGTTCATTATCCTGAGTGAGATAGTCTTCCCACTGCTTCTGCTCATCTTCGGTGTGTATCACGGCGTTATGCAGGTCCTCTACAGGGCAGGGATCATAAAGGCTGACTCCTTTCTCGGTATTGACTACTATCAGGGGCTTACCCTCCACGGAGTTATAAACGCTATAGTCTTTACGACCTTCTTCGCTGTTGCCTTCGGAAACGGAGTTGTGCTTTACGCCCTGAAAAAGCCCCTCAGACCCGGGGTACAGTGGCTCGCCTGGCTGATGATGGTGGGTGGCACACTGATGGCAGCCTGGGCTATGTTTACCAAGAAGGCGACCGTTCTCTACACCTTCTACCCACCCCTCATAGCCCACTGGACCTTTTACATAGGTGCTGTTCTTCTCGTTGTCGGGTCGCTCCTCCCCTTCTTCTTTGACTGGATTCCCAACGCCGTAGCCTGGAAGAGGGAAAACCCGGACCAGAAGATACCTCTCGCTGTCTTTGGAGTTCTGGTCAACCACACGCTCTGGACGATAATGATAGCTCCTGTTGCCATTGAGATACTCTTCCAGCTCTTCCCCCTCTCGGTCGGCTGGGTTGATGAGATAAACCCCCTCCTCGCAAGAACCCTCTTCTGGTTCTTCGGACACCCCGTCGTTTACTTCTGGCTTTTACCAGCCTACGTGATGCTCTACACCATGCTCCCAAAGATAGCCTCCGAAAAGGGAAAGCTCTACTCGGACCCTGCGGGAAGGCTCGCCTTCATCCTGTTCCTGCTCTTCTCCCTGCCGGTCGGTCTTCACCACCAGTTTACCGAGCCGGGGATAAGCAATACCTGGAAGCTCATACACGCTATATTTACCTTCTGCGTTGCCCTCCCGAGCCTTATAACCGCCTTTACCGTAGCCGCTTCCCTTGAGTACAGCGCAAAGGCTGAGGACCCATCGGTCAGGAACTCCAAGTTCTACTGGTGGACAAGGCTTCCTTACCTGAGGCTTGAAGGGGACAGGTGGCTCTTCTCCTACCTCTTTGCGGGTCTTGTCCTCTTCTTCTTCGGCGGTATAACCGGAATAGTCAACGCCTCTTACAACCTGAACCTAACCGTCCACAACACAGCTTACGTTCCCGGACACTTTCACACCACCGTAGGTGGTCTCGTTCTGCTCTCTTTCCTCGGTATGTCCCTTTACATGGTCTCAAAGCTCAGGGGAACGGATGTGAAGTTCAAAGGACTAGCAGCACTTGCCCCCTACTTCTGGATGCAGGGTATGTTCATGTTCTCCTACGCTATGATGGTCAGCGGTGCCCTTGAGGGCTTTCCCGGGAGAACGAACGCAGGACTCACCTACCTTAATCCCGACTCACCCCTCTACAGACCCGAATGGGTAGGCTATGCCCAGCTCTCCGTAGTCGGCGGTGCCCTGCTCGGGATAGGCTTCGTCCTCTTTCTAATAGCCTTCTTCGGGACCCTCCTTGCACCTAAGGTAAGAGAGGCTACCGTTGAGTTTCCTATCGCTCAGGCTTACCATGACGCTCCGACACCCGTTCTGGACAACCTTAAGGGCTGGACCGTTGCCGCGGTAGTTCTTGCGGTCCTCTCCTACATACCCCCTCTTTACGATGTTACCCAGAGGGGAGTCTTCCACAACTCACCCGCCTACAACGAACAGTACCCCGTACCACTGAAACAGCTCCAGCAGACCCAGAACCAGCCTGATGAGAAACTTTCTCTTAAGGAGGAGAGGTAAGATGCGTTTTCTGGCTCCCCTCGTCCCCCTTTTTTTCCTTTTTCTTTTTTCCTACGCCCAGACCGGAGGAACAGGCATACCTCCCAACGAGAGCAGGACCCTGGGCAAGCAGGTTCCGGACGTGGTTCTGGTTGACTCGGAGGGTGAGGAGTTTAACCTCTACTCCCTCAAGGGGAAACCCGTGATACTGAGCCCCATATACACCCACTGTACCTCAGCCTGCCCCATAATAACCGAGAGCCTGAAGAAGATGGTAAGCTC
>JAUZRJ010000023.1 GCA_030950545.1 Aquificota bacterium | reverse complement strand
CCACACCCTCCGGAGTTGCCCTCTCCATCATGGACCTGAGCAGTTCCATCTTTTTCCTGTCCTTCTTAGTGGCGGGAGACGTCTGGTTTTCGAGCATAAGGTCTACGAGGAATCCCGTCCCTTCCTTCATAACCCTCTCCGCGGTTTTGTACCTCTGCGTCCGCGCCTCTTCCGTGTCCGCCTCCGCCCTCGTCGCCACAAATACCGCTCCCTTCAGTATCTCCCTGTACCTCCTCACCATGTCGAAGATCACGTACCCTCCCATACTGTCCCCCACGGGAACGACCTCCCTGACGCCAAGGGACGCTATCCTTGAGACCACCCAGTCTGTCAACCTCTCCACGGTGAGCTCCCCCGGAAGTGCAGGCTCACACCCGAAGCCCGGGTAGTCGGGGGCTATGTAGGGTATGCCCTCCCTTTCAAGGGCCTCAAACTGGTAGGTGAACATGTCGCTACTTAAAGGGAAAGCGTGGAGAAAGAGTACGGCCCTTACCATATGCACCTTCATCATCTACCCTCCCACAGGCCTTAAATTATAAAGTCATGAAGGTAAGAGAAGTTCAGGAAAGGATAGAGAGGGAAGGCCTTGACGCTTTCCTCTTCTCATCTCAGGCAAACGTCTTTTACCTGTCCCGCTTCAGATCCACCCACGCATACGTCGTCCTCACACCTACCTCCCGATATCTCATTACGGACAGCAGGTACTACGAAAGGGCAAAAAGCGAGCTAAAAGGCTGGGAGGTCGTTCTGATAAAGGGCAGGACGGTCAGGTTCATAAAGAACTTCCTGAAGGAGATAGGTGCACGCAGGGTTGGTTACGAGAGCGACAGGGTGAGCTGTGATCTGAGGAGGGCTCTGAGAAGCACAAGGATAAAGTGGGTCGGCTATTCCAGCTTCCTCAGGGACATAAGGGTTGTGAAGACGGGGGAAGAGATAGAGAGGATGAAAGAAGGCGTGAGCAGGAGTGACAGGATATTCAGAGAGCTACTTGAGTTCGTACAGCCTGGGATGACGGAGCTTGAGGTGAGAAGGTTCATAGTGGACAGGATCTTCAGGGAGGGAGCCTCGGGAGAGAGCTTTCCCGCGATAGTTGCCTCAGGAGAGGGGTCCGCTATACCCCACTGGGAGACTTCGGGAAAGAGGATAAAGCACGGTGAACCCCTGCTCATAGACATGGGCCTAATATGGGATGGCTACTGCACGGACTTCACCCGGACGCTTTTCCTCGGGAGGCCCGACCCTGAGTTTTTGAAGGTGTACACGGTTGTCAGGGACGCGCACCTCTTTGCCCTCGAAAAGGTTAAGGCCGGGAACAGGATAGGCGATGTGGACAGAACCGCCAGGGAGTACATAAGCGGAAAGAGGTTGGGAAGGTTCTTCACCCACTCGACCGGTCACGGTATAGGCGTTGAGATCCACGAGTACCCGAGGGTTTACCACAGGGGTGAGGACGCGGACAGGGTAATAGAGGAGGGCATGGTGTTCACCGTTGAGCCGGGGGTTTACCTTCCCGGAAAGTTCGGTGTTAGGCTCGAGAACATAGTCGTCGTGAAGAACGGAAGGGGTGAACCCCTATCCTCCATAGGCCTCGACCTCATCACCCTTTAGTAGAATATTTTTCAGGTTGAAGGAAGGGCTTGTAGTAGAAAGGGTAGCACAGCTGATAAAGGTCAGAACCGAGGACGGTAAATACCTCAGGGGTGTACCCCGCGGTAAAGTTCTTAAAAGGACAAGGATATACGCGGGCGACAGGGTTCTGGGGGAGGAGGTGAACGGGGAGACCTTCGCCATAGAGGACCTTAAAGACAGGAAGAACGTACTCATAAGACCGCCCATAGCCAACGTTGACAGGGTCATATGCGTTATGACCATAGAAAAGCCCGAGTTCGACAGCTATCTCCTGGACAGTCTCTTGGTCGTTTACGACCACGTCGGGTGTGAGCCTGTGATAGTCTTTAACAAAGTGGACCTGCTCGGGGAGGAGGGAAGGAGAGAGCTCGGATACTGGACACGGGTGTACTCCTCCGCGGGCTACGAGGTCGTCCACGTGAGTGCGGAGACGGGAGAGGGTCTTGAGAAGGTTGTGGATCTGGTGGGGGGCGAGATCTGCATACTCGCAGGACCTTCGGGAGTAGGGAAAAGCTCGATCCTGAAAAGGCTGACGGGAGCGGACCTAAAAACCCGGGAGATCAGTGAAAAAACCGACAGGGGCAGGCACACAACTACGGGTGTGAAGCTCCTTCCCTTCGGGAAGAACTCCTACCTCGGGGACACCCCGGGCTTTTCCAGGGTGGAAGTCCTTGAGTTTGTGAGGAAAAGGGACGTAAAGAACTACTTCAGGGAGTTTCTGAGATACGAGTGCAGGTATCCCGACTGCACCCACACGAGGGAGCCTGACTGCGGTGTGCGGGAAGCTCTGAAAAGGGGAGAGATAAGCTGTGAGAGGTTCAAGAACTACCTTAAGATGATAAAGGAGTACATAGAGGACCTGAAAGAGGTCTGCGGTGAGTGAGTTCTGCCCTCTGTGCGGAAGCCTCCTCTCGGTAGCGGAGTGCTGTGGCGGTGGGGTCTGGGTGTGCGAGAACTGCGGTTCTTTCTTCTTTCCGGGTGAGCTTACAGACAGAACTCCTCTCCAGGAGTCCTCAGGAGCATCTCCCTCAGAACCGCCTTCAGGTCCCTCCCCTCAACCACCACCTGGTAGACCGCGTTAGTTATGGGTGCGTAGATGTTCTCCCTGTCGATCACGGGCTTCAGGGCCTTCACCGTCTCAACACCCTCAACCGTCTGACCTATCCTGGCAAGGGCCTCTTCGGGGCTCATACCCTTCCCGAGAAGCAGGCCGAAGGTCCTGTTTCTGGAGAGGTCCGAGGTCGCGGTGAGTATCAGGTCCCCCGCTCCCGACAGACCGAAGAAGGTCTCCCTCTTCGCACCGAACCTGACACCTATCCTGGTCATCTCCAGAAGGCCCCTCGTTATGAGTGCTGCCCTTGCGTTGTGACCGAAACCGAGACCGTCGGATATACCGCACGCTATAGCCATCACGTTCTTAAGAGCACCGCCCAGCTCCACACCGACCAGATCGTCGTTCAGGTAGACCCTGAAGGTCTCCGAGTTAAAGAGGTCCCTCACCCTTTCCGCTATCCTCCTGTCTCTCTCGTAACCCAGGACCACAGCGGTCGGGAGTCCGCGGGACACCTCCTCCGCAAAGGAAGGTCCCGAAAGGGCTAAAACCACAGCGTCCTTATCTATGTCCTTTATTATCTGGCTCACCCTCCTGAATGTGCCCTTCTCAATACCCTTGGATGCGTTTATAACAACCTTCCCCTTCAGGTCAAGGCCCGAAAACACCTCACCCACCACCTGGGTCGGGAGGGCGCAGACGAGATAGTCAGAATCCTCCAGATCTCTCAGGGACGTGGTCGCCCTCATGCCGTCCGGAAGTTCTACTCCCTGAACGTAGGGGTGCTTTCCGGAGTTTATCGCCCCCACGGACTCAGGGTTCTTATCGTAGA
>JAUZRJ010000022.1 GCA_030950545.1 Aquificota bacterium | reverse complement strand
GTCCCCACCACGTCCGGGTGTGTGCTGGAGTGTCCCACGTAGCCTCCTATATCCGCCTTTATCACGCTCAGGGTGATCCTCATGGTCCTCCTCCTTCTGTTTTAGAATGATTATAGCATATGGGCTGGGGAGTAAGGTTCTCCTTGACCGTTATAGCTGTCCTCGTGATCCTGACGGTCTTCGCGGACTTCTTCGCTCCATACCCTTACGACCTGCAGAACAGAAAAGCTCCCTACCACCCGCCCACCAGAATCCACATCTTCAAGGACGGAAAGCTCACCTTTCCCTACATACACCCTTATGTGCTCAAGGACCCCCTTTTTAAGGTCTACGAGGAGGACAGGTCCATCTCCTGCAGGCTGAGGTTCTTCACAAAAACCGAGTACGGCTTCAGGTTCATAGGTGTGGAGAAACCCTGCAGGCTGTACCTATTGGGAGGGGATAAGCTCGGGAGGGACGTCCTCTCCAGGATCATATACGGCGCCAGGTACTCACTCGGGGTGGCGGTGATCGGCATCCTGGTGACGTTCTTCATAGGTGCGGTTGTGGGGGGTATATCCGGGTACTTCGGCGGGAAAACGGACGCGGTGATAATGAGGATGGTGGAAGTCCTCATGTCCATTCCGACCTTCTACCTGCTTCTGTCCTTGAGGGCGGTATTCCCCTTAGAGATGACGAGCGGACAGATATTTCTGATGATAGTGTTCATACTCTCCCTCCTCGGATGGGCCGGGCTCGCAAGGGTTGTGAGGGGTATGGTTCTGTCCATCAGGGAGAGGGAGTTTGTGCTCGCCGCAAAGACCTACGGGGCGGGAACCTTCAGGATCCTGAGGAAACATGTGCTTCCTAACACCTACTACTACCTGATAGTTTCCGCTACCCTCTCCGTTCCCGCCTACATACTCGGTGAGGCTGCGCTGAGCCTTCTCGGGCTTGGCATACAGGAGCCAGAACCGAGCTGGGGAAACATGCTGTCGGAGGTGAGGAACATTAACGTTCTTTCCTCCTTCCCCTGGTTGCTTTCCCCCGGTATGGCCATATTCGTAACTGTTCTTGCCTTCAACATACTGGGGGATAACCTGCTGAAAAGAAGATGAAGGTGAAGATAAAGAGGTCGGGGAGCGTATTCATAGGTGTTACCGTGTTCCTCGGCGTTGCTGCAGCAAACACGGGGAACAACCTCCTTTACATACTCGTATCTTCCATGCTCTCCGTTATGCTGGTTTCAGGTCTCAGCTCACTACTGAACCTGAGGGGCATAAAGATAACCCTGATACCCCCTCCCAGGGTCTTTGCGGGGAGACGGACTACCTTTAGGATCATCCTCCGAAAAGAAGGGATACTCCCCTCGTTCCTCATAAGGGTGTCTTCCGGTGAAGGCTCGTGCCT
>JAUZRJ010000021.1 GCA_030950545.1 Aquificota bacterium | reverse complement strand
CGATGTCGTAAGCCTCTCCGTCCA
This sequence comes from Aquificota bacterium, assembly GCA_030950545.1. Classification (GTDB taxonomy): domain Bacteria; phylum Aquificota; class Aquificia; order Aquificales; family Aquificaceae; genus Hydrogenivirga. The sequence goes on along the minus strand of JAUZRJ010000021.1, from coordinate 6,643 downwards.
CCCTCTCCTCTTCGAAGATCCTGGAGTTTATTACTCTTTTCTTCGCCTCCTCAACGCGGTCTTCCGTTATGCCTTCGTAGAGCTCCCTCAGGATCTCCAGGACCCTCGTCTTTACCTTCTCGTAGTTTCCGGGATCAAAGGTGGCACCTATAACGTAGAAGTTGTCCCTGGGTCTTCCCAGGTCTCCGGAGAAGTAGGAGTAGACGAGTCCTTTCTCCTTCAGCTCCCTGTACAGGACGGATGTCCTCCCGTCTCCTAGGATCTCGTCGAGGACTATGAGGGCGTAGTAGTCGGTCCTCGCTATGGGAGGGACCCTCCAGCCTATTATCCAGTAAGCCTTCTCAACCCTCGGGTCCTCTATCCTCTCGAACCTGGGACCTATCTGATCGGGTTCTCCGGGTATGGTTACCTTCGGGACAGGTCTTCCCTCCTCGCTTCCGAAGGTTTTCAGGACCTCCTCCTCCACCTCCTTGGGGTCCACCTTCCCGACAACCACGACCGCCATGTTCCTGGGCTGGTAGAAGTTCCTGTAGAACTCCAGGATCTGGTCCCTCGTGAACCTGGAGATCGTCTCCTCAAAGCCTATTATGGGGAACCTGTAGGGTGAGACCTTGTAGGCGGTCTTCTCGAACGTTTCCCAGAGTACGGTTGACGGGTTGTCCTTACCACGCCTTAACTCCTCTATCACTATCGGCTTTTCCTTCTCTATCATATCCTCGCTGAGGAGGGCCTTCATCGTAAGCTGGTAGAGGACCTCGAGTGCGGTCTTCCAGTAGGGGGACGCTATCTCCACGTGGTAGTAGGTGAAGTCCTTGGAGGTCCCGGCGTTTATGTTCCCGCCGAGGCTCTCTATGATCCTCTCTATCTCTCCGTAAGGGTACTTTTCGGACCCGTTGAAGAGCATGTGTTCGAGAAAGTGGGCCATTCCCTTCTCATCGTACTTCTCGTAAGCGGAGCCGACCCTGAACCAGACGTGGATGGCGACCGCCTCCGTGTCCTCCCGTGGTTTCACTATGAGCTTCGCACCGTTGGGGAGGTTCCTTATGTAAAGGTCCTGAGCCAGGGCTAAGCTCATGATAACCACCTCCAAGAATACCAGCAGTTTCGGGATCATGGGGCTGACCTCCCCTGGAGAACTCTGTCCCTGATCTCCTCGGGGAGGGAAACTATCCTGCCTTCTCTGAGAACGCAGTGCTTTGTCCTTCCCTCCGCCCTCAGATCGCCTCCCACCGTAACCTTGTAGCTGAATGTGAAGGTGTACCTGTTCATGTGTGTGATCTCAAGGTCTATCTCCACCTCCTCGTCGTACAGAAGGGGCTTTCTGAAGGTACAGGAGGCTTCTATGAGAACGACCTCGTAACCCATAGACCTTAACCTGCTGTACGGGATCCCGAGGCTCCTTAAGTACTCGCCCCTTGCCTCTTCGAAGTACCTGAAGTAGTTGGAGTGGTGAACTATCCCCTGGGCGTCCGTCTCATAGAACTGGACCCTTCTCCTGTAGACCATCTGATATATGTTACTTCTTCTTCCTGCACTCGGAACAGATCCCGAAGATCTCGAGCCTGTGGTGAATGGGCTGGAACTCGTATTCCTCACAGACCTCGTCCTGAAGCTTCTCTATGTCCTCGTTGACGAACTCTATTATCTTCCCGCACTCCACACAGACGAGGTGGTCGTGGTGGGCTTTACCGACCACGAACTCGTATATGGTTCTGTTGCTTAGCTTTATGACCTCCTTAATCACTCCAAACTCCTGAAGTAACTTTATTGTCCTGTATATGGTGGACCTGGACACGCTCCTGTCCGTCCTGCTCGCTATCCAGTTCACGAGCTCCTCAACCTCGAAGTGCTTCCCGTAGTCCGCTATGAGATCTATGAGGTCAAGCCTGCTCTGGGTCACCTTCATGTTTTTTCTCTTGAGGAACTTTTTAAACTCGTTTTTTATCTCGCTCAGATCAACGCCCATCAGCTAAATAATATAGTTAGTCTCATTTTCACCTACAACCTGCTTTCTCTTAAGAGAGTTTCTACTCTTTTTTTCATCTCCTGGGTTATCTCCTCATAGCTTTTACCCTCAGGATAAAGGGGTTCTCCGAAAACTACCCTGATCTTTTTCGGTTTGGGAAACCTGTCGTACACAGACATAACTTCGTAAAGGCCTATCAGGGCTGTTGGAACTACGGGTATGTTGAGTTCTCTGCTTATTATCGCGGTTCCCTTCTTGAACTCCATGAGGTCTCCCGTCCTCGTCCTTGCACCCTCGGGGAATATGACCACCACCTTACCCATCCTCAGGGCCCAGCTGACCTTCTGGAGGGACCCTTTTAGGTCCCTGTTGATGTTCACCGTTATAACGTGTGCCAGCCTCCCGAAAAGGGAGGTGATCGGGTTTCTGAAGAAGACCTCCTCCCCGAGGAAGTAAGTGTCCCTTGCGACTTCCTCCGGCAGGACGGACGCTATAACGAAGGCGTCAAGGTAGCTTACGTGGTTGGGTGCTATTATGAAGGGCTTCTGGGGAAGGTTTTCCGTTCCCGACACCTCAACCCTGTTGTAGAGGGTGAAGAAGACCCTGAGGACCCTGCGTCCAAGCCAGAAAACAACCCTGTGGTCATGGAGCGTGTAAGGCTCCGCCTTTTCGAGTATGTCCTTCCAGGTGAGGGTTCCCGTCTCCACCTTTTCCTTTCTGAATCTTACAAACTCGATGAGGTCCCTGACCCTGCTGTGGGAGGAGAGGTCCTCTTCGGTGAGAGAAACGCCGAAGGTCTTTTCCAGAAAGCTGGTCAGCTCGACCTTCCCGAGGGAGTCAAGGCCAAGGTCCAGCTCTATGTGGTGGGAGGGAAGGATATCGAGGCCTGTCAGCTTCTTGAGGAAATCCCCTATTATCCTGCCCTCTTCCGTGTTAAGCACCGAGAGGTCTTCCTCCTCTTTCTTCTCCACCTCCTCCCTGCTGTAGATATCCGGAAGGAGGAACCTCCTCAACTTTCCCAGTCTCGTTTTCGGGAGCTCGTTCTCGGTTATCCTGAAACCCGCTATCCTCTTCCACTCGGGCAGTTTCCTGTTTACCCTGTCTACCACCTCCCACTTTATAGTCTCGTGAAGGTTCACAACACCGGACCTTTTCACCTTCTCAAAATCAGGATGTATAACAGCGTGGATCTTCCCGTTCAGCTCAAAGACACCCACCTCCTTCACAAGTTCGGACTCCCTGAGTATGAGGTTCTCTATCTCCTCAGGGTGGACATTCTTTCCCGTCCCCAAGACTATTATCTCCTTCTTCCTTCCCGTTATGTAAAGGTACTCCTCGTCGTCCATGTATCCGAGGTCCCCCGTGTGAAACCACCCGTGCCTTATCACCTTTGCGGTCTCATCCGGTTTCCTCCAGTAACCCTTCATCACGTTCGGGCCCTTGACCAGGATCTCACCTTCCGGGGAGATCTTCACAAAGACGTTCTTTATGGGAACGCCCGCGGACCCGACCTTGATCCTTTCGGGAGGGTTGAAGGTGACTATAGGTGATGTCTCGGTCAGTCCGTAGCCTTCTATCACCGTAAAACCCAGGGTCATGAGGTCCTCCGCTATCTCAGGGTCGAGCTTCGCACCACCGCTTACGAAGTACCTTATGTTTCCGCCGAAGGCTTCGTGAACCCTTTTGAAGACAAACCTTCTGATCCTAACGGATTTTACGGACCTCATGAGCCTGAACAGGAGTCTCGCCAGAGCCTTTGAGTTTATCTCCTCCATTATCCTCCTGTGGAAGAGGGTGTACAGCCTCGGGACTCCTACGAGGATTGTTATCCTGTACCTTTTGAGCTTGTCCATTATGTCCTCGGGGGTCAGCCTGTCAAGGAACACAACGGTAGCCCCTATGTACATGGGAACCAGGAGCGTGACCATGAGGGGGTAGGCGTGGTGAAAGGGAAGTATGGCGAGGGTCCTGTCATCCCTGCCCGCTATCCCCGCGTCCACAACTCCGTCTATGTTGGTTTTAAGGTTTTTGAAGGTGAGCATGACACCTTTGGGTTTTCCGGTCGTACCAGATGTGTAGAGGATGAGGGCCAGGTCGTCCCTCTCCCTGCTTACGCTCTTCTCAACGGGTCTCGGTAAGGTGACCCTGTCGAAGTTAACAAGGTCTACCTTCCTCCCCGATATCCTGATACCTTGCTCCGCGTTTTCCCTCGTTGTCTCCGAGCAGAAGACGATCTTTGGTTCGGAGTCCCTTATTATGTAGGCTATCTCCTCGGGAGTTGAGAGAAAGTCAACGGGAACAACCACCCCGCCCCTCTTCCAGGTCCCGTAGAGTGCGTAGACCCACTCGGGCCTGTTCTCGGAGACTATCATCACCCTCTCGTCCGGCAGGACGTCTGTGAGGTTGGCGAAACTGTTTATGTGGTCTATTAACTCCCTGTAGGTTATCTCCCTTCCCCTGTGGATCAGGGCTGTCTTTCTGTGGTCTCGGATCATTAAAAATAAATATATGAAATTCCTGCTCGAGAATAATTTGAGTAAGCTTGCCAAGTGGCTTAGGTTCCTCGGTTATGAGGTGAAGGTTCTTGAGGGTCCAGTAAACCTCAGGGACCTTATCGCGAACAGGGAAAGGGTCTTCATAACGACCTCAAGAAGGTGGGAGAGGACACTCAGGAATCTCGGGATGAGGTTCTTAGTTGTTCCGCGCCAGGACTGGGAGCTCCAGATCTGCACCGTCCTTAAGGAGCTGGGTATAGAACCCGTTCTTAAGCTGAACAGATGTGCCTACTGCGGTGGAGATCTTAAACCCGTCAACAAGGAGGACTTCAAGGAAAGGATACCGCCAAAGGCCTATGAGGCCGCCTACGACTTCACTTACTGTCAAAAGTGCGACGCCCTCTTCTGGAAGGGGCTTCATTATGAGAACATGTTGAGGATGATCGAAAGGGCGCTGAGGAGATGTGAAGATGGTAAAGGTCAAGATCTGCGGGCTTAAGAGGCCGGAGGATGTGGAGGCCGCGGTGTGTTCAGGGGCTGACTACCTCGGGTTTATCCTCTACCCGAAAAGCCCGAGATATGCTGGCTGGGAGAAAGTCAAGGAGCTTATAAGGATAGGGGAAGGGGTCCCGAAGGTCGCGGTTTTCGTGAACCCGTCCAGGGATGATATCCTGAAAGCCCTGGACCTAGGTTTTGACCTTGTCCAGCTCCACGGGGAGGAGAGTCCCGACCTTGTGAAGGACGCGGGTGCGGACAAGGTCATAAAGGTTTTCCGGGTAAAAAACAGAGTTCCCGAAGGTCTTGAGGAGTGGAAAGGGGCGTACGCTGTCCTCCTTGACACCTACTCGGAGGACTCATACGGAGGGACCGGAAGAACCTTCAGCTGGGAGGTCGCCAGGGAGGTCGTGAGGATGGGCTACAGGGTTTTCCTCGCGGGGGGCCTTAACCCGGAAAACGTGAGGAGGGCGGTTGAGGAGGTCGGACCTTACTGCGTGGACGTCTCCTCGGGAGTTGAGAGATCGCCCGGAGTTAAGGATAAAATGAAGGTGAGGAAGTTCATCAGGGAGGCGAAGTCCCTATGAAGGTAGGTTTTGTAGCCATCGTCGGGAAGCCGAACGTGGGAAAGTCCACCCTTCTTAACAACATGATAGGCAGGAAGGTGTCCATAGTCACACCCAGACCCGGGACGACACGGATAAGGGTCCTCGGGGTCAAGACAATACCCGGAGAGGCCCAGATAGTCTTTCTTGACACTCCGGGGATCTATAACCCCAAAGGGTCGGACGCACTCGGGAAGGCTATGGTGGACATGGCAAAGCAGAGCCTCAAAGACGCGGACCTTATACTCTTCATGATCGACGCGGAGGAGGGCTGGAGGAAGAGAGACGAGGAGGTCTACACAAACTACATAAAACCCTTCACCTTGGAAAAGCCCCTCGTGGTGGTCATAAACAAGATAGACAAGGTAGGACCCGCCAAGAACGTCCTCCCGCTGATAGAGGAGATCCATAAAAAGCACCCGGAGATAAAAGAGATAGTTCCCATAAGCGCCCTGAAGGGTTCAAACCTAGACGAGCTTGAGAAGGTTATCTTAAACTACCTCCCCGAAGGTGATCCCCTGTTCCCGGAGGACATGATAACGGACCTTCCCCTGAGACTCCTGGCAGCGGAGATAGTCAGGGAAAAGGCCATGATGCTCACCTACGAGGAGGTCCCCACCTCAATAGCGGTCGTTATAAACGAGATAAAACCCGGGGATGCGGACCCGAACGTGCTCGTCATAAGGGGTGAGATAATAGTGGACAGGGAGAACCTCAAACCGATCATCATAGGCAAGGGAGGCCAGAGGCTTAAGCAGATAGGCAAGCTCGCAAGGGAGGAGCTTGAACTCATCACGGGAAGGAAGGTTTACCTTGAGCTCTGGGTGAAGGTAAAGGAAGCCTGGAGGAGGAGACCAGACCTCGTGAGGATGTTCGGCTACTTCATGGAATGACCCAGAAAATATGACGGAGATCATATTGAAATTTCGGGAGATTTCGTTTATCCTTTGACTGACAATAGCGGGAGAGGATCTCCCGCCCGGCTCCTTGGCAACCGAAAAGGGGTGGATCTCGGGAAGTCTTAGAGCCATGCACTTCGGAAAGATCTCATTGATACTCCTTGATTTTCGTGACATCAGGTC
>JAUZRJ010000020.1 GCA_030950545.1 Aquificota bacterium | reverse complement strand
GGTGTGTGCGGACGGGACCGTATTATGTCAGGGCTGAAAAGGGGTTTTTCGCGGAGTGGGTTCATGAGACCTTATAAAACACAGACTCAGCAGGTTTTACAGGAGGTTCCTTTAGAATGCTGAGTATGAGACTGTTTGGAGTTGGTTCGTTTCTTTTATCACCCTCTACACTCCCCCGGGGGTTAAAAGTTGACATCTTCGCTACCTCCCTGTTATAAAGATTTACAGCTGTTAAATCCGTTAACAGCTCCCCGTGGAGGTTGCTTTTCAAAGTACTGCTCCTTCAGTGTTTTCGGGTCCGCGGTTTTTGGCATGATCTTTGCTCTTTGTAAAACGGGATGCTGGGGAGGTTTCTGGTAGGACTTCTCGGAACGCTGGTTTTCGCCTTTTCCCAAGAGATCGCCGCTGTGGTGATAACAGAAGATGAGCTTGACGAGGTGGTCTCCGGCTTCGCACCGCAGGTCAGGGTCTCTGAGGACAACGGACCCGACATAATCCTGTGGGACGAAGCCAAGGTCAACGGGTCCCCGGAGGTTCAGGAGTCGGGCGGTGTGAAGCAGATCAGGATCGAGGTTATAGGTGGTCAGCAGTGAAATCTCATAAAGGAGGTGCAGCCATGAGGAAGCATCTTTTGCTCACAGCTGTCTTCGGAGTGGGTGTCCTGAGCCTGCCCGCTTCCGCCTTGGAGGAGATCTCGGAGGAGGACCTCCAGGAGGTCACCGCTAAAGGTGTACAGGTGATCATCAACAACGACGACCCTGACGAGGTCCAGAACAACAACAACGATTCGGTCCAGCTCAACGACCAGGCCCAGAAGGACATACTCGCCTTCTCCGTCATGAACATCTCGAACTCCGCCGCTAACCAGTCCGCAAACCTGGCCCTTGCGGACGGAACAGCGGAAGACGTTGACATCCACCAGGACACCTTCCAGGTGGCGGATAACTACGTTGATCTCTCCCTACAGGTAGTCTTCAACGATGACGACCCGGATGCTATCCAGAACAACAACAACGCCTCCGTCCAGATCAGGGGTGACGCCCAGCAGAACGCTGTATCCTTCCACAACCTGAACGCGGCGAACTCCGCTGTGAACCAGGCAGCTCAAGCGGCTGCGGTCTTTGATACGGGAGAAGACGTCCGAGTAGACCAAGATACGGTCCAGATCGCCATCAACGATACCGCGGCGGGTCAGGCGGTTGTAAACGACGGTCCCTCTGCGGACCTTGCGGATGCTCCTCAGAACAACAACAACACATCAGTCCAGATCAACGACGAAGGCCAGCAGAACGTGGTCGCCTTCACGCTCGCAAACATAGCGGGGGCAGCGGTAAACCAGGCTTCTAACCTGACGCTTGTGAGCAACACGGGTGAGGATGTGGATGTTGACCAGGCCGTCACCCAGTTTGCCTCCAACTTCATCGTAAGCGGTCAGCTCACAGTGGACAACGAGGATATAGACGGTATCCAGAACAACAACAACGCTTCAGTACAGCTGAACGCAAACGCCCAGCAGAACGCGGTCATGTTCCAGGGGATGAACGCCTCAAGCTCCGCTGCCAACCAGGCGGCAAACCTGACGGGTGTCTTCAGCACAGGCGGGGATGTGGACATCTACCAGTCCTCCAACCAGACCGCTGTAAACACGAGCTTCTGATGGGTCGGGGAGGGAGGACAGGAGGGGGGTCCTTCTTCCCCCCTCCTTTTAATGAGGTGCAGCGATGAGGAAGCTTATAGGGGTGTTCATCCTCACCGCACTCACAGCCTCAGCTTCCGACGATATAAAGATATCTTTCGGAGACGGAGGGTTCAAGTACTACGAGGTGGTGGACAACACCTGCTTTTCCTTCGTTCTAAAACCCAAGGAGCTCACCAGAACTCCCCACGCGGTGTCGACCGCTATGAAGAGGACGCTGCTCGAGATAAAGAAGATGTATAGGGGAAAGGCGGACGCCTTTATAAACATAAGGATAGCCATGACCCACCTTGAAGGACTTGTCCTCTACCAGGTGTGCGGAGACCTTGTTAAGGAGGTAAGGTGATGTTCTGGATAGTTGCTACCCTTCTGATAACAGCGGGGGGTCTGTTCGCTGTTCCGATAGAGGTGGACGACGCGGAACTCGACTCCGTATACGCGCAGGGCTTCTTCTTCATGGACCATGAGGTGGTGAGTGACATAGTCAACAACCTCAAGGATCAGGTCCTCCAGATAGCCCTCCCTGAAGAGGTAGGGGACGGGTCCGTTATAATAGCCCCATCTCAGACCGAGTCCCCGGGAAACGGGCAGGATATGAACGTTATATCCCTCGGTGAATACGCCCAGCAGAACGCTGTAAACACGGTGAACTCGGTCGAGTCCGCGGTGAACCAGGTCCTGAACATAATCATAATCATAAACTCCACCATAGGTCAGGCTAACCTGAACATAGAGAACAACCTGGACGCCATAAACATGCTCTTCTAAAGATGCTCTCCCTCCTGGTCGCTCTTCTCGTTCTGACCGCTCCCGTCCACCTTTTTGCGGAAAACACCTACATATACACACCCTTCGGACCTGTAAGGGTGAAGGTCAAGCCCGTTTCCGAGATAAAGCACCGGGGGATAGTGAAACAGCGGTACGACTACTCCTGCGGAGCTGCGGTTCTTGCAACCCTCTTCAAATACTACTTCGGTGAAGAGGTTGACGAGAAGTCCGTCATAGAGACCCTCTTCAGGGTGGGTGATGTGGAGAAGATAAAGAAGAGGCAGGGCTTCTCGATGCTCGACCTCAAGAGGTACGCGGTCCTGAAGGGCTACAGGGCAACGGGATACAAGGCCACCGTTGAAGACCTTGTGAGGCTCGGTGTTCCCGCCATAGTGGCCATAGATGTGGGAAACTACAGGCACTTCGTTATATTTAAGGGTGTATACAAGGGGAGGGTCCTCCTCGCGGATCCCGCCCTCGGGAACACCGTGGTCTCCGTGGGTGAGTTCAGGAAGATGTGGGTAAAGAACATAGCCCTCGTCATAAGGCCGAAGGACGGTGATTTCAAAAAGAAGGGCATATCGGAAGAGGACCTGGTTATAGTAAGGGACGAGTTCCTCAGACAGGTCTTCGTACCCCAGAGCCTTCCCGTCTACAGGAGCATAGCGGACTTCTGAGGGAGGTGCGGTGTGTTGAAGAAGGCGCTGGCGCTTCTCGGACTGACCATAACCCTTTCCTTTGCACAGGAGGAGACCCGCATACTGACCCAGTTTGAAAGAGACTACATACTCCTCAAGAGGGGTCAGTACGAGGTTGAGGAGAACTTCTCCTACGTTTACATGAGCGTGAACCAGGTCTTCCTTCAGGGCTTCGCCATTCTTGACCCCGTATTCCTAACCCTTGGGCGGTTCGGTATAGAGCGGGTAAGGAGACACATATTTACAAACGTCTTCAGTCTGAGATACGGAGTCAGAGACCACATACAGGTTGAGATGGCGGTTCCCGTGATCTACAGGTACGAGGAGGGAACCGTCCCGGAGACGGGTGTGGACAGGTCCGCTGACAAGTTCGGTCTCGGTGACATAGCCTTCGGCCTGAGCTACCAGCCCCTTAGGGAGACCCACAGGAGACCCGCCCTGATCCTGACCGCGGCGCTCAAAACCAGAACGGGAAAAGGTCCTTTCGACATAGACCCCAACAGGGACGTTCCCACAGGAACGGGCTTTTACTCGGTGAGGGGAGGGATAAGCCTGCTTAAGGGTCTTGACCCGGTTGTGGTGTTCGGCGGGATCGCATATGCGTACAACATAGAACAGAAGGTCAACAAACTCATAACACCCCAGGTGGTCCAGGGTCAGCCCGCCTTCGTGGAGAAGTTCGATCCGGGAGACACCATATCTCTGAACGCGGGGTTCGCCTACGCCCTGTCTTATAAATTCTCCCTCAGCCTGCAGTACATCCAGAACTACACCCTTCACACCTACATATGGGTGAGGAACGAAGGAAGAAGAAGGGTGCTGAACTCCCAGATAAACGTCGCCATGTTAAAGGTCGGGACCTCCTGGAACATAACGAGATCCACCTCCTTCAACGTGGGTCTGTCCGTCGGGCTTACAGGCGATACCCCCGACTACATCATCGAAGTCAGGATACCCTACAGATTTTAGTGTAAGCAGATCTGACAGTGTTAATCAACTTTACAGGGCTGTGGTGCGTGTGATCGTTGAAACACAAAGCTTGGATCAAGGCACGGAAATTGCAATTTAACGGGAGGGGGTAAAAGGATGGAGGACAGGATCGATACCCTGCGGAGGGGCCTTGTTCTGCTGTCGGTGGGGGTTTCCTCCTGCTATTTGCTCTACAGGGCGGGAACCCTCAACTGGGAACACGCCTGGTTCTCCATCCTGGTTTACGGGGCGGAGGTTTACGGGTTCCTCACAGGGATCCTCTTCTACTTTATGGTGTGGCGGTTCCCCGAAAGGAGGACAAAACCGCCGAAACCGGGTCTCAAGGTGGACGTCTTCATACCTACACTGAACGAACCCCTGGACGTCCTCAGGCGTACGATCCTGGGCTGTCTCAGGATGAGGTATCCCCACAAGACTTACGTCCTCGATGACGGGAGGAGGCCTGAAGTTAAAAGGCTGTGTGAGGAGCTCGGTTGCGGGTACATAACCAGGGAGGACAACAGCTACGCCAAGGCGGGCAACCTCAACAACGCCCTCAAGCACACGGACGGAGACTTCATAGCCATCTTCGACGCGGACCACGTCCCCCGTCCCGACTTCCTTGAGAAGACCCTCGGCTACTTTGAAGACGAAAGGGTGGCCTACGTCCAGACACCTCAGGAGTTTTACAACGTGGACTCCTTCCAGCACAGGGAAGTGGAGGGCAGGATCTGGCACGAGCAGGCCCTCTTCTTCAGGGTCATAATGAGAGGGAAGGACAGGCTCAACTCCGCCTTCTTCTGCGGTAGCTGTGCGGTCATAAGGAGAAGGGCCCTCGAGGACATAGGGGGGTTCGCGGTCGGGACCGTAACCGAGGACCTGCACACGTCCGTAAAGCTCCACTCAAAGGGCTGGAAGTCGGTGTATCATCCCGAACCTCTGGCTTACGGGATAGCACCCTCCACCCCGAAACCCTACAAAACCCAGAGGGAGAGGTGGGGCAAGGGAGCCATGCAGGTGTTTTTAAGGGACAGCCCGCTCACCGTGAAGGGCCTCACCCTATCCCAGAGGATAAGCTACCTGGCTTCGATGATAACTTACTTCGACGGGTTCCAGAAACTCATATACTACGTTGCCCCTGTGATGGTCCTGGTCGCTGGAATCTACCCCATAAGCGCCCCCCTCGGTGAGTTCCTGATGTTCTTCCTGCCCCACATGGCTCTGTCGATACTCGCCTTCGAGGAGATGTCCAGAGGATACGGTAGGCTTCTGATCCTGGAGCAGTACAACATGCTGAGGTTTGTCACCTTCATGAAGTCGGTCCTGGGCTTTCTGGATCTCGGTAAGGTCAGGTTCAGGGTGACCGACAAAAGGCTCAACTCAGGTCAGGGTGCGGGTGAGGTCCTGCCCCAGGTGGCTGTTGTCGTTCTGAGCCTTGCGGGTATACTCTGGGGTCTCCTGACCTTCGGTTCCGCCACTAACAGGGAGATGTACATAGCCAACATGTTCTGGGCATCTTTTAACCTCCTGATAGGGATCCTCTGTATAAGGTGGGTCCTGAAGAAAAGGCAGAGAAGGGAGGATTTCAGGTTCCCCACCCGCATGCCCGCGGTTGTCCGGACCGACAGCACGACTCTTCCGGTTACCCTGGAAGACCTCCACGAAAGGGGGGCGTCCATTGTTACCAGCAGGTTCATAAGGGTGGGGAGTGAGGTGGAGATAGACTTTGACGGCATAAACTTGAGGGGAGAGGTCCTCTACATGGCGGTCAGGGGAAAGGTCAGAAAGTACGGTGTGAGGTTCACGGATCTGGACAGGGAGGTAGCGGACAGGATAAGGGTGATGACGTCCCTGTTCCTCACGGAGAAGATCATGAAAGAGAAGGGGGAACCACCCCCCACACCTCTCCAGAAGTTTCTCCGCCTCTGGAAGTTCAGGTTCAGGAGAAGGTCCAGAAGGGAACCCAGCCTGTCTCCGGGTGTTCTCGTGACAGACGGCGGGATCGTTCCCTTCTCCGCGGAGGATGCAAGGCCTGACGGTCTGAGGGTGATAACACCCTCGAAGTTAAAGGACAGACACCTGATAGTGGAGATCGACGGAAAGGTCTTCAGATACGGGAAGGTGGTCTGGGAGAGGGAGATAGCCACCGACGGCTTCAGGGCTTACAGGTACGGGATAATGTTCATCAGGGAAGGGAACAGGCATGACGAAGAAGCTTTGCAGAACACCGCTGCTTAGCCTGATTTTATTCCTTTCCCTCCCCCTGGTGGCTCTGGGAGGTCCCAGATTCTCGGTCCTGTCAGGGTATGAGGTGGACTCCTCGGACCAGAGCTACGGGTATATCGGCCTCATGACCATGTGGTCGTACTTTCTGGTCAGGGCGTGGGCGGATGAGGTAAGGTACAGCTTCGAGGTGGACCAGGAAAGGATAAGGGCAAAGGGTCCGGGCTTCAGCGGGGGTGTGGGCTTAAGGGTTTTAAAGGGGAGTCTTTTCTTCAACCTGGTGGGCGGTTGGGAGAGGAGGGATGTGAGGATATCACCCTTCAGGGAGGAGGTCAAGGTCAGAGGCAGGCTTGAGGGCCCGTTTGTGAGTGCGGACGCGGGCTTTACAGGAGACCAGAGCAGGGTTTACCTTGTTGCCTCCTACAGCTTTGCAACGACCTACCTCTGGAGCAGGGTCAGGTTCCTCAGAAACCTTTCGGAGGATCTCAGTCTGGGAGGTGAGGTCGTTGCTCACGGCAACGAAGACTACAGGGCGGTTCAAACGGGTGCGGTCGGTGAGGTGGGCTTCGGACCCCTGCGGGTTACCCTGAAGGCGGGCTACAAGAGGGACTCCGTAGGGGACAGGGTGTACGGAGGTCTGGAGACCTACTTGGAGTTCTGAGATATGTTGTGCTTTTCGAGCAGTTTGTATATGGTCGGCCTGGACACACCCAACATGGAGGCCATCCTGCTTATGTTCCCGCCGGTTATCTTGTAGGCTTTCTCGAGAAGATCCCTCTCTATCCTGTCCATGTGTTCCCTGAGATTGAAGATCCCGCCCTTTTCCATCACAGTCCTGGAGACCTTGGAAGCGTCTATGTCAAGGTCCTCAACGTCCACGTACTGGCGGTCCGTGAGGACGACCGCCTTCCTTATCACGTTTATGAGCTCCCTTACGTTTCCGGGCCAGGAGTAGTTCTTTATAAGCTCGAGGGCTTCGTCGGTGAACCCGATGACCTCCTTACCCTGCTCTTTGGCGAACCTTTCCAGAAAGTATTTGGCCATTATGACCACATCATCACCCCTCTCCCTCAAGGGTGGTAGCTTTATGGTAAGGACCTTAAGCCTGTAGTAAAGGTCTTCCCTGAACTCTCCCCTCTTTACGAGTTCTTCCAGATTCCTGTTGGTAGCCGCTATTATCCTCACATCACACTTTATAGGTTCTGTGCCCCCCAGCCTCTCCACGGTGAAGTCCTCCAGGAACCTGAGAAGCTTTGCCTGGGCTTCAAGGGGAAGCTCACCTATCTCATCCAGGAAGAGAGTCCCGCCGTCCGCCAGCTCCACCTTGCCCTTCTTCCTCCTGTCCGCACCCGTGAAGGCTCCCCTCTCGTAACCGAAGAGCTCAGCCTCTACAAGCTCCCTGGGTATGGCGGCACAGTTTATGGCTATAAAGGGCTTATCCTTGCGGACGCTCCTCTCATGAATGGCCCTCGCGGTCAGCTCCTTTCCCGTTCCTGTCTCACCTAAGATCAGGACAGGGTAATCGGTCGAAGCGTATTTGCGTATCAGCTCAAAGACTTTCTTCATCTGGGAACACGTCCCTATGAACTCCTTCTTCTCCTCCGTACGCTCTTCTCCGCGGGAAGCCCTCCTGAGGAGAAGGTCCCCTATCCTGATACGCCTTAATGTGCTTACAAGCTCTCTACTGGAGAAATCAAGGGGCATACCGCAGGAACCACACCGCTGAAGACCTCCTTTTATGCTCTTTCTGCAGTAAGGGCATCTCCCTATCCTCTGGAGGCTATCGGTGAGGAGCCTGCCGACCGTATCCGCAAGGAAGCTCTCGTGCTCTTCAAAGAGTATGACCGCCCTTCCCCTCTCCTTCCTGTAAAACCTGCCCCTTAAAACCGCTGGCTTGCTCTTTACGGGGAGCTTCAGCCTTATACTTTCCCTGTCCTCACACTCGTCCTCCTGGACCTGAACCTTAACACCGAATAAGGAAAGGTCTATTCCCTTCGTCCTTATCCAATTTCCGTTGCATTCAATATAAACGGTTTCATCAAAGGGTATACGGGGTGCTAATCTCATCTACCTCCTCCCCTCTTTCCTCATGTGGCACTTTTTTATTATACCAGATTATATTATAATGATCTCTAAAAAGGCGGGTAGCTCAGTCGGGAGAGCGCAGCCCTTACAAGGCTGAGGTCACGGGTTCGAGTCCCGTCCCGCCTACCACAGAACACCCCGGACTCAGGAAAATAAGGGGAGATCCTTTTGTTTTTATGGTGGAGACGAGGGGATTTGAACCCCCGACCTCCGCCGTGCGAGGGCGGCGCTCTCCCAGTCTGAGCTACGTCCCCTTACAGAAATAAAATTATACTATCCATGGCGGGTATAGAGATCAAGGAGCTTACCTTAGTCAACGAAGTCGCAAAGGTCCTGAGCAGGGGGCTTGACTTTGAAGAGGCGGTCTCCGAGATCCTGAAGGTCCTTTACTCCTTCTGGGGTGCGGAGGCGAGTTTCATAGCCATTTACGACAGGAACGAGAAGGTCCTGAAGATCGTGAAGGCCTTCGGCCTGTCCGACAGGGATGTCAGGAGAGCCATATTCAGAAAGGGTGAAGGGATAACGGGCAAGGCCTTTAAGACCGGCATACCCATAGTGATAACGGACCTCGCCTCCAATCCCGCATTTTTGAACAAGACGAGGATAAGGGACAGGCTGAAGGGGGACGAGGTCTTCATAGCGGTTCCCATCAAGGTGGGAGGGGACACTGTGGGGGTTATGGCGGTGTTCAAGACCTTCTCCTCCAAGGAAAGCGTAGAGAAAGGTATAGAGTCCCTCATGGTTGTCGGGACCATGATAGGCATGTTCTACAGGCTCAGTGAGAGGATTGAGCGGGAGAGACGGGAGTGGGAGGAAGAGAGGAAGATGCTTCAGGAGGAGCTCAGGAAAACCTACAGCATACACGGGATAATAGGGGTCAGCGAGAGCGTCAGGAACCTGATAGAGGTTGTGAAGAAGGTGGCGTCCACCGACAGCACGGTCCTCATCACGGGAGAGAGCGGAACGGGTAAGAGCCTGATAGCCAAAGCGATACACTTCCTGAGCGGTAGGAAAGATAAACCCTTCGTTACCATAAACTGCGCCGCCATACCAGACACCCTTCTCGAGGCGGAACTCTTTGGCTACGAGAGGGGAGCTTTTACGGGAGCCCACACCTCCAAGAAGGGCAAGTTCGAGCTTGCGGACGGGGGGACCGTTTTCCTGGACGAGATAGGCGACATGCCCCTGTACCTTCAGGCCAAGATCCTCAGGGTGATACAGGACAGGGAGATAGAGCACCTCGGCGGTGAAAGGGTTATAAAGGTGGACGTCAGGATAATAGCTGCGACGAACAGGGACCTTGAGGTCCTCGTGAGGGAGGGAAAGTTCAGGGAGGACCTCTACTACAGACTCAACGTTATACCCATACACGTACCGCCCCTGAGGGAGAGAAAGGAGGACATACCTGTCCTCGTAGAGCACTTTCTGGAGAAGTTCAACGACAAGTACGGTAAGAACGTGAAGATATCACCCGAAGCCATGGAAGCCCTCATGGAGTACAACTGGCCTGGGAACGTGAGGGAGCTGGAAAACACCGTAGAGAGGATCGTGGTCATGCACGAGGGGACGGTGAGAGCGGTTGACCTTCCACCACACATACTCGCTGTGAGGAGAAGGGGAGGGACGGAAACGCTCCAGAACCTTCCCGAGACAATCCAGGCGACTGAAAAGGAAAAGATAATAGAAGCCCTTGAGAAGACCGGCTACGTTAAATCCAGAGCTGCCAAGATCCTGGGCTACACACTGAGACAGCTCGACTACAGGATCAAGAAGTACGGCATAGAGATAAAGAAGTTCTGATGAAACTGCCCCCTCTCAGAAAGGCGGTTTTCAGGAAGAGGATCAACAGATTCGTCTGCTCCGTGGAGGTGGACGGCAGAAGCGGGAAGGCTCTCCTCAGGAACACGGGAAGGTTAAGGGAACTCCTCACACCCGGAAGGGAGGTGTACCTGAGGAGGAAGTCCTCAGGGAAGTACGCCTACGAGATCCTGCTGGTCAGGGGAGATAGGTCCCTTGTCTGTGTTGATTCCCATATGGCACCCGCACTTTTCGAGGAGTGGGTGCGCCTCACGGGGAAACCCTGGCCCGCGGAGGACGTGAAGAGGGAGCTGAGGGCGGGAAGGTCCAGGTTTGACCTGCTCCTTAACGGCAACATCCTCGTTGAGGCAAAATCGGTGAATCTCGTGAAGGACGGGATCGCCCTTTTCCCGGACGCACCCACCGAAAGGGGGAGAAGACACATAAAGGACCTGATGAACTTAAGAAGCAGGTTCGAAACCTGTGTCGTCTTCGTGATCCAGAGGGAGGACGCTGTCGCCTTTTCGCCAAACTACGAAACCGATCCCGAGTTCGGGAGACTGCTCGAGGAGTTCCACCGGGCGGGAAACACGGTAAAAGCTTACCTGTGCAAGGTTTCCCTCTATGAGGTCAAGGTATGGAAAGAGGTACCTGTCGTCTTTAATATGACCTTAAGGAGGTGGTAAAGATGAAGGTCAAGGTGAGTGATGTGGACGCCCTTATAGTGGTCGACGTTCAGAACGACTTCATGCCCTGGGGAGCCTTGCCCGTTCCCGAAGGTGACAAGGTCGTCCCCATTCTGAACGAATACATAAGCATCTTTGAGAAGAAGGGCCTTCCCGTATTCTTCACAAGGGACTGGCATCCCGAGAACCACATATCCTTCAAGGGCCACGGTGGTATCTGGCCACCCCACTGCGTTCAGAACACGGAAGGGGCTATGTTTCACAAGGACCTTAAGATGCCCCTCGACAACAAGTTCATAATCTCAAAAGGGACCTCCCCTGACTTTGACGCCTACTCAGGCTTTCAGGGGACCGTTCTGGAGAGCCTTTTGAGGGAAAGGGGTGTAAGGAGGGTCTTCGTGGGCGGTGTCGCTACAGACTACTGTGTGAAGAACACCGTTCTGGGAGCTATAGACCTGGGCTTCCAGGCGGTCCTGCTTCTGGACGCAGTGAAAGGCGTTGACGCCAACCCCGGAGACAGCGAGAGGGCTATAGACCTGATGCTTTCCAGGGGGGCTGTCGGCGTGGAGCTCGGGGACTTGACAACTTGACAATAATACACTAAAATTATTTATGAAAACCTTTGTAAAGGAGGTGAGAGCCATGAGGAGAGGGATAGCTCTCTGGAGCCCTTTCGCGGAGCTGGAGAGGATAAGGAGGGAGCTGGACAGACTCTTTGAGGACGTCTTCCCCACAACCGACAGAGAGGAGGTCCTGTCTCCTCCCGTGGATGTGTACGAGACAGACTCGGACGTTGTGGTCAAGGCTGAACTCCCCGGTGTGAACAAGGAGGACATAGAGGTCACCATCAAGGAGAACACGGTCCACATCAAGGCGGAGAGGAAGGAGGAAAGGGAAGAAAAGACCGAGAACGTCCACAGGATCGAGAGGTTCTACGGCAGGATAGAAAGGACCGTACCCCTCCCGACGGACGTCAAAGCGGAAAAGGCCAAGGCGGAGTACAGGGACGGCGTTCTCGAGATCAGGATACCCAAGCAGAAGGTCACCAGAGAGGCTAAGATCCAGATAAAGTAACCCCGGAAGGGAGCCTCTCTATCCTGGCTCCCAGCTTTTTTAACTTCTCGTCCAGCCTCTCGTATCCCCTGTCCAGGTGGTAAACGTTCCTGATCAGGGTCGTGCCTTCAGCTACAAGACCGGCTATAACCAGACTGGCGGAAGCCCTGAGGTCGGTGGAGTAAACCTCCGCGCCGAAGATCCTCTCCACACCCTCTATAACCGCCTCCCTTCCCCTGACCTTTATGTTCGCACCCATCTTCGATAACTCCGCAACGTGGTGGAACCTGCTTTCGAAGATCGTCTCCACCACCCTCGATCTTCCCTCCGCAAGGGAGAGCATTGCGGTAAACTGGGCCTGCATGTCCGTCGGAAAGCCCGGGTACTCCCTGGTGACTATCTCCATGGGACGCCTCCTCCCGTTTGATCTCACCCTCAGGGAATCTTTCCCGCTGAACTCGACCGCACCTCCTCCTTCCTCTATCTTCTCGAGGACCGCCCCGAGATGTTCTGGTTTGACGTTCTCCAGGACCACCTCACCCCCGGTCACCACTGTGGCCACCATAAGGGTTCCCGCCTCTATCCTGTCCGGTATGACCCTGTGGATGAACCCTTTAGGTGCGGACGTTCCCTTTATAAGAACAGTCCTGCCCTCAACCTCGATCTCCGCACCCATCTTCCTCAGGACCTCTACGAGGTCCATAACTTCGGGCTCCACAGCCACGTTTCTCAAAACGCTTTTCCCCTCCACCCCTGCAAGATAAAGCAGGGCGTTCTCCGTTCCTGTCACGGTTATGAGGTCAAAGGTGAACTCTACGGGCCTTTTTCTGGTCACACTCAGGTAAACGCTACCGTTCTTCACCTCCACCTTCGCACCCGCTTCCGAGAAGAACTTAAGGTGCTGGTCTATGGGTCTCGGGCCTATGGAACATCCGCCTGGCATGGGAACCACAGCCCTGCCGAACCTGGACAGGAGCGGGCCCATGGAGAGTATGGACGCCCTCATGCGCCTGACCGTGTCTTCGGGAGTGTTCCACCTTTTAAGGTTTCCCGCGTCGACCTGTACTGTGTTCCCCTCCCACACGACCTCAGCTCCTAAGGAGGTAAGGAGGTCCAGGGTGTTTTTGACATCAAGAAGGACAGGGACGTCCTCGACCACACACCTCTCACCTGTGAGTATGGTTGCGAAGAGTATGGGGAGGGAGGCGTTCTTGGACCCAGAAACCCTCACCCTGCCTCTCAGCCTGGTCCCTCCCTCTACGAGGAGGCTTTCAGAGGTATAGCAGGTGGTGATCCTCATCCTTAGGGATTATTATCTTAACTATCTCCCCGTCCCTTGAGTAAAAGAGGATCACACCGTCATCCTCCTCCTGGGAGTGAACAGGCTTGTTGGAGTAGATGACGATTATCCTGTCATCCTCCTCGATCACCCTCGGGTAGCTCATATCCTCACCACCACACAGGTTAGCGCTTCCTTGACCCCTTCGAGGGAGTGGATCTTGTTTATAACAAGCTTTCCCAGTTCGTCTTGGTTCGGAACCTCTACAAAGACTATTATGTCGTAAGGACCGGTCACCACATCCGCGGTTTTCACACCCTCAAAGGTCGACAGGGCGAGCATTATGGAAGGTATCTCCCGTGGCTCCGCCTTGATCAGTATGTAGGCTCTGATGGCATACTCTCCTTCAAGCTCCATCAGTTCGGTTATGGACATAGGATAGGCCTTTTCCTCTGTGGACATCCTCTACCTCCTCAGTGAAGATCCTAAATATTATACTGGCGACGTCCGGGTTCCTTTTCATCTCCCTTATAGCCCTGAAGACTATCTTCCTCAGGTTCGGGTCTTTCTTCTCGAGGTCCCTGACCCTCCTCTTCAGGTCGAGTATAAGAGGTTCTACCTTCAGGCTCTCCATCCAGATCATGAACTTCTTGACCTCGTCCCAGAGTATGATCTCCCCCTTCTTTGCTTCCTTAAGCCTGTCTTTGAGGTTGGCCTCAACAACCTCCCTGAGGTCGTCTATGTCGTAGAGGAAGATCTCGTCCACTTTACCCACCTCTGGATCCACGTTCCTGGGAACCGATATGTCTATGATGAACATGGGCTCGTAGTTCCTCTTTCTCATGGACCTTAAAACCATATCTCTGGTTATAACGTAGGTTGGGGCTCCTGTTGAAACTATGACTATGTCCATGGAGGGCAGGTAGTCCTCCAGCTCTTCAAATCTCAGGGCACTGCCCCCGAGGTCCTGGGAGATCTTCAGGGCCCTTTCGTAGGTTCTGTTTGTTATGTAAAGGGTGCACCCTATCTTCTTCAGATAGTTGGCGGCCAGCTCCCCCATCTCGCCCGCCCCTACCAGGAGCACCTTTGCCTTTTTGAGGTCCCCGAAGATCTTCTTGGCGAGCTCCACAGCAGCGTAGCTCACGGAAACCGCATTCCTGCTTATACCTGTTTCCGTCCTAACCCTCTTGGAAGCCCTCAGGGCCTTTTCGAACACCCTGTTGAGGATCTTTCCAGAGGTTCCCTCCTCCCTGGCTACCCTGAAGGCTTCCTTAAACTGGGCGACTATCTGGGGTTCTCCGACAACCATAGAGTCCAGGCTCGACGCAACCCTGAAGATATGAAAAACAGCCTCTTCACCCTTCTTTATGAACATGCAGTCTTTCGCCTCAGGGGTCCCCTTGAGGTCCAGGAACAGGTCCGCTAAGAGACCCACGCTTTCTGGATTGGGAGAGAAGGTGTAGATCTCCACCCTGTTACAGGTGGAGAGGATGCACAGCTCCTCAACTCCCGAAGCAGCCTTGAGGTAAGTGAGTATCTTCCCGAGGTCCTTTCTGGAGCAGGCGACCTTCTCCCTCACCTCGACGGGAGCTGTTTTGAAGTTAACGCCGAGGGCGTATATATCACCCATCATGATAATTATAAGCCTCTGCTAAAATATTAGCCTGAGTATGGGTGTCAGGGTTCTGTACCTCCTGGCTGTGCTGTTCCTGCTCGCCTGCGCACCCGCCACCAGGACGCCGATCCACAAGGTTGTTGGCAAGGAAACCCTGAGGGTCAAGGTGGTTCTGCTCGAGAGTAAAGGTGTGGACCCCGCCTACCAGAAGATGGCTGTCAGGGAGTTTGAGGCGTCCCTCCTAAAGCAACCGCTGACCAGGGCCATAAGGGAGTCCATAACCAGGGAGAGGGTGGACGTTGTCCTGATAACCCGGAAGGAGGTTCAGAAGGTAAAGAACGGGTCTCCCGCTGAGCTCGTGAGGATAGGCAGGGAGTCCGATCTCGATCTGGTAGTTGTGGTTGAACCTATTTCCGTGGACTACAGGGAAAAGACCTACACGAAGGAGGACAGGATCTGCGTGAGGAGGTCCGCGAGGGTCTCGGTATCCGCAAAGGTGGCTGAGACCGGAAAGGGTAGTGTTGTCCTAGCGGGTGTTTACACGGGAAGGTCAAGGGCGGTCCAGTGCTCCAAAGGTATCAGGAGAACCGACAAACTGCCCTCCAGGGACGGTATGGTGATTAAGGCTCTGAAGGAAGCGGCCTCTAAGTTCTCGAAGGAGTTCTGGGGGAGTCTTTAGGATAGCCGTAGGGGAGAAGCGCCATCTTCATAACCTTCAGGGGAGGCTCGCACCCCGTCCATATACGGAAGCTCTCAGCCCCCTGGTAAACTAGCATAGGGAACCCGTTCTGGTAGAGACAGCCCTTCTCCCGGGCGGTCCTTATCAGGGGTGTGTCTCTGTAGATCAGGTCGATCACGGTGTGATCAGATCTGATGAGCGTGTAGTCAAACAGGGTGCCTTCCCCATCGAGGCCCACACTTGTCGTGTTAACTATGATGTCCACCTCTTCCAGAACAGACTCAGGGGATTCAACGGGTTCAAGACCGAACCTGTTCGCGAGCCTCTCCGCCTTTTCGTGGGTCCTGTTCCAGACGTAGACCATGCAGTTTCTCCGTTTTAAGGCGTAGGCTACCGCCCTTGCGGATCCTCCCGATCCAAGCAGAAGGACCTTCTTTCCCTCCAGGGGCGTGATCTCCTCTACCGCTTTCAGGAAACCTACCCAGTCCGTGTTGTAGGCCTCGATCCCGTTTTCGGAAAACACCAGCGTGTTCGAGGCTCCTATGGCCTCCACTTCACAGCTCAGCCTGTCCGCTACCTCGAGTACGGACTCCTTGTGGGGAACGGTGACGTTCAAACCCCTAACCCCTGCACTTCTCAGTCCCCGGATCGCATCCCTCAGGTCCTCGGGTCTCACCTCGAAGGGAACGTAAACCGCCTCTATGCCGAGGTAGGAAAAGGCTGAGTTCTGGAAGACAGGGGAGAGGGAGTGTTTTACGGGATAACCTATGACCCCGTATACTTCAGCTCTTCCGGTTATGTTCATGCGAGGTCGATCTTGCTGGGGAGGATCTCGACCCTCTTAACCCATCCCAGGTTTCCCTTGATGGCTATGTCAACCACGTTCTTGAGGGATATGTCCACGACGGGACAGTCCGAGCAACCCCCTACGAACTGAAGGTAAACGACTCCGTCCTTGATCTTGACAACCTTCAGACCGCCTTGGTGGTCCCTAAGGGCGGGTCTGATCCTCTCCAAGACCCTCTCGACCTCGTCATACTCCTTTCCAGCCATCACGTTTCCTCCAGCTTTTTATTATAAAGATCCTGAATTTCCCTTATAACCGCCGGGATCTTCTCACCGGTCACACCCCCCAGCCTGAGAAGCCCCTTGAGGGTGAGCCTGTCGACCACTACATCTTCCACTCCTAAGTCCGCTATCTTCGAAAGACCCAGCTCCATGAGGAGATCCCTGCTCTCGGGGAGCACCTCCAGGAGGTCCTTAAGGGGAGTGTCTTCGGTTATCTTGATCTGGGTCATGGTAGCTCCCTCACCTTCTTAACAAAAAGGTGGTACTCACCGTCCTCCTCGTACATGCCGAGAAACTCCTGACCCGTGGACCTGCACCAGGCGGGTATGTCCTCGACCACACCCGGGTCGTCCGCAATGAGCTCCAGGATCTGGCCCACCTCCATCTGCTTTATCTGCTTGGCGGTTTCCGCCACAGGCACCGGGCAGAAGGTCCCTGTGACATCGTGGACGACGTCGGGCTTTATGTCTTCCAGCTTCATCCCTTAACTCCTTCCTTATGGTATATCTTAAACCGTTCGATAAAGCTGTCCTCAGCGGGCGTCCCTATGAGAACCACCTCTCTTCCGTCTATCCTCATACATACTTCACACTGTTCCCTTTTTGAGTATCTGGCTATGATATCCGCTATGATCTGGAGGTCTTCCTCGGAAGGCACACCCTTTATTAACGCAAAGGTCCCCTTTCCGTCCTTCCTGTAGGCGTGGTTGTACCTTTCCTTAAAGCCTTTCAGAAACCTGACCTCTCCCTCGTTCCGTGCGATTATCAGCTTCACACCGGAAGGAAGCCTTATGTGCCTTCCGACCGCGAACAGTACAAGGTCGTCCCTGGTTATCCTGCCCTCAACCGCAAAGGCTTCCCTGAACCTCGCTGCGTAGGTCTCGTCTGTGAGGTAACAGCAACCCCCCGCGGGCTGTTCGTACTCAAGACCGTACTTTTTAGCCAGAGCTATCTGGACTTTCCTGCTCCTCCCCTTTATACCGAGGAGTCTGGACCTGTCAACCCAGCCCTTTATCTCGGGGACGGTAGGAGGCAGGACCTTTGCGGAGAGGGGTCTCAGGACGTAACCCTCGAGGCCCGCTTCCCTCTCTATGAGCCTGAGCCTCTCAGGGGTCTGGCTCATCGGTCTCTGGTAGAGGACCTCTCCCGTGACCACAAACTGGTAACCCTCCTTCTCCATTATCTCCTTTGCCTTTTTCAGCATGAAGATCCTGCAGTCAACACACGGGTTGACGTTCTTGCCGTAACCGTATTTGGGGTTTAGAACTATGTCGTAGTATTCCTCGGATATGTCCACTATCTCGAGGGGAACACCGAGCTGGGCTGCCGCGCGGAGCGCAGGATTGACATACTGCTGCCCGTCCTCCTTCCTGAGACCAAGGCGTCTTTTGTGTTCGGTTATGCAGAAGCCCGTGTAGAGGTGGAGGGCCTTAACCTCAACACCCTGGTCCAGGAGGAGGCGGACAGCTAAGGTACTGTCAAGCCCTCCACTCAGCAGTGCGACAGCCCTGGGTCTTCTCATCAGACGCTCGAGAGGAACTCGAACTCGCCCTTTTCTTCTTCCTCTTCCTCCTCGTAGCAGTCGGGTATCTTGGCAGCCTCTTCCTCTCTTCCCTGCTTCATGAGGTAGTCCTTTATGGCGACGTGGAGGGTCTCAAGCCCGAGGTTCGTGCAGTGGATCTTCTGGGGAGGGAGTCCCCCAAGCTCGTCGAAGATGTCCTTATAGGTGAGGTTCAGGGCGTACTGTATGGGCTTTCCTTTGATCATCTCGGTGAGCTGTGAGCTTACAGCTATGGCGGACCCACAACCGAAGGTCTTGAACCTGACGTCCTCTATGATATCGTTCTCAGGGTTAACCTTTATTGTAAAGAGCATGGCGTCTCCACAGGCTGGGTTCCCGCACTGACCTATCCCGTTCGCGTCCTCAAGGACACCAACATTCCTGGGGTTCAGGAAGTGGTCAAGAACCTTCTCACTGTATTCAAAGCTCATCTCTCATCACCTCCTTCATTAATTTTACATTACTTAATATCTTTCCCCAGAAACGCCCAGTTATGACAGAGGTCAATAGGTTAAAATAAAAGGCTCAGGATGAGAAGTCTCATCTCCATCCAGGACCTTACCAGAGAAGACACCCTCCAGCTGATAAATATAGCCAGGGACTTCAAAAGGGGTAAGCGGAAGAAGGTGGGAGGGGAGGTCGCCCTTCTTTTCTTCGAACCTTCCACCAGGACCAGGGTCTCCTTCGAGAAGGCCTGCAGGGACCTGGGTCTCGGGACCTACACGGTGTCCGCAGGTGAAAGTTCAACCGTCAAGGGGGAGTCCTTCTTCGATACACTGAAGACCTTTGAGGCGATGGGATTTAAGGGTGTTGTCTTCAGGGTACCCTTTGTGTTTTTCCCTTATCAGGACGTTGTGAGGTCGCTCTCCATATCCCTTATAAACGCGGGAGACGGCACCCATCAGCACCCTACCCAGGGTCTGACGGATCTTTTCACCTTAACCGACAGGCTGGGAGATGTGAAGGGCCTTAAGGTCCTTTACGTCGGGGACATAGCCCACAGCAGGGTGTTCAGATCAGGTGCCCCCCTGCTCACTATGTTCGGGGCTGAGGTGTCCGTCTGCGGTCCCAGGGCACTTGTGCCGAAGGACCTGAAGGTGTTCGGTGTGGACAGGGTTTTTGACGACCTGGATGACGCCCTCGAGTGGGCGGACGTGGTGGTCTGGCTCAGGATCCAGAGGGAGAGGCACAGGGAGGCGTCCGTTATATCCGAGAAGAGTTACTTCAGGCGGTTCGGACTGACCAGGGAGAGGTACAAGAAGATAAAGGGCTACTTCATGCACCCCGGACCCGTGAACAGGGAGGTGGACATAGACGGGGAACTCATTTACTCGGAGAAGTCCCTCATCTACGACCAGGTCAGAAACGGTGTTTATGTGAGGATGGCGGTCCTGAAGTGGTGTCTTGAAGATGGGTAGACGGGTGCTTGTGGGTGTGACAGGCGGGATCGCGGTCTACAAGGTCTGCGATCTCGTCAGGGACCTGAGGGTTGAGGGTTTTGAGGTCAGGGTACTGATGACACCTTTCGCGGAGAGATTCGTCGGGAGGCTGACCTTTGAGACCCTGACAGGGAACAGGGTCCTCACCGACTGGGAAGAGGACCCGCTTGCCCACATAAACCTGGCAAGATGGGCTGAGGTGTTCCTCATCGCCCCCTGCACGGTGAACACCCTCTCCAAGATAGCCCTCGGTATAGGGGACAACCTGCTCACCACGACCGTCCTGGCCTACGACGGCCCCCTCCTTATAGCACCCGCCTCAAACACGGTTATGTGGAAGAGCCCCCCCGTTCGGGAGAACCTTATAAGACTAAGGGAAAGGGGTGTTATCCTGATAGAGCCCGAGTGGGGTGTTCTCGCCTGCGAGGAGGAAGGAGAGGGAAAGCTGGCGGGTAAGGAGAGGCTCAAGGACTGGATCCACTACGCCCTGAGTCCGAAGAGGCTAAAGGGCAAAAAGGTCCTTATCACCTGCGGAGCGACCAGGGAGCCTGTAGATCCGGTCAGGTTCATCTCCAACAGCTCAAGCGGTGAGATGGGCTTTTCCCTCGCGAGGGTGATGAGGTGGGAAGGGGCTGAGGTGAAGGTGGTTGCGGGCTTCACAACAGCGGAAGAACCGCCTGAGGTCGAGATCGTAAGGGTGAGGACCCACGCTGAGATGAGGGAGGAGGTTATAAGGTCCTTTGAGGAAGCGGACATAGTCATTATGAACGCGGCGGTTTCGGACTTCAGGCCCAAGGAAGTGAGCGGTTCCAAGATAAAGAAGGGAAAGGGGATGGTCCTCGAGCTTGAGGAAACGGAGGACATCCTGGCGGAGCTGGGAAAAAGGAAAAAGGGTCAGTTCCTGGTCGGGTTCGCTCTGGAGACGGAAGACATAATCGAAAACGCCAGGAAAAAGCTGGTTGAGAAGAACCTGGACATGATAGTGGCGAACCCCGCGGATGTGATAGGTTCGAAGCACCACAGGGGTTATCTGATCACAGGGACTTCCAGAGAGGAGTTTTCCTTCCCTACAAAGCTCGAGAGCGCAAGGTTCATAGTGGAGAGGATAGTAGAGGCTATATCTTCCTGATGTCCACAAAGGACCCGCTCTCGAACTCGAGGAGCTTTGGAAGTGTGTCGAAAATGAGGCGTGCCGCCTCCTCAGGCGTCCTCTTGGGAGACTCCTTTATGCGTCTCACCGAAGGAAACCTCTCCTCGTCCTGTTTCATCACCTCCTCGAGCATGGGTGTAAGGACGAGACCGGGTGCTAAGGCTATAACGTGGGTTTCCTCCATCTCCCGTGAGTAGAGCTTCAGGAGACAGTTGAGTGCGGCCTTGGAAACGGAGTAAGCGCTCCAGCCCCTGTTGCAGTTCAGGGAAGCCCCCGAGGATATACCTATCAGGACCTTCACTTTTACACCCATATCCAGGATCGTGTCGAGGATGACCTTGTTCGCCCACACGTTTACGTCCATCACCTCCTTGAAGACCCTCAGGGGAACCTCTCTCATGTCCCCGAACCTGCCCAGAACCCCCGCATTCAGGACCACGAGGTCAAGCACCTCAGCGTCCGCAAGGAGGTCCCTCACCGCGGTGGGAATCCTCTCCAGGTCCCTGAGGTCACAGCTTCCGAACATAACCTTACCCTTAAGGTCTTCGGGAAGACGCCTGCCCAGGGCAAAGACCCTGTAGCCTCTCCTGACACCCTCCTCCGCAAGGGCCTTCCCCAGACCAGACCCCACACCCGTTATGAAGAGGTCCATCTTCTCTCCTCCAGGAGCTTCTTCAGGCTCTTTGATATCTCCTTTACCAAAACTTCGAACTTGGGGTTCAGATCCCTGAGGGAGTTGAACAGCTCCTCCGGAGACACCTCCCAGGTGCTTATAAGCCTGTTCTTCAAATTCGTCATCCTGAACACATCCATGTAATAGGTGTCAGGTATTACGCCCGCCTCGACCAGCTTGGAAAGACAGTCATCCCCGAACTTTTTTATACCGAACTTGGGGGCGAGGTGCTTGCATATCTCAAAAAGGGAGTCGTAGGCGACCTGGTAGAAGTACTTGGTCCTGTCGTAGTACATGGGCTTGGTTTTGAACTCATCGATCCCCTGGGAGAGGACGAAGTCGATCTTCCTGACCGAGTCCTTTATGAACCTCGCCTTTTCGTTGAGCAGGTCAAAGTCTATGAGAAGGTAGTTGCCTGTAGTCCTTTTGACGTACTCCACAACAGCCCTCGCGAACTCCTTGAACATCACGAGGTTCTCCTTCAGGAAGTCGTAGAGCTGGTCAGGAGAAACGGACTCCTTCAGGTCCCTGTACCTGAAGTAAAAGTCTGTGAAGTCTTTGAGCTTTCCCACCTCCTCCATACCTATATGCTGGGCGAGCTTCACAAGGCAGTCCTTGGAGGTGGTCTTGAGGCCGAGGACCGCGGACATGTGCCTGCACACCCTCATACAGCTCTCAAAGGCGAGGTTAAAGTCCACCCTCACCTTGTCGAGGACCAGTCTGTTCCCGACGAACTCCTCCTTCGGGAGGGAGAGGTGTTTTTTCAAATCAACGTAGGACCTCTCCAGGTTCTGGAAGGCCTCCACGATGAGGCTTATCTTAAAACTCTTCTTCTTCGCCATCCCTATAAGATATATCCAGAGCTTGACAGGGGTCTATGGCGAACCTAAATTGAGGGGAACACCTAAAAGGAGTTCTGGTATGGAGATGTCGGTCGAGAAGAACACGGTGGTCTCCTTTCACTACACCCTCTTCGACAAGGAGTCGGGTGAGGTGATCGAGTCAAGCCTTCAGTGGGAGGAGCCGGTTACCTTCCTTGTGGGTGCGGGTGAGATCATACCGGGCCTCGAGTCCAGAATGATGGGTATGAAGGTGGGTGAGAAGAGGAGGATCGAGGTTCCCGCCGAAGAGGCTTACGGCCAGAGGGATCCGGATCTCGTCCAGAAGATACCGAGGGAGTACTTATCCAGAGTTCCTCTCAAGGAAGGTATGACCCTGCAGGCCCACACCCCGGACGGCAGGATCGTTACCATGGTGGTTGTGGGCTTTAACGATGAAGAGGTTGAAGTTGACCTGAACCACCCGCTTGCGGGCAAGGACCTTCTCTTTGAGGTCGAGGTGGTGAGCATCAGGGAGGCCACCCCTGAAGAGATACTCCACAGGCACTCCCACGGAACGGGGGACCACCCGGCTTAGGGTCTTAACCTCTTCAGGACCAGGGACACGAAGAACAGCAGGACCATGATCCCGACTATGACCCCGCTCGGTGGCAGGTTGTAGGCCAAGGACACCGCTATACCGAGAACCACAGAAAGAACCGAGAGCAGGGACGAGGAGACGAGGGCCATCTTAAAGGACCCCGCCAGGTTCAGGGAGGTCATCGCTGGTATGACCATAAGAGATGAGGTTAAGATAACGCCCACCGCCTTGATCCCCAGTACAACAACCACCGTGGCAGTAGACACGAGGAGGTGGTCCAGAACGGACACCCTAACACCCCTCACCTTAGCTATATCTTTGTCAAAGGATATAAGGACGAGGTCCCTGTAGCGGTTGAGAACCAGAAGGAGGGCTGTCAGGGAGACTGCCCCGATCAGGAAAAGGTCCAGATCTGAGACCATGAGTATGCTACCAAAGAGGTAGCTGAAGACCGCATCCCCAAAGCCCTCAACAACACCGACCGCGAGAACCGCCACAGCAGCACCCCCCGAGAAGACAAGGGCGAGAAGTGCGTCTCCCGGTATACGGCCCGACGCTGTCAGTACATGGATGAGGTTTGCGACGATCAGGAGAAGCCCGAGGGTAAAGGTGAAAGGATTAAGGTCAAAGAGGAAACCGAGGGCAACCCCTCCGAAGGCAGCGTGGGACAGGCTCGCCCCGAGGAAGGCCATCCTCCTGAGTATGAGGAAGACTCCCGTTACACCGGAAACCAGACCTATCAGCACACCCGCCACCAATCCCCTCTGGACGAAGTCGTAGCTGATGAGGTCGGTCATCTCAGAACACCTATGCCGAAGAGCTCCTCTATGAAGTTAGGTGCCTCCTCAGGTGGACCTATGTAGTGGACCCTCCTGTTCAGACAGAGAACCTTGGTGGCCATACTCAGGACCAGGCCTATCTCGTGGGAGACCATCAGGACCGTTTTTGTACCTTTAAGGTTTTTCAGGATCGCTGATATATGGGCCTTGGTGTGGGTGTCCACACCTGCGGTCGGCTCGTCGAGTACCAGTATCTCGGGGTCACCCGCAAGGGCTACCCCGAAGAGGACCGTCCTCCGCTCACCGCCGGAGAGATCTACAAACCTCCTGCGGAGTAACCTCCTGAGATGGAGACGGTCTATGACGTCCCCAGACAGGCCTGAAGCTTCTAGGATCTCGTCCACCGTTCCGGGAAAGCCCGGGTCCGTGCTTATACTCTGGGGAACATAACCCACCCTGCCCGAGACCAGAACACTCCCAGCCTCCGGTTTTATGAGCCCCAGTATCAGCTTGATCAGGGTGGTCTTGCCGGAACCGTTGGGGCCTATTATACCCACAAACTCC
>JAUZRJ010000002.1 GCA_030950545.1 Aquificota bacterium | reverse complement strand
CTTAACGACCTCCTCGGACCCAAGAAAAAAGACCCGCTCGAGGACTACCCCTACGAGTGCGGAGTTCCCCTTTACGACCCTGAGGCGAGGGGAACCTTCAAGCAGGGTTACTATCTTCTCGGTCTATTGATCATACTGTTTGACATAGAAGCTGCCTTCCTCTTTCCCTGGGCGGTGGTCTTTAAGGAGATAGGACTGTTCGGTCTCATAGAAGCGATACTCTTTATATTTATACTTACTCTTGGATTCGCCTACGCCTGGGCAAAGGGTGCCCTCAGGTGGCAGGTCTAAGGAGGTGAAAGCTATGGCTGTGATAAATTCGAACGGCTTTGTTACCACCACGGTGGATGAGCTCCTCAGATGGGGGAGGAGGAACGCCCTCTGGCCGGTCACGATAGGTCTAGCCTGCTGTGCCATAGAGATGATGCACACCGCAGCTTCCCGCTTCGACCTTGACAGGCTCGGTGTCATATTCAGGGCTTCTCCGAGGCAGGCGGACGTCCTTATAGTTGCAGGAACTGTTGTGAACAAGGTCGCTCCCATGCTCAAGCTGATATGGGACCAGATGCCAGACCCTAAGTGGTGTATATCTATGGGAGGGTGTGCTTCCGCGGGAGGTCCCTTCCCTACCTACTCAACCCTCCAGGGCGTTGACAGGATAATTCCCGTTGATGTTTACATACCTGGATGTCCTCCCACCCCTCAGGGGCTTATCTACGGCATACTTCAGCTCCAGAGGAAGATAAAGGAAAAGGGTGTTACCAAATACGACAGAGCTTTTGAAGAGTTCAGGAGAGACATAGAAAGGGAAGGTCTGTTTGTGCCACAGGAGATAAGGGTCTGAGGAGTTCTTCATGCCCTGGATAAGCAGAGCTACAGTAGAGAGAGTAAAGCAGGAGTTTAAAGACGACCTTAAGGTTTCCTCAGGGGACCATGCTGTATCCCTTGAGGTTCCGAAGTCGAGGCTCAAAGATCTCCTAAAACACCTGAGGGACAGGGAGAGGTTCGTTCACTTTGTTGACATGACCTGTATAGACTTCCCGGAGGACCCGAGAAGGTTTCAGGGGGTTTACATACTCTACAACCCCGATGAGAATGAGAGGGTGATCGTAAAGACCTGGGCTGAGGACTGCAGGCTCCCGACCGTAACCGACCTCTGGCCCGGTGCCAAATGGGCGGAGAGGGAAGCGTACGACATGTTCGGTGTCGAGTTCGAGGGTCATGAGAACCTGAGACGCATGTTCATGTGGGAAGGGTATGAGCACTTCCCCTTAAGGAAGGATTTTCCCTTAGAGGGCATACCTGAGCAGGAGCTTCCTTCACTCACTGAAGTCCTCCACGGGAGAACTGACCCGCCCTCTCACGACTACGAGGTCCTGCACACAAAGGTCCCTACCCTTGAGGACCTGGAGAGAACCGAGAAGGCTAGGCTGAAGAAAAGAACCCAGCTCGTCCTGAACTGGGGTCCCCTCCACCCGGGAACGCACGGTACCATATGGTTTCTTTTTGACCTTGAGGGCGAGTTCGTATCCCAGTGCGACATAATACTGGGTCAGCTTCACAGGGGTATGGAGAAGATAGCGGAAAACGTTTACTACTTTCAGTTCCTGCCCTACACCGACCGGATGGACTACATATCCGCCATATGTAATGAGCTTTCCTACGTCACAGCGGTTGAGAAGCTCCTGAAGATAGAGGTTCCCGAAAAGGCCCGTTACATAAGGACGATGTTTGCGGAGCTCCAGAGGATAAACTCCCACCTTCTCTGGCTCGGAACAGGAGCTCTTGACCTGGGAGCCCTTACCGTGTTCCTTTACGCCTTCCGGGAGAGAGAGAAGATAATGGACATAATAGAGGGAAACGCGGGTTACAGGCTGACCTCCTGCTTCCTGAGGATAGGTGGCGTCCACTATGACCTGGCGGAGGGGACGCTGGACGTCGTGAAGGCCTTCATAAAAGACTTCCCAAACAAGCTGAAGGAGTACCACATGCTCCTCACAAGGAACAGGATATGGCTGAGGAGAACGAAGGATGTCGGTGTGATAACCAGGGAGGACGTCCACGCCTACGGCCTATCAGGTCCTGTCGCAAGGGGTTCGGGTGTTCCCTACAACCTGAGAAAGCTGGAACCCTACGCCGCTTATGATGAAGTGGAGTTTGACATACCCGTGGGGGAGGTGGGAGACGTCTACGACAGGTATCTGGTGAGGATGGAGGAGATGAGGGAGAGCATCAGGATAATAGAACAGTGCGTGAAAAAACTCGAAAAACTCCCGAAAGACGCCCCCTATCTCAACAAGGACCACCCTGCGGTCATGCCTCCCAAGGAGGACGTCTTCATGAGCCTCGAGGACATGGTCCAGACCTTCAGGATAGTGGTCCACGGGGAAAACGCACCTCCGGGAGATGTGTACTCTTCCGCGGAAAACCCGAGGGGTGAGCTGGGTTTTTACATCTACTCGAAGGGTGGCGGGAAACCCTACAGGCTGAGGATAAGGTCAGGGGCCCTTTACAACCTTTCCATATTTCCAAAGCTGATAGAGGGCAGAACAATAGCGGACGCCATAGCCCTTCTGGGGAGCCTTGACCCTGTTGTCGGCGAGACGGACAGGTGAGGTAAGATGAGCGAGCTCGGGATAGCGCTTCTTATAACGCTGGTAAAGATAGGTGTTCTGGTAGGTCTCGCCTTGGGTGTAGGAGCCTACCTTACCTGGGTTGAGAGGAAGCTGGCTGGTCACATACAGGCCCGCCTCGGTCCCAACGTTGTGGGGCCTTTCGGACTCCTTCAGCCCCTTGCGGACGGGATAAAGCTTCTCACCAAGGAGTCCATAATCCCGCGGGGAGCGGACGTTCCCGTGTACTACCTTGCGGTGGTTCTTGCCCTAGCTCCCGCCATACTCCTCTTTGCGGTTATACCTTTCGGGCCGGGCTTTGAACTCTTCGGGAGAGAGATAAAGCCGATAATAGCGGACGTGAACATAGGACTGCTTCTCATCTTCGCAATGGGTTCCCTGCTCGTTTACGGTACGATCTTCTCCGGCTGGGCGTCCAACTCCAAGTACGCCTTCATAGGCTCCCTCAGAAAGGCTGCGGTGATAATAGCCTACGAGGTGGTTCTCGGTTTTGCGGTCCTTGGTGTCGTCCTGCTGGCGGGGACCTTAAGCACCGTCGGTATAGTGGAAGCCCAGATAGAGAGGGGTGTTTGGTTTGTCTTCTATCAGCCCGTAGCCTTTATCCTGTATCTCTTCTGCATGCTTGCGGAGTCGGGAAGGGTTCCCTTCGACATACAGGAGGCGGAGGCGGAGCTGGTGACCGGTTACCACGTCGAGTACGGAGGCATGAGGTTCGGCGTCTTTCCCCTCGCGGAGTGGTATCTGAACACCGTGGCCCTTTCCGCCATAGCGGTAGTGCTCTTCTTCGGGGGTTGGTCTGGACCTAACATCCTGGGACCGTTTTCACCCTACTTCTGGTTTCTGGCAAAGACGTTCGGTCTCGTTTTCTTCGTCCTCTGGCTCCACTGGACCCTTCCCAGGTTCCAAGCGAGGGATATAACGGAGATAGCCTGGAAGATAATGCTACCTCTTGCCTTGGTGAATCTCGTTGTAACAGCAGTCGTCCTTTACGTCCTCGGAGGTGAGTGAAATGGGTATAAGAAAGCTGAGCAGGAAGGACTATCTGAACGTCCTCGAGACCATACTCTTCATAGACTTTCTTAAAGGGCTCTCGGTAACCTTGAGAAACCTGCTCAGGAAACCCATAACCACCGAGTACCCCAGGGAAAGGCTGACACCTCCCAAACGCTTCAGAGGAGCCCACGGACACTTCGTCTGGGACGGGACCGAGCCCGACTCCCTGAAGGCAATAGAGAAGTTCATGAGCTTCGAAAAAGGTAAAAGCAGGTGTGTAGCCTGCTACATGTGTCAGACCGCATGTCC
>JAUZRJ010000019.1 GCA_030950545.1 Aquificota bacterium | reverse complement strand
CGTTGTGGCTATACCGAGGGCAAAGGATATGGCGTCCCCTATGTTGGACTTCCCGGCTCCGTTCGGACCGACTATCGATATGAACCCCTTTCCTAAGGGTATCTCCCTCCTCTCCTTCCCGTATGACTTGAAGCCTTCAACCACGACCTTCTCTATGTAAGCCTTCATCTTAACCTCTTGAAAAGGTCCGGAAGCTTCAGGATAAGGGCGTATATCCTCTTCCACTTCGTCCACTCTACCGCCGGAATGGTCGCGCCGTAGACCTTTCCGGGTTTGAGGTCTTTGGTAACCCCCGACTTGGCGGTAACAGTGACCCTGTCACCTATGGTGATGTGGTCCGCAACACCCACCTGGCCCGCCAGTATAACATCCCTTCCCGTCTTCACGCTCCCCGATATCCCCACCTGGGACACGAGAACATTCCTCTCGCCTATATCACAATTATGGGCTATCATTACCAGGTTATCAACCTTGGTATCTCTTCTCACACGGGTCGAGTCTATCAGGGCCCTGTCTATGGTTGTGTTGGCTCCTATCTCCACGTTGTCCTCTATAACGACGTTCCCTATGTGGTTCAGCTTCCTTATACCCCGTTCTCCTATATGGTAGCCGAAGCCGTCCGCTCCTATAACCGCCCCGCTGTGTATCCTGACGTTCCTCCCTATGACCGTGTTGGGATAGATCACCACCCCCGGAAAGAGGACCGTCCCCTCCCCTATGAAGGTGTTGTCCCCAACGAAGGTGAACGGGTAGATCTTGACGTTGTCCCTCACGATAACGTTGTTCCCGACGAAGGCGAAGGGTCCTATGTAAACGTTTTTCCCGATCTCAACGTTAAGCCCTATACAGGCCCTTTCGGAGATCCCCGTAGGGTGAACCTCCGGATAGGCCTTTTCCAAAAAGAGGGCGAGGGCGAGCTTTACGTCCTCGACGAGTATGTAGCTTGGGTAATCCACATCCTCGCTCACCACAAGTACGGAGGGCCTTCCCCTGACAGCGCTCCGAACGTCCTTCTCCGACTGGCAGAAGACAACTGTCCCCTCCTTGGGGTTCTGGGGGGAGGAGACTCCGTCAACCTCGGTTTCTGGGTCTCCCACAACCTTCCCGCCGACTATACGTGCGAGCTCGGAGACCTTCATCTTTCCGGTTCGTCTATCATCCTTATAACTTCGGTGGTTATGTCCATGTCAGGGTCCCTGTATATGAAGACACCGCAGTCTATTATCCCCGCAAAGCCCCTGTCCTTGGCTATCTTCTCCGCAGCTTCTTTCACCCTGTTGTAGACCATGTTCTCGAGCCTCTGCTTCATTTCCGCAAGCTCCCTTTGGGCCCTCTCCTGAAGCTCCCTCCACTCCGCCTCCAGTTTCTGGTACTCCTTTATCTTCTCCTCCTTCGCCTTCTGGGATATCGCTTTGCTCTCTATCTGCTTCTTAAGCTCCTCGAGCCTCCTCTCCTTCTGGGATAGCTTCCCCTGGTACTCAACCAGCTTGCTTCTAAGCTCCCCCTGGGCGGACGCGACCAGCTTGGACTCCTGGAGTATACGGTTCGTATCCACACAGGCGAGTCTTGCCTGGGCCAAGGACAGACCCGCAATACCGAGGAAAAGGATAAGGAACTTCACCACCATAACCACCTCCTCCCCAAGATCTTAACCGACCTCACCCAAGTTGAGAAAGAAGAATATCACCCACCCGGTCAGGGCGACGTATATCCAGACGAGGGCGGTTATGGGTGCTATCTTCCTGTGCTTTCCGTATCTTCCCCTGATCCCGAGAAAGACCGTCACCACAGCAAGGGGAAGATTGACCGCAGCGAGGACCGAGTGGGATATGAGCGTGAAGAGGTAAAGCTCCCTGTAGGGTCCCTCGTAAGGCTTGGGAGGGTAGAGGAAGTACTTTATACCGTAGAAGATGAGAAATAGAAGGGCCAGAAAGGAGGCGGAGATCATGGCCTTCTTGTGGAGTTCCCTTCTCCCCGTCTTTATAAAGAAGAGACCCGTGAGGATCAGGATACCGCTCAGACCTATCGTGGTCACGCTTATAAAGGTAAGTATCTCGTAACCCATGTCTCACCTCGAGAGCTGGGCTATAACGAAGGTCATAAGATAAGTTATAAGGGCGAAAGCTCCGAGGATCAGCGCTATCATCAGATTAACCCGCCTGCTGTGTTTTTCCCTCTGTCGCATGCCTCACCCCCTTTCCGGGCCTCAGTATGGAATATATGACGAACAGGACGAACATACCGCCCCCCAAAACGGAGAGCACTGATCCCACACCCATGACAGCCATGAAGAGGTAAACCTTGAGGTTTTCTATGTAGTCAGTCCCGAAGACCTTACGGGGCGAACCGTACACACCCGCCCAGAAAAGACCGAGCACAAAGAGGACCATACCGAACCAGTAAAGGAAGGGCTGGGCCTTCACCAGCAGGGGCAGTTTGTCCCTGTAGCCCATCTCCTTCAGGAGGTGGTAGGTTACACCCATTACCCCGATCAGCAGGCTACCCATGACCCCGTGGTAATGGGCCGGGATCCTCAGGTCCGATCCCGCTATCAGGTATCCCATACCCGCACCTATGAGGTAAAAGAGAACGCTGAGACCGAGAACGTGGGAGTAAAACCCCCTCCTGAAGCTCACCCTGGCAAGGAGATAAAAGGCCCAGACGAGCGTGGGGACCCCTATGCCCACCGCGTACCCGAGGGTTGTAAGCTTTTTGACCTCCGGGGAAAGGGGGTCCGCTCCTGTGCTCTGAACCGCCAGAAACACCAGGGGAAAAACAAGGAGAAACAGGTTCAGATACGTCACAGGTTCAGCCACACTGAACCCAGCGGTCCGGGCTGTCAGTATCCAGCCCGAGATGATCAGTGATGCGTTCACAAACTGGTGTATGTGACCCGGTATCCAGTAAAGCCTCTCAAAGTAGAGGGCTGGCTCACCCGGGGGTGTGGATACCAGCGAGATGCCGACCGATACGACCGTCAAAACGGACAGGACAACGGAGACTGACAGCACGGACCTTATGGGATCGTCCGAGATAAGGTTTTGGAGGGAGCTTTTTAAAAACCTGAGCGAGGTGGTGAGGTACCCGAGACCGAACAGGGAGAGGCCGAGAAAGAACAGGGGATGCAGGATAGTCGGAACATAGTTGTTGTAGAGAGCTGTTCCGAGGCCGAGGAGAGAGGTGAGGGCTATAAGAAAAAAACCGACACCGCAAAGGACAAACCCCACCCGGTCCGCTTTCTGACGGAAGACCCTGTGCCACAGGAGGATAAGGAAGGAGAGGAGCCCGATTATAAGGGCTGAGTCAACATGGCCTACCAGCCAGTGGTAGAAGATCCCCGGGGGAAGGAGCGTGTGAATAACGGGCGTCCTCCCGAGGGCTACCATCAGGGCGAAAAAACCACCCACACCTATGGCGACCACGAAGAAGAGAAACCAGGGTCTCATACGTCCTTCACCAGGTCAACTATCATGACGGTGAACAGGACCGCTATGTAGATTATGGAGAAGAAAAAGAGCTTCATACCCTCCTCCCTCTTCGAAAACAGGAACTTCAGTGTCAGGATCAGGTAGAGGAGGCTTAAGAAAGAAGCGGTCAGGAGGTAGATCTTCCCGGTCATCCCGAGGGCGTAGGGGACCAGACTCAGCGGTAGCAGGGAAACGGTGTAGAGGAGTGTTTTTATCTTGGTAACCTTCACACCTCCTGCTACGGGAAGGGTAGGTATACCCGCCCTCCTGTAATCTTCCCTGTACTTCAGGGCGAGCGCCCAGAAGTGGGGAGGTTGCCACATGAACATGATCAGGAAGAGGGTGAGGGCCCTTATGTC
Source organism: Aquificota bacterium (assembly GCA_030950545.1). Lineage (GTDB taxonomy): Bacteria > Aquificota > Aquificia > Aquificales > Aquificaceae > Hydrogenivirga. The sequence continues at coordinate 9,468 of JAUZRJ010000019.1, read as the reverse complement.
GAACTCACCCGCCCCTGCCACATACCCTATCACAGGAGGCAGGGCACCGGATATACCCCCTATTTCGGTGGCGACCGGCGTTTTCCTCTTAAGGAGTATCGTGTATAGGACTATGTAAGAGAAGGAGGCGACCATGGTCAGTAGCGTTGCGACCGGGTTCACAAACAGGAACATAAGCACGAAGGAGGTGAGTATAAGGAGTGTCCCGAGAAAAGAAGCCACACCGGGACTCACCGAACCCCTGGGAAGGGGTCTGGAGGCTGTCCTCTCCATCAGGCTGTCTATGTCCCTGTCCAGAACCATATTTATGACCGCTGACCCCGCAGCGGCAAGGCCTGTTCCCAGGAGCGTCCAGAAGGTTACCACGGGATCCAGATCGCCCCTCGCACCTATGTATATACCTCCGAGCGTGGTTATGAGGACCAGGGTGACTATACCCGGTTTTGTGAGGACCAGGTAGTCCTTTATAAGGTGCGTGTAGTGAAGGGTCCTCTCCACCATTTTGTTCCCCCGCCTTTAACTTAAGTTCGGTCCCCCACCACCTTCGGTGCAACCAGGTAGGAGACCCACGCTACTATGAGAAAGCCGACCGCTATGTGGACGAAGAGGACCGGAAGAAACATCTTCGAAAGGACAGTCCACGCACCCGCCACCGCCTGAAGGGTAACTAGACCGAAGGTTGTGTAGCTGTAAAACCCCGGAGACCTCAGGATCAGGTAGAGGGTGAGTATGATAAGACCCATGGCGAGGAATATGTGGAGGAAGTAGGCGAACTGGTTAAAGTCGGGAGCCTTAACGTACCTCACGAGTATTCCCACCAGGACCTGAAACATGACGATCAGGTAAAGGGCTTCAGCGAAGGGCACACCCGACTCCGCTCTGATCCCCTTCACGGAAGCCAGGACGAAGACGAGCCCCGAGAGTATAACCACCGAGAGGATAAGATGTGAGGATGTGTACACATAGTGGAGAAACTCCCTGAGGAGGGGAGCTTCGGTAACGACAACCCTCATGCCGAGAAGTGCTTCCAGGACAAGGAGCAGAAAGATCCAGACCATACCCTTCCGGGGAAAGCCCCTGTAGTTACGCCACACGGATACCAGAGAAGCCACCATAAAGACCCCCGTGAGAGCTCCAAGGATCCTGTGGGTCTGCTCTATCCAAGGCTGTAGCTCGGTCTCCACAACAGCGGGTGCGGGTGGTGTGGGGAACTCCTCCCTTATCTGAAAGGGCAACAGCTGTCCGTGGCAGAGGGGCCAGTCGGGACAGCCTAGACCCGAACCCGTAGATGTGACTACACCCCCGAAGACCATGAGTATGTAGGTAAGGGCGAGGGTGATCAGAAGAAGGGCTACTGTCATCTCAGTCTCCTCTCTGACCCGGTCTGGGAAATACGGGTTCGTTCCTTATGTTCTTCAGCTTCTTTATAAAGTGCTCCCTGTTCTCCGGGTGCTTTATGTACTGGTAAACGGTGAAGGTGAAGGACAGGAGGGCCACCCCCGCCACCAGGAGGCCCACCAGTATTTTTCCCCAGTCCCTACCTCCGGGTTGGTCCATGGAGAAGATTATAAATCACTTACGGTATTTATGCGGACAGTAGTTCTCCTCCACCTTGGGTGGTCTGTCGAAGTTGTGAGGTGGCGGAGGTGAAGGTATCCTCCACTCAAGGGAGTTGCTGTTCCAGGGGTTGGGACCAGCCTTCTCACCCGTAAGAGCTCCCTTTATCAGGGCTACTATGGCGATGAAGAGTCCGAAGGCGAGTATAAAGGCTCCGTAGGTCTGGATCTGGTGAAGGGTGACCCATTCGGGTATGGCGGGATAGTCGTAGTATCTCCTGGGCATGCCCATGAGCCCTATTATCAGCTGGGGGAAGTAGAGAAGGTTGGACCCTATGAGTACCAGCCAGAAGGATGTCTTCCCGAGGGTCTCCGAGTACATCCTGCCCGTTACCTTCGGCCACCAGTAGAAGAAACCTCCGAAGGCGGACAAGGTCACAGCCATACCGAGGACGTAGTGGAAGTGGCCGACGACGAAGTAAGAGTCGTGAACCGCTATGTCAAAGGCAGGAAGACCCAGGGGTATACCAGTAAGACCCCCTATCAGGAACATGAGTATGGCACCCAGAGCGTAGAGCATGGGGGTTCTGTAGACTATGGCTGCTCTGTAGAGGGTGGCGACCCAGTTGAAGATCTTTATACCTGTGGGAACCGCTATGAGGAGGGTTGTGTAGGACATGAGTATCTTCACCCAGTCGGGTATCCCTGAAACGAACATGTGGTGGGTCCATACGGTAAAGCCGACCACCGCTATAGCCCATATGGCAAGAACCATGGACTTGTATCCGAATATGGGCTTCCTTGCAAAGGCGGACACTATCTCGGAGATTATCCCGAAGGCGGGGAGGACCATAACGTAAACCGCAGGGTGCGAGTAGAACCAGAAGAGGTTCTGGTAAAGGAGCGGGTCACCTCCCTTCGTCGGGTCGAAGAAGCTTGTGTTCAGGTACGTGTCCAGGAAGAGCATCGTAACCGCACCTGCGACCGAGGGAACGCCGAGGAGCTGGATGACGTTTGCAGCGATGACACCGTGTATGAAGAGGTTGAGGTTAAAAAAGCCTATTCCCGGCTGTCTCATCCTTATGACCGTTGTTATGAAGTTCACCGCCCCTGCTATAGAGGCAAAGCCAGTGAGGTGCCATATGAACACAAAGAGGGCTGTCGTTCCCGCAAACCCCACACCCTCCTTGGCGGCGAGGGGAGGGTACCCGGTCCACATCGTCATTATCTGGTTGCCGGGGAACAGGGTTATGAGGGCTATAACGCTCGCCGCGAAGAACATCCAGTAACCGAGGGCGTTGAGTCTTGGGAAAGCTACGTCCCTCGCCCCTATCATGAGGGGTATCAGGAAGTTGGCGAAAGACGCCCAGACACCTATAGCCCACCACAGGAGTATGACCGTTCCGTGGACGGTGAGGAAGTAGTTGTATGTCTCGGGCTTGAGGTACTGGGCTCCGGGGGAGAAAAGCTCAAGCCTCATGCCGAGAGCCATCAGGCCCGCAAGTATGAAGAAGAGGGTTGAGGTGACTCCGTACATTATGCCTATCTTTTTGTGGTCTGTCGTGAATATCCACTCCCATATGGAAGCGGAGAACCAGGGCTTTTCCACGTGAACCGCCTCTCTCATCTCACCACCTCCTGAGCCTCAGCATTTATGTTAGCCACAGCCCCTTTTCCGCTTTCATGACCTGAATCAGCCAGCTCACCCCTGAGCCACCTTTCAAACTCCTCCTTAGGAACGACCTTGAGCTTGGCAAACATCCTCGAGTGCCACTGACCGCAGTACTCCCTGCAGAAGACCCAGTACTCACCCGGTTTGTTTATCTGGAACCAGGTGTAGGTGGTTCTTCCAGGAACCGCGTCCTGGGTCACCCCAGCGGGCTGGACATAAAAGGAGTGGATAACGTCCTGGGAGGTGAGGAGCACCTTTATCGGAACCCCGGCGGGTATGTAAACATACTGCTGGAAGACCCCGTCCACCCCGTAGCACTCTTCGGGTCTGCACTTCTTGTCCTCCGTGTCCCTTATGGCTGAGGCAACTACCACCTTACCGTTTGGGTACTGGAACATCCAGCCCCAGGAGAAAGCGGTAACCTTCAGCTCAAGGGCGTTCTCGGGAGGTTTTCTCATCTGGGTAAATACCGCAAAGCCGTGGGTCGCAAGGTAGAGGACGATTATAAGGGGTATTATCGTCCAGAGGGCTTCAAGACCCCAGTGGCCTTCGTGCTCCTGGTCGCCGACCTCCCTATCACCAGGTTTGTATCTGTATCTGATCATAAAGTATAGAGCCGGGATCGCAACCACCGCGTAGATGATGATGGTAATTATCAGCCATATCTTGTAAATACCTTCCCAGAGGTCGTAAGGTCTTGCGAGAACCTCCATCTTCTCACACCTCCTGAGCCGTCAGAATTTTATACCGCCTATAGCGTAGGCGGTGCTGGCGACAAGGAGCCACATCACATCCACAAAGTGCCAGTACGCGCTGGTCGCCTTGAAGATGGTCATCTTTGAAGGGGTGACCTTACCCGCGAGGACAAAAACCAAGAGATAGGCCTGCATTATAAGACCCACTATCACGTGAGAGGTGTGTATGCCGGTGAGGGCGTAAAAGCCAGTTCCGTACATGTTGGCGCTTATGGTAAAGCCCTCGTGCCAGAGGTGCTTCCACTCGAGTATGTGAAGGACAGTAAACAGCACACCCAGGAACATTGTGGCGAGTATGAGCACGGAAGCTTTGCCCCTCTCCTCGTGGTGCATAGCCTTCTCCGCTCTCCAGATCGTGAAGCTCGAAGCCCAGAGGATAAGGGTGAGTATTATCGGCATTTTGAGGTTCATCGCCTCGGGTATCCACTTGGACACCCACACGTCCGCGTGTATAGCCCTCGCCGCCCAGAAGGCTGCGAACATCGTCCCGAAGATGATTACCTCGGAGATTATGAACAGGTAAATACCAAGGTTCCCGTAACCGACATCCTCACCCACGGTGAAGAACTCGTTGGCCCAGCCCGCCATCCCTATGATGGCGAGGATCGCGGATATACCGCCGAGGATCAGGGCGAGAAGGGGCTTCTGCCAGGCGAAGTAAGCGGTGATGGCGATGGGTGCGAGCAGGATCGATATACCCACCGGTAAGGGCCACAGACTTACCTCGTGTTCATGGTGGTGAGCAACCTCCTGCGCCATCTTGAAACCTCCTTATTTTTTGGCGAAATATATTCTAACTGATAAACGTCACCATTTGGTACAGTTTCTATAAAAGTTTCTTAAGGTCCTTTTCGATCTCCTTATACTCTCCAAGCCTTACCTTTACGACCTTACCCTCCCTGTTTATAAGGAAGGAGGTGGGAAGCCCTTGAACCCTGTAGAGTCTCGCGAGCTTACCCTTCTGGTCCAGAACGACAGGGAAGTTTATCCTGAACTCTTTAATGAAATTCCTTACCCCCTCGGGTCCGGAGTCCGTGCTCACCGCAACTATCTCAAACCCCCTGTTTTTATACTTCCTGTAAACCCTGACGAAAATAGGCATCTCCTCCCTGCAGGGAGGACACCAGGTAGCCCAGAAGTTAAGCAGAACGATCTTCCCCCTCAGGTCCGAAAGCTTTATCCTCCTGCCGTCCAGGGTTGTGGCCTCGAAGTCGGGAGCCTCCTTTCCCTGAAGGCCTGTATCAGGACCTGAGCCCGTGTTCGTGAAAAAGCCCAGATACAGCAGTATGGCTACAAGCAGTATCCCGAGACCGTAGGCCAGGTTCTTCATCACACCTTCCTGAACTCCTCCGGAAGTTCCCTCCTCTCAACACCCGTGTACTCTATCTCATCTTCCGAAAGCCTCTTTGAGAAAGGCCTCTCGTTCACAAGCTCCTCGTAAACGTGGGCGACAAGCCCGGGGACCCTCCCTATTATGAAGAAACCCTTTCCCAGTCTCCAGTCAAAGCCCATATCAGAGGTAACCGCAGCTATCGCTCCGTCCACGTTAAGGACTATCCTCTTACCTTTCTGCTTGAAGATCTCCTCCTCGACCCTCTCCGCAAACTCACAGTGCTTCCCGTAAAAACCGTACTTCTTTGCAAGGTCAAGAAGCCTCCTCGTCCTCGGGTCAAAGTCCTTGTAGTACCTGTGGCCGTAGCCCGGTATGGGCCTTTTCTGGGACAGGTATTCGGACACTATCTCCTCAACAGCCCTTTCGCTTTTCACACCTTCCTGCAAAAACCTCATGGCGTCTTCGAGGGCTCCTCCGTGGGCGGAACCGAAGGCGAGCACCCCTGCAGCCACACCGACGTTCAGGGAGTTTCCACCGCTCGCCACGGACCTCGCCGCTATCACGGAGGGCGGTGCTATCCCGTGGTCGATGACAGATACGAATATAGCCTCCATCATCTTGGACTCCGCCTCGGAGGGAAGCTCACCCTTCAGAAGCAGGTATATCGCCTGGGAGAAGGTGAGGTTCCCCACAAGGTCCAGAAGCCTGTAGCCCCTTATGTAAACCTCGTGGTCCACGTGGGTTGTTATGGCTGTCCTCCACTTCTTCTCACCCATCTTTCTCTCCCGAACAGGGTTTTAAAAATATTACCACAGGTTGTCCCAGTGAACCGCCCGGGGTAAATTATTCTCCTGATGGTGAAGGCGGTTGTGGGCCTGCTTGTGGCGGTTCTGTCCTTCGCCCTTCCTCCTGACATAGAGATCCCCTTCATGAAGCTATCCTTTTTGAATTTGAAGGAAGACCTGGAGGAGGCCAACGAAGAGGGAAAGTATCTCTTTATCATGTTCCACCAGGAAGGGTGTCCCTTCTGCGACAAGATGTACAGGGTGACCTTCCAGGAGCAAAGGGTTAAGGAGTTCTACACGAAAAACTTCTACATGGTCCTCATAGACATAAAAGGCGCCAACCCAGTCGTTGACTTCGATGGCAGGGAGATGACAGAGAAGGAGTTCGCCCACAAGCACAGGGTTAGGGCCACGCCGGTGTTTCTGTTCGTTGACAAGGACGGGAAGACGATAGTGAAGCTGGTGGGTTACTTCCCGCCGAAGGACTGGTTTCTCATAGGAAGGTGGATAGTCGAAGGACACTATAAGAAGGTGAGTCTATACAGGTTCGTGAGAGAGGAGAGAAAAAGGATAAGATGGTGATACTCCTTCTCCTTCTGGTTTCCCTCTCTTCCGGACAGGATATACTGCGTATAGACCTGAAAAAGGCGGTTGAACTCGCCCTGACCCAAAACAGGGAGATCCTGAGGATAAAGAAGGAGATCCTTTCCTTAGAGGACGTGTACAGAGCGGAAAAGTGGGACAGGTTCTCTCCCAAGATAGACCTCTTCACTGACAGAGACAGCTTTACCCTTTTCGGTAGTGTTCTACTTCTTGACTTCGGAAACAGACTGGCCAGGATAAGGTCCGCGGACCTCAGCGTACGCATAAAGAGGGAGCTCCTGAGGGAGTTCGAGAGGCAGGTTAAGATAAGGGTGGTTAAGCTGTTCATGGACCTGTATCTTGCGGAGAAGCTTGCGGAGGTAAAGAGGGAAGAGATGGCGGTAGCCTACGTGAGGTTCGACAGAGAAAGGGAAAGACTCAAAGAGGGCCTCTCGGACAGGGTGAAGGTGGCGGAGTGGGAGTCCACCTACAGACGGTTCAGGGCGGAACTGCTCGAAGCCCAGAGGAAGTATAACGAGACCCTCTACAGGATAAAGAGGTTTCTCGGGATAGACGTGGAAAAACCCGTCGAGATAGACCTCTCCTCCCTTCTCGAGTTCACATTCCCCGAGGACAGGGTCATAGACCCCTCTTACATACTGAAGAGGATAGAGAACCACTACCTTGTGAAGGTTAAGACCCTAGAGATAGCCTATCTTGAGAGCAGGGCAAAGGAGCAGAGGAGGGTCTTCTACCCTGAGCTTTACGGGTTTGTCACCAGCTTCACACCCTTTGATAACTTCGGAAGAACCAGGGCGGAGGCGAACCTGGTCCTCAGGGTTCCCCTCTTCGACGGCAGGACATCCTTTTACAGGGAAAAGAGCTTCTTGGACCTCAAGAGGGCGGTCGAGATAGAGAAAAGAGACATAACTGAAAGGCTCAGGGAAAGGACCCTCACCCTTCCCTACGAGTGGGAGGAGCTTGTTGCGGAGTATCAGGACGCGGTCGCCTTCGACAGATGGGCACAGGAAAATCTGGACCTTTCCAGGTCCAACTACGAGCTTGAGCTCGCCTTTGACCTCGGATACGCCATGTCCACCAAGACGGAGGCGGAAAGAAGGGTCATGGAGGCGAAGTTCAGGATAATACTCTTCCTCATGAGGGTTTACGACCTCATGGGTGAAGACCCGATGAAGGCCTTTTCCGGAGAGCACCCCTTCTTCACCGAGAGGGTGGAGGAGATATGAGGCTGATCGTCCTGCTCCTCGCACCCCTTGTCCTGATCGCACAGGAGATAAAGGTTTACGCTATAGTCACCGGGAAGGTTATAAAGGTCCACGTAAAGGAAGGAGACAGGGTGAAGAAGGGTCAGATCCTTATGGAGATAGACCCGTCCCTGTACATAGCGGAGAAGAGAAGACTCCTCGGGAGGAAGGCGGAGATAAAAGCGCGCCTCTGGAAGGCGGAAAGGGACTACAGGAGACTCAGGGAGCTCTTCGAGAGGGACCTCCTTGCGGAGACGAGGCTCGAAGACCAGAAGATAAGGTACGACACGCTGAAGGCCCAGATGGACCAGGTGGAGGGGGAGCTCATGAGGATAGAGACGCTCATAGGCTACACGAAGATATACGCACCCGTTGACGGTATAGTCAAGAGGATACTCGCACCCGAAGGGTCCTACGTCAACGGGAGGCTCCAGCCCCAGGTCGTGATCCTGATCTCAAGGTGACCAGATACCTCTCACCCCACCTGTGCATGGCGTCAAGGACCTCCTTGAGGCTCTCACCCAGATCCGTGAGCGAGTACTCAACCTTCGGGGGAACCTGGGGATAGACCTTCCTGCTTATCAGCCCGTCCCTCTCCAGCTCTCTTAGCTGTTTGGTTAGCATCTTCTGGGTAATGCCGGGTATGGACCTCTGGATCTGGGAAAACCTCCTGGGACCTTTCAGGAGTTCCCTTATTATCAGGAGCTTCCACTTGCCGTTCAGAACGCTCAGAGTCGCCTCAACAGGACAGTGGAACTCCTTAGTTTCCATAGGGTTAGTATATAACATGAAGGTAAGTTCTTGACATCGGGAAAGTATGGCTCCAAGATCAATAGCTGAGAAAAGAAAGGAGGTGGGCGTATGGCAAGGCTCGTAAAGTTTTCCGCAAAGGGACCCAAGAAGATAGAGGGTAAAGAAGAGGACATATACCTCTGCATGTGCGGTCTCTCCAAGAACTTTCCCTTCTGCGACGGCTCCCACAAGAGGACGAGGGACGAAGAAGAGGGCAAGATCTACATCTACGACGAGAACGGGAGGGTGGAGATCCAGCTTTGAGACTGCCCGCTGTCTTCGTCTCTCACGGGTCGCCCCGCCTTGTCCTCAACGGGGGTGGCTGGGCGCGGGCCCTGCGTAGCCTGGGACTCAGGATCGGAAACCTGCAACCCGATCTCGTCCTCGTTGTGTCCGCTCACTGGATCACACGGGGAACCGCTGTGGAGTGTTCCAGAGAGATGAAAACCCTCCACGACTTTCACGGCTTCTCTCCCGAGCTGTACCGGCTCTCGTATCCCGCAAGAGGCGACCCGGAACTTTGCAGGGAGATAGCGGACTGGATCGGGGCGGTCTGTGTTGAGAACAGGGGCCTTGACCACGGCGCCTGGGCGGTCCTGTGGCACATGTTCCCGGACCGCAGGTTTCCAGTGTCCCAGATCAGCATAGATGCGGATAAGGAGTTAAAAGACCACCTCGCTCTGGCGGAAAAACTGAGGTCCTTCAGGGACAGGGTAGTCTTGATAGGG
>JAUZRJ010000018.1 GCA_030950545.1 Aquificota bacterium | reverse complement strand
GGTAGTCGAGGGCCATCTCTACCTTTATATATCGGCGGATCTTCAGATCGTTATATCCACCCTCTGTCCGCCCTTCATGAGGTCTTCCATTTTAAGAACTGCATCGTCAAAGCTGACCACATCCCCGCCGAACCCCTTCGCGAACTTTTCCGCGGTCTCCCTGTCCGCAAAGGCTACCGCGGACGGAGAACAGCAGGGTGACGCGGACCCGCCCACAACGTAGAAAGCACCGAAGGCGTTTATAGGATTGCACGTTATGAAATCTCTGGTGAGCGCAACCTCTATCCTGTCCCTGTCAAGACCTTTGACCAGTATAAGTCCGCAGTGGGCACAGCAGGCGTGGACCTTCTTACCGCCTTTGAGTATGTAGATGAAGGCAAGCCTCAGATCCACATCCTTACCGCAGACCGCACAGGTGTCCTCCCTTATCTCCTGATCCTTCTTCAGCTCTATGTTCCCGTGTCTTCTCACGATCAGGCCCTCTTCTTCCAAGTCCTTGAGGTCCCGGTATATGGTCATGAGGGAGACGTTAAAGTGGCGCGCCAGCTCCTTGGCGGTCCTGTAACCTTCCTCTATAAGACGAAGTATCTCCTCCTTACGGTCCATTTAGAGATAAACATATACTCGGTGTCTGGCCTTGTAAACTATAAATCACCGTTATCCCGCCATTAATAAAAAGTAATGGTCCTTCCATAAAAATATTGTGATAATCTAATTACTGAGTAAACTGGTAGTTTTTGAGGAGGTGAGAAGTATGGCGAGCGTGACCGCCGATAAGACCCTTGATACTTCGGGGCTTAACTGTCCTCTGCCGGTTCTGAAGACCAAGAAGGCCCTTGAGGAGCTTCAGGCGGGTCAGGTCCTTGAGGTCATATCAACCGATCCGGGTTCCAAGGCGGACATACCCGCCTTCTGCCAGAGAACAGGCCACGAGCTCATCGAGACCGTGGAGGAGGGAGGAAAGTACATCTTCTACATAAGGAAGAAAGGATAGGGGGGGCGTTAAGGTATGGTTTCCGAAAGGCTTGCGATCATAGCTTCCAAGGGAACGCTGGACATGGCGTTACCTCCGCTGATCCTGGCGAGTACCGCCGCCTCCCTGGGTATAGAAACCGCGGTGTTCTTCACCTTTTACGGACTTAACATAATACACAAGGAGAAGATGAAAAAGCTGAAGCTCGCCCCTCTCGGAAACCCAGCCATGCCCATGGCGTTTCCCCCATCGGTCAAGAACACACCTGTTCTGGGTCAGATAGCGGGTCTGATGGAGGCGGTTTTTCCGGGCCCACCCCAGATAATGGGTGTCATTCCGGGAATGACCGACTTCATGACAGCCATGATGAACAAGACGATGAAAGACCACGGCATAGCGGACGTACCCCAGTTAATAGAGCTGTGTAAGGAAGCTGAGGTGAAGCTCATCCCCTGCCAGATGACCATGGAGTTCTTCGGCTACAAGCAGGAAGACCTCATAGACGGCCTTGAACCCCCTGCGGGTGCAGCCACCTTCATACAGTACGTTCTTGAAGCGGATAAGCCGATGATCATTTTTGTTTGAAAACCTTTGGAGGAGGCAGGCTATGGCTGGGCAGGACTATGAAAAGCTTCTCTTCTACATACTCACCGTTCCGTTCTTTGAGAGGGCGGACCCGGTAACGGGTGAGCTGATCAACCCTCAGGCGGGTGCACCCTTTTTCTTGGCAACCGCTGCGACCACGATGGACTACGAGGTTGAGATGGTGATAACCTCGGAAGCGGGCTTCCTCCTCATGAAGGACAACGCCAAGAAGGTAAAGGTAAGGCCCGGAGTGGAGCAGACGGTTTACGACTTCATAAAGATGGCAAAAGAGGCGGGTGTGAAGATATACCTCTGCGTTCCCTCTCTGGACCTTACGGACGTCTACAGGAAGGAGGACGTTAACGAGGAGATCTGCGACGGGATAATCGGAGGAGCGGCCTTCCTCGACAAGCTGATGAGCGGTGAGTACGCGGTCATCACCCTTTAAGGGGTTTATGATTATAAGCATATTTTTATATCCCTATAAAGAAAATTTTTTGTTCCCGCGGTCCAGGGGGACTAAGTTAGTTTAGGAAGGTAATCCTTTAAGGAGGTTGGGCTATGGACGGACACCCTTACGGATACAATATACCCATCTCTGAAAAGACCAAGGAGGTCCCCTGGGAGGAGAAGGTAAGGATCTTTGAGGAGATAAAGTCCGATTTCCGCTTCAAAGAGTACCTCTTCGGATGTCTGAACTGCGGTGTGTGTACCGCATCATGCCCTTCAAATAGATTCTTCGACTTCTCCCCGAGGGAGATAGTGCAGAGGTTCCTGGAGGAGGACGTTGAGGTCATATACGACATGATGCACGAGTACATCTGGGCCTGCTCCCAGTGCTTCACATGCTGGATAAGATGCCCCTTCGTGAACAACCCCGGGGGACTGGTCATCATAATGCGTGAGGTTGCTGTCAGGAACGCCTTTGAAGCCACAAAGGACCTTCTGAAACCTTACGGCAGGGTTCTCCTTAAGGTTATGACAACAGGGAACCAGCTTTCCGCGGACATGCTCCAGCCTGACTTCTTCCCCGACTGGGGTCCCAAGATGCAGGACAACATGGAGAACCTGAGGGCGAAGAGGATGGCTATACCTTTCGATGTCGGGAAGGCGGTCAAGACCGCGTGGGAGGTTTCCCTTGAAACCGCCATAGAGATGTACACGATCTGGAGGGAAACAGGGATCTTCGAGATGCTCGAGAAGCTCGATCCCAATCTCTACAACGTCATAATGGACATAGTGGAGGAGAACGAGGAGAGGTGGGAGGAGCTTATGGAGGAAGAGGAGGAGTGAGCTCATGAGTGGGGTTGGTGCCCCAAAACAAACTTTGAGGAGGTGAAGTCATGGGACACGGAAAGAGCCCCTATCTTAGATATCCTGAGAAGGAACCTTTTCCGATCTCCAACAGGAACTCTCACTACGACCACCTCTTCGAGGAGATGTACGAGCTCGAGGAGAAGGGAGAGATCCTCGTATTCAGGATAACCGAGGAGTACAAGCCCGTAGAGGTCTTCACCAGGACAGGCAGGATAAAGCTCATACCGACGAACAAGCTCTGGCACCACAAGTCCTGCGGTCAGTGCGGGAACATACCCGGATACCCAGCTTCTATATTCTGGTTCATGAACAAGCTCGGCCTTGACTACCTCAACGAGCCACACCAGACCTCCTGCACCGCCTGGAACTACCACGGCTCCGGGACGTCAAACCCTGTGGCCCTTGCAGCGGTCTGGCTCAGGAACATGCACCAGGCCTGGAAGACCGGATACTACCCACTCATACACTGCGGAACCTCCTTCGGTTCTTACAAGGAGACCAGGGAACAGCTCATCTTCAATAAAGAGCTTAGAGACGCGGTAAAGCCGATACTCAAGAAACTCGGCAGGCTCACCGAGGACGGAAGGATAGTGATACCTCAGGAGATCGTCCACTACTCCGAGTGGGTCCACGCGGTCAGGTTCCAGATAAAGGAGCTTTACGAGAAGGAAGGCAAGCCCAAGGGCATAGACGTGTCCAACGTGAGGGTCGCAATACACAACGCCTGCCACACCTACAAGATGATAGCGGACGACTATCCCTATGATCCGGAAGTTTACAACGGCCAGAGACCTGCAGCTTCCACAGCGGTGATGAAGGCTCTGGGAGCTCAGGTGGTGGACTACTCCACCTGGTACGACTGCTGTGGTTTCGGTTTCAGGCACATACTCACAGAGAGAGAGTTCACGAGGTCCTTCGCCATACAGAGGAAGCTCAAGGTGATATCCGAAGAGGTCAAGGCGGACGTCCTGATAACCCATGACACAGGTTGCACCACAACCTTCGAGAAGAACCAGTGGATAGGTAAGGCTCACGGTATGTACCACCCGATAGCTGTCATGTCCGATGTGATGTTTGCAGCTCTCGCATGCGGAGCGCATCCTTTCAAGATCGTCCAGCTCTACTGGAACTGCTCCAACTACGAACCGCTCCTCGAGAAGATGGGTATAACCAACTGGAAGGAGCTCAGGAAGGAGTGGGAGGACACAGTCAAGTACATAGCGGAACTCGAGAAGCAGGGCAAGTACGATGAGCTTATGGAGTTCTTCAAGGAGTATGACCTCTACGAGCCCTACAGCAAGACCTCCGACGGCTTCAAGAGAAGGAAGTCCGCCACCGCTGACATGCCCCTCTTCAAGTCCTGACGGGGAACACAGGGGGCTTCCCGCCCCCTTACTCATAACTTTTGGCTGAGGAGGTCGGGAAATGGCAAAAAGCGTTCTGGTGATCGGAGGCGGACCCGCTGGACTCTCCGCTGCGAGGACACTCGGTAAACTTGGCATCCACACCATACTGATCGAGAAGGAGCAGAAGCTCGGAGGGAGACCTATCCTCGAGGACTACCACACCCTGATACCCAGGAGGATGACACCCCAGCAGGTGATAGGTCCTTTCATCGAAGAGGTACAAAACCTGCCCACCGTGGATGTGAAGCTTGAGACTGAGCTGGAGTCCTGCGAAGGGGAAGCGCCGAACTTCAGGGTGAAGCTCTCAAACGGCGAGGAACACGAGGTTGGTGCTATAGTTGTGGCCACAGGCTTCCAGCACTTCGACGCCAAGAGAAAGGGTGAGCTCGGTTACAGTATCTACCCGGACGTAATCACGAACCTCGAGCTTGAGCAGATGTTCTCAAGGGACGGAAAGCTCTACAGACCTTCTAACGGAGAGCTTCCGAAGAGGGTGGCCTTCGTGTTCTGCGTGGGTTCCAGGGACAGACAGCTCGGTGTCACGAACGTCCACTGCTGCAGGTACGGGTGTGCCCTTTCTGGTCTTCAGGGGTCCGAGATAAGGGAGAAGTACCCCGAGGTGGACGTTTTCTGCTACTACATGGACGTCAGAACTTACGGGACCTGGGAGTATCCCTTCTACTGGGAGCCTCAGGAGAAGTACGGTGTCAGGTACGTGAGGGGAAGGATAGCGGAGATAACCTACAACCCACAGGACGGAAGGCTCAGGGTAAAGCATGAGGACACGATAGTTCAGAGGCCTGCGGAGGTTCCTATGGACCTCGTTGTCCTTGTTCTCGGTATGGAGCCTTCCGAGGGAACTAAGAAGGTCGCCAAGATACTTGGGCTCGCCCAGGACCCCGACAGCCAGTTCCTGGTGCCCTCTGAGGAGTCAGGATCGAACATAGTCTCCAACAGGCCGGGCATATTCATAGCTGGGGCCTGCAAGGGACCTATAGACATAGAGTCCTCCCTCGCGGAAGGTGAAGCGGCAGGAGCGGAAGCTGCTACCTTCATAGGTGCAAAGGTGTCCGCGTGATGGTTAAGCTAGACGACGCACTCATAAGGGACTATCTGGTAAAGGTGCTGAGTGAAGGTGAGGACTTCGTACAGGAGTTCTATCAGGACCTCCTTGAGAAGTCCGTTCACTTTCAGAAGACCCTGTCAAAGGACAGGCTTCCTTCCCTTACCGAGGAGGAGATATCCTCGGTGCTGGAGAAGATCTTCGCATCCAGGCGCAAGCGTAAAAAGATAATAGAAGAGACCGGAACCGACCGGCTCAAAAAGGCTATAAGCGACCTGCTCTACGGTAAGGGAACCTGGGAGGAGAAGGTAGAGAACTTCGCCAGACAGGTGAGGGGCGTGGACAGAAAGGCGGCCAGAGATATAGCCGCTGAGCTCCTTCACTTCACATTCCCCGACAGGTACATACTCTGGACCAGCTGGGTGTGGGATCCGGAGAGCGAGACGGGTGCTATAGTCTTCCTGAAGGAAGAACCCCCCACAGGAGGAAGGGGAAGGAAGATGTACGGGGAAACTTATGACCAGTTTGAGAAGGTCTACATCCAGATAGCGGAGAAGCTGTCGGAGTTCGGGATAAAGGTGAAAGGGTACCTCTTCGTGGACATATTCCTTGCGATGATATACGCTACCTACGTGGACTACATGACCCTCTCCACGATGCACAGCGCCAAAGGGTTCTTCCCACCCGCGTCTGTCATGGCGAGGAGACTTCTCGGGGTTCACGCCCCGGTTCAATACACCTGAAGGAGGTGTAAGAGATGGCTATCCACGAGCGGAGTCTTGTTGAGCCGGAGAGGATCCTCAGGAAGGAGAGGTTGGTGATAGACGGTGTTGACGTCTCAGGAGACTGGAACCTGATAATACTCCCGAGGACCATAAACGACTACGACCTCTCTTTCTACGAGGAGGTGGTCGCCCAGCCTGAGGGAAAGACCATAGTCAACTGCTACCAGTGTTCCTACTGCACAGCTTCCTGCCCGGTCCACAACTACTGGGACGAGAGGTACAATCCGAGGCACTTCATATACCTTGCGAGGCTGGGCCTCATAGACGAGCTCCAGAAGCGTGCGGACGTGATGTGGCGGTGTGTGTCCTGCCACAAATGCACTCACAGGTGTCCCAAAGGTGTGCTCGTTGAAGAGGTCCTCAAAGCTATCCTCAGGGTCATGGCTAAAAGGGGCCTGATAGAGGAGTACCCTTCCAAGAAGTTTGACAAGTTCTTTATGGACGTAGTCTACGAATACGGGAGGATAGAGGACGGGGAGCTCCTCTTTGGATGGATAGAGAAGCAGGGCTACAAGGTCGTCAAGGACCCTGTTCTGAAAAAGCCTATACCCTTTATGGGCGGTGTTCCCGAGTGGCTCAAGCAGTTGGCGGTAAAGCCCATAAAGAACCTGAACATAGACTTCCTGCTCCTTAACGCAAAGCACATGCTCTTCCACCCGAGGACGAAGAACTGGAACAGGTTCAAGCAGGTTCTCAGAAAGGTCATGGAGGAGGAGGGTGTTTTCACCCACTGAATTTCCGAGGAGGTGAGAGAGATGGCTATAGCCCTTCATCTTAGAAAACCGCCTATGGGCGGTATAGGAAAGAGGGTGGCTTATTACCCCGGGTGCTCCTTGGAAGGAGCGGCGAGGGCCTACGACGTGTCCACGAGGATAGTGGCAAAAGAGCTGGGCCTTGAACTTGACTATCTTGAGGACTACAACTGTTGCGGAGCGATGGAAACGAAGAACGTGACCTTCTGGGGAACGATGCTGCTCAACGCCAGAAACATGTCCCTCGCAAGGAGGCAAGGTCACAGCGTCATTGTCGCCCCATGCAACGGGTGTTCCTTCTCCCTCCAGAGGGCTGAGTACTTCTTGGAGACGGATAAGAAGGTATTCGAGAGAGTTAACGAGCTACTCAAGGAAGGAGGAGTAGATCCCCTGGACGAGATACCCCACACCTACCACATACTCGAGTGGTTCTACCACGAAGCGGGTCCGGAGAAGGTCAAGGAGAGGACAAAGAAGCCCTTGAAGGGCCTCAAGGTTGCCAACTACTACGGATGCCTCTACACAAGACCCCACTACTACGCGAGAACATACTCCCACACAGGGGGTCAGGACGAGGAGGCAAGGCCCAGGAAGAGGGAGACCGCGGACGACGACGAGCACCCCTACTACATGGAAGCCCTGCTCGAAGCTGCGGGTGCGACAAACGTTGAGTTCGAACCGATGCACACCCAGTGCTGTGGAGGACCCCACTCCCTGTCAGACGAGCAGGTGTCCGAGAAATTCGTCATGATGATCCTCCAGACCGCCAAGAGGAACGGTGCTGACATAATAGCGACCGAGTGCCCGCTCTGTCACGCATCCCTTGAGATGTACAGGCACAGGCTCATGATGAAAGGTGTCCCCGATGTGGACGTTCCCGCAGCATACTTCACCCAGCTCCTGGGAATAGCCTTCGGGTACAGCGCGGGTGATGTGAAGCTCAAGGACAACCTGTCCGACCCGATACCCGTTCTGAAAAGGCTCGGTCTCGTGTGAGGTGGGGGCCGTGGACCGTGAGATAAAGGTCGTGATCCTCATGACCAGCGGTCCGAAAACCCCCTGGCGGTGCGCCTCCCCCTTCTACATAGCAGCTCTCATGGCCGCCAACGATGCGGACGTCGAGATGTTCTTCAACATGGACGGTACGAACCTGATCAGGAAAGGTATAGCGGAAAAGATCTGCCCCTCCGTGGACGGGAACTGCTTTTCCCAGAACGGAAATAAACCCAAGACTGTCTACGACTTTATGAAGGACGCCAAACTGGCGGGGGTGAAGTTTTACTCCTGCAAGCAGGCTGTGGACTCCTTAGGCCTCACGGAAGAAGACCTTATCCCCGAGCTAGACGGTATAGTCCCCGCGAGCGAGTTCGCCATAAGGGCGATGGAGGCGGATAAACTGATAGTCTTCTGATAGAATATTCTAAAAATCCAGTAGACGGGAGGTGTGAAATGGCTGAGGTGAACGGTTGTCCCGTTCCCGAGGATCTCCTTTACCACGTAGACCCTGAAGCGAACGCCTTTACCTGGGCCAGGGATAACGGGGACGGAACCTATACGGTAGGTCTCACCTCCATAGCAGCGGCCATGGCGGGAAGGCTTGTCGCCTACACGCCCAAAAAGGTGGGCAAGGTCGTTAAAAAGGGAAAGAGCGTCGCAACAATAGAGAGCGGAAAGTGGGTTGGGCCTGTACCCGCACCCTTCGAGGGGGAGATAGTCGAGGTGAACGAAGCCCTCAAGGCGAATCCCGCTCTTGTGAACGACGACCCCTACGGTCAAGGCTTGATAGTCAAGCTAAAGCCATCCAACATGGACGAGGTCAACCAGCTCCTTAAGGGTCCTGAGGCTGTGGAAGCCCTCAGAAAGGTGGCTGAGGAGAAGGGGGTCAAGTGCGGTTGACCCCCCTCCGTCCCGAAATGGTAGAGCTAGAGCTGGACTTAAACAGGGACCTCATAGAAAAACTGAGGGAAGGTTTTGAAATAAGGCTCAAAAACTTCGGGAGAAAAGTTTACTTCCACAGTCCGGGTTTTAAACACTACGAAGTCGAGGACTTTTCTGTAAAAGGTCCCGTGCGTTTTGTGGACATATCGATAACGGGTAAGAAGTGCGAGCTTATGTGTGACCACTGTGCGAGTAAGATACTCTGGCATATGATACCCGCTGAAACGCCCGAAGAACTCTGGAGGGTTTGTGAGGATCTGAAAGCCAGAGGTGTTACAGGCATACTTATATCGGGAGGTTCAAATAAGGACGGGGTGGTTGAGCTTCACCCGTACCTAAGAACCATGAAAAGGATAAAGGAAGAACTTGGTATGATCGTGACCTGTCACGTCGGACTTGTTGACAGATCTCTTGCGGAAGGCCTCAAGGAAGCTGGTGTAGACGCGGTCCTTCTGGACATAATAGGTGACGATGAGACCATAGCCAGCGTTTATAAACTTCCCCACAAAACGGTGAAGGACTACTACAGGTCTTTAACCAACCTGAAGGAGGCAGGTCTTAAGATCGTTCCCCACGTGATCATAGGCCTACACTACGGAAAGATAAAGGGAGAGTTCAGAGCCCTCGAGATGATAGCGGATCACGAACCCGACGCACTGGTCCTCGTTGTGGTCATGCCCTATTACGGGAAGGCCAGCTTCCAGCTCCTCCCTCCGCCGAGCCCCGAAGAGGGGGCTGAGGTTGTCCTGCACGCTAGAAGGGTAATGCCTGCGGTCCCCGTTATGATAGGGTGTGCGAGGCCCGCCGGGCCAGAGAGGGTTAAGTTTGACCTTTACTCCCTGATGGCGGGTGTGAACGGCATAGCCTTCCCGGCGGAAGGTGTCGTGACCTACTCAAAGGAGATAGGACTTGAACCCGTAGTCTCTCCGAGCTGTTGCTCGACGGTCTTCATGATCCAGGCCGGGATAATAGAACCGTGATATACTGATATCCCATGGAACACCTGATCAAAACCGATCCCGAGATCTTCGAGGTTATAGTAAAGGAGTACGAGAGGCAGTTTTACCACCTGGAGCTGATAGCTTCCGAGAACTTCACCTCACCCGCGGTTCTGGAGGCTACCGGGTCTGTTCTCACGAACAAATACGCGGAAGGGCTCCCGGGAAAGAGATATTACGGCGGGTGTGAGTTTGTGGACATAGCGGAGAGCTTAGCCATAGAAAGAGCTAAAAAGCTCTTCGGGGCGGAACACGCTAACGTCCAGCCTCACTCCGGTTCGCAGGCTAACATGGCGGTCTACATGGCGGTCCTCGAGCCGGGAGACACCATAATGGGTATGGACCTGGCCCACGGGGGGCATCTCACCCACGGCGCAAAGGTGAACTTCTCGGGGAAGATCTACAGGGTCGTCCGGTACGGGGTGAATCCTGATACCGGGCTAATAGACTACGACCAGATGTACAGATTGGCCAAGGAACACAGACCCAAGCTGATAGTCGGGGGAGCCTCCGCATACCCGAGGGTCTTCGACTGGGCGAAGATGAGGGAGATAGCGGACGAGGTGGGTGCCTACCTCATGGTTGACATGGCCCACTACGCGGGACTAATAGCAGCGGGCGAGTACCCGAACCCTGTCCCTTACGCCCACTTTGTCACCTCAACCACCCACAAGACCCTGAGGGGTCCGAGGAGCGGTTTTATACTCTGCAAGTCGGAGTTCGCGAAGATAATAGACAAGTCCGTCTTCCCGGGAATACAGGGCGGACCGCTTATGCACGTCATAGCCGCCAAGGCGGTCGCCTTCAGGGAAGCGATGACCGAGGAGTTCAGAGAGTATGCGCGTCAGGTGATAAAGAACGCAAGGGCTATGGCTGAGGAGCTTGTCAGGGAAGGCTTTAAAGTGGTGACGGGAGGGACCGACTCCCACATAGTTCTCGTCGACCTGAGAGACAAGAACATGACGGGAAAGCAGGCGGAGGACGCCCTCGGGAAGGCGAACATAACCGTTAACAAAAACGCTGTCCCCTTTGATCCCTTGCCACCGACAAAGACAAGCGGTATAAGGATAGGAACCGCAGCGATAACCACCAGAGGGATGGGTGAGGAGGAGGCGAGGCACATAGCCAGACTCATAGCTAAAGTTCTGAAGAACCTTGACGATGAAGTAACTATAGAAAAGGTCAGGGCGGAGGTGAGGGAACTCTGCGAGAAGTTCCCCCTGTACCCCGAGCTTAAGGAGAGGATAGATGAGCTTCGTAATCGCCAGACAGCCGGTCTTTGACAGGGAAGGGGCCCTCTACGGGTACGAGGTTTACCTGAGGAGAAGTGACGATCTGGACCGTTATCCCGAGGACGTCTCCTACAACAAGGCGACCTTCATAGTGGCGGAGCTGATAGGGGAGATAGGTATAGACAGGATCTCGGAAGGCAGACCCGTTTTCATGAACGTCACCTTAGACTCGATCCTGAACAAGGTCCTTGACATACTCTCCCTTGAGAGGATGATCTTTCAGATAACACCCTCCCGGACGGAGATAGGCCAGAGTATTTACCAGAACGCCCTGAAGAGGATAGACGACCTCAGGGAAAAGGGCAGTCAGTTTTCTGTAAAAGAGGACTTCTACTCCTCGAAGTACGTGGATCTTCTGGACAGGGCTTCCATAGTGGAGTTCGGTGTCTCCTCCATTGACGAGAACAAGTCCTCAGCTGTGAGGAGGAACGGAAAGAAGGTGATGATAACCAAGATAGAGAAACAGGAGGACTACGAGAGGACGAAACACATGGGAGACCTCTTTTCGGGTAACCTCCTCGGACCTCCATCGGTGGTAAAGGAGTTCGAGATAGCCCCCTTCCTGAAGACCACACTTATGAGGATGATAGGAGCCCTGAACACAGCCCAGAGCATAAGGGATTTTGCGAATATAATAGCGAGTGACGTAGGCATGTCCGCCAAACTGCTCAGGTTCGTCAACTCCGCTTACTTCAGCAAGAGGAAAGAGATAAAGGACATAGTTCAGGCTTGTGCTTACCTCGGTATGGAGAACCTGAAGAGGTTCACACTGCTGGTCGCAACCAACGACTACGTTGCGGTCGAAAACCCCGAACTCTGGAAGAAGTCCCTTGTGAGGGCTATCATCTCGGAGGAGATAGCTAAGAGGTTAAAGCCCCAGCTCACCAACGAGGCCTACCTCGTGGGTCTGTTCTCGCTTATAGACGAGATACTCGGAGTTGATAAGGTTCAGTTCCTTAAAGAGGTGAACGTTGACCAGGAGATAATAGACGCCTTTACAGGCAAGAACGAGGACCTTATGGAGATCCTCCAAGACGCGATCAGACTTGAGGAGGCCCTCCAAGAGGGAGGGGACAAGCTGAGTGACCTGGTTAACCTCCTCTCCGCCAAGTTTAAGATGCAACCTTACGATCTCAGGAATAAGCTCCTTGAAGCTCAGGAGAAGGCGGAGGAAATGCTCAAGCTTTAGGACTTCCCGTTTCCTTCTCGTAGGGCCAGGCGATTATGCCCCCCGCCAGGTTGTAAACTTCAAAGCCCATACGTCTCAGGAAATAAGTGGCGAAAATGCTCCTCTCACCGCTCTTGCAGTAAACTATGTACTTCTTGTCTTTGGGAAGGTCCTTGTATTTGAACCTGAGCTCATCCAGAGGTATGAACTCCGAACCGGGTATCCTCACCTGAAAGTGCTCCTGCGGAGTCCTGACATCCAGCAGAACGACGCTGTCTTTATCCTGGTCGAGCATCTTCTTGGCTTCTTCAGGAGTTACCTCTGGTACACTGAACATCTTCCTCCTCCAGGGAGTATTTCACAGAGACCGCCCTGTTTGCTGAATCGACATAGACAAGTATGGGCCTGTAGTTTTGCAGATCCTCTTCTTCATACTCTCCGTATGAGGCCACTATTATGAGATCCCCTTTGCACCCCAGCCTTGCTGCGGCACCGTTCAGCTTAACCTCTCCCGATCCCCTCGGAGCGGGTATGACATAGGTGGAGAACCTCTCACCGTTGCTTATGTTGTAAACCTCTATACGTTCAAAGGGCCTGAGGTCCGCGATATCCATGAGATCCCTGTCAAGGGAAAGGCTCCCCTCGTAGTTCAGGTCCGCGTCCGTAACGGTGAGCCTGTGGATCTTGGACTTGAGCATCTGCCTCCTCACTTCCCGACCTCCCGTGAGCAGATAATAATATAAGAAATTTCTAATAAATTGACTACTCCCATAGGGGTGCCGAAAAGGTCGCTGTGAGTCCTTTGGGTATGGAGACCCTTTCCCCGAACAGCTCCTTCATCCGGAGGGCGTTGTAAGCCCCTTTCCCCCTGTAGTGGTTGTTGAAAAAAACGTACGTGTCCTTACCCTGGTATATACTCAGGACCTTCTCTTTCAGACCCTTCAGCTCCTCCTCTGAATAAAGGTAGTCATATCTCTCGAAGGCCTCCCTGTGATCGTGCCACCTGTCCCTGTTCCTGCCGTGTAGCCTGACGTAGTTTATCACGCCTACGGACCGCCAAGGACCCACGAGAACACCCTTCACCTTGGGTGCGTCCACGTTCACCAGGGAAAAGCCGAGGCTCTCCACCACTTCATAAACCTCAGGTCTCCCGAAGCTCCTGCTCCTGAACTCCACAACCCTCTGAAAGCCCCCGAAATCCTCTGAGATCCTCCTGAGGTAGTCAACGCTCTCAGCGGAGTACCCGAAACTCTGGGGAAACTGGAAAAGAAAACATATGAATCTGTTGCTGTCAAGGAGGGCTTTACAGCCCTCGAGGAATCTCTTCAGGTCCTCACCCGAGTAATTCCTCTCGTGGGTGAAGACCCTGTTCACCTTTACCGCAAACCTGAGCCTTTTTGTCTTCTCAAGAAAGCCCTCCACTGTATAGGGGTGAGGCATCGTGTAGAAGGTGTAGTTTATCTCGACCACATCAAAGAACTTCTCGTAGTAAGCTATCATCTCGGACTGGTCTATGCGTGAAGGGTAAAAAGTCCCCTTCCAATCCTTATAGGAAAAACCGCTACATCCTATGTGGATGTTTCTCAGCTTCTTCACGGAACGAATTTGGACTTAAAGTCCTTCAGGGCCTCCTCTATCTTCCTTTTAAGCTCGTCGTCCAGAGCCTTCTTCTCCCTTATCTCCTTAAGTATATCCGGTCTCTCGTTGTCAAGGTAGGCGTAGAGCTCTTTTTCGAACTTCCTCACAGCTTCCACAGGCAGGTCGTCCAGATAACCGTTCGTTCCCGCAAATATCGCAACTATCTGCTTCTCAACGGGCAGGGGGTTGTAGGGTTCCTGTTTGAGAAGCTCAACGAGTCTCAGACCACGGTTGATGGTCTGCTGGGTCGCCTTATCGAGTTCGGAGGCGAACTGGACAAAGGCCTCAAGCTCCCTGAACTGGGCGAGGTCGAGCCTGAGGGAACCTGCCACCTGCTTCATCGCCTTTATCTGGGCCGCACCGCCGACCCTGGAGACAGAGAGACCCACGTTTATGGCGGGCCTGACGCCCTTGTTAAAGAGATCGGGCTCCAGGTATATCTGCCCGTCTGTTATGGATATGACGTTTGTGGGTATGTAGGCTGCAACGTCTCCAGCCTTTGTCTCTATGATCGGGAGTGCGGTCAGGGAACCTCCCCCAAGTTCGTCGTTCAGCTTAGCTGCCCTCTCAAGCAGTCTGGAGTGGAGGTAGAAGACGTCCCCAGGATAAGCCTCCCTTCCGGGTGGTCTTCTCATAAGTAGGGAGAGCTGGCGGTAAGCCTCCGCATGTTTGGAGAGGTCGTCGTATATGACGAGGGCGTGCTTCCCGTTGTCCCTGAAATACTCACCTATGGTACACCCGACGAATGGAGCGAGATACTGGAGGGACGCAGGGTCCGTAGCTGAGGCGACGACCACAGTTGTGTACTCCATTGCACCTTCCTTTTCGAGAAGCTCTATTATCCTGGCAGTGGTGGACCTCTTCTGGCCTATAGCAACGTATATGCAGTAAACGTCCGTGTCCTTCTGGTTCAGGATCGTGTCTATGCAGATCGTTGTCTTACCCGTTGATCTGTCACCGATTATAAGCTCCCTCTGTCCTCTTCCTATGGGTATCATCGAGTCTATCGCCTTTATACCTGTCTGGAGAGGTTCGTGGACGGGTTTCCTCTTAACAACGCCGGGAGCTATCTTCTCAACAGGAGAGAGATACTCGTACTGCACAGGTCCCTTCCCGTCAAGGGGTTCACCGAGCGGGTTTATGACCCTGCCGACGAGCCCCTCTCCCACAGGAGCGGAGAGGATCTGGCCCGTCCTCTTTACTACTGAACCCTCCCTTATACCGGTTTCACTCCCTAGGATTATGATACCTACGTTATCCTCTTCGAGGTTAAAGGCGAGACCCTTCTGCCCTCCCTCAAACTCGACAACCTCCATGGCCATAACGTTCTCAAGACCGTAGGCCCTTGCGACGCCGTCCCCCACGTAGTAGACTACGCCCACTTCCTCCATCTTGGCTTCCGCCTCGAAGTCCTTTATCTGCTGTCTCAGTATCTCAAGGGCCTCCTCGTAGCTTATCATTCCCATGCCCAGGACCTCCCAGGTTTCTAAGCGACAAAATTATATCACAGACCTTGAACTTCCAAGGATTTAATACAAATTTTATATATTACGATTTAGGTATTACGGAGGAGAGAGATAATGTCCAGAAAGGGAGCTGATATAGTCATAGAGACGCTGAAGGAGGAAGGTGTAGAGGTCATCTTCGGGCTTCCTGGCGGTGCCATAATGGAGGTCTACGACGCCCTCTACAGGGACGGAACCATAAAGCACATACTCGTCAGACACGAACAGGGAGCAGGCCACATGGCTGAGGGCTACGCCCGTGTCACGGGGAAGGTGGGTGTAGCCATGACGACCTCCGGACCTGGGGCTACCAACGTCGTGACAGCTATAGCGGATGCCTACATGGACTCGGTTCCCATAGTTGTCATAACGGGCCAGGTCCCCACCCACCTCATCGGCAACGACGCCTTCCAGGAAGTTGACATAGTGGGCATAACGAGACCCATAACCAAGCACAACTTCCTGGTTAGGGACATAGAAGAGCTACCCCTTGTTATAAGACAGGCTTTTTACATAGCGAGAACGGGGAGACCGGGTCCCGTACTTGTGGACCTTCCCAAGGACATAACCCAACAGCTTTCGGACGTCCCGATACCCACGGACCAGGAGGTCGTGGACTCCCTTCCCGGGTACAGACCCCATGTGGAGGGAAATCCGCAGCAGATAAAGAAGGCTGCGGAGCTGATCATGTCCGCCAAAAAGCCCGTTCTTTACGTAGGTGGCGGTGCGGTCAACGCTGAGGCTCAGGAGGAGCTTGTGGAGCTTGCGGAGCTCATGAGGATGCCTGTCACCACCACAACCCAAGGTAAAGGGGCCTTCCCCGAAACACACCCGTTGTCCCTGAGGATGCTAGGCATGCACGGGACCTACTACGCCAACATGGCGGTTTACAACTGTGACCTTCTGATAGCGGTCGGGGCCAGGTTCGACGACAGGGTCACGGGAAAGGTGGACGAGTTCGCCCCCGAGGCCAAGATAATCCACATAGACATAGACCCCGCTTCTATATCCAAGAACATAATAGTTGACGTTCCCATAGTGGGAGACGTGAAGATAGTCCTGAGGAAGCTCCTCGAGGAGATAAAGCAGAGGGGAGCCAAGATCCTCCACCCTGAGGACAGGGAGAGGTGGTTCGAGCAGATAGATAAGTGGAAGAGGCTACACCCTCTCACTTACAGGAACTCTTCCAAGGTTATAAAACCCCAGTACGTCATAGAGCAGATCTACGAGGTTACCAAGGGAGACGCCATAATAGTCCCCGGCGTCGGACAACACCAGATGTGGGCTGCTATGTTCTATAAGTACTCTTATCCGAGACAGTTCCTGAACTCGGGCGGGCTCGGAACAATGGGATATGGACTGCCCGCTGGCATAGGTGCCAAGGTGGGAAGACCTGATAAGGAGGTCTTTGTGATAGACGGGGACGGGTCCTTCGTCATGACCATGCAGGAGATAATAACCGCGGTCCAGTACAGGATACCCGTGAGGGTCGCGATAATAAACAACGCATACCTCGGTATGGTCCGCCAGTGGCAGGAGTTCTTCTACGAGAGGAGGTACTCGGAAGTAGATCTCAGCGTTCAGCCCGACTTTGTAAAGCTGGCGGAGGCCATGGGTGCGGTCGGGTTCAGGGCTGAAAAGCCGAAGGAGGTGAGGGAGGTCCTGGAGGAGGCTATAAGGGTGGAGGACAGACCTGTGATCCTTGACTTTGTGGTTGACAAGGAGGAAAACGTCCTCCCCATGGTTCCGCCCGGCAAATCTTACAGGGACATGATCCTGGAGGACGGTAAGGGGTCTTCCGAGGCGGAGACCATGTACCTGGTGGGGTGAACACGATGGCTGACACGGTGGGCGGAAGTCAGATAACGGTTTCGAAGGGACCAAAGTTCAGGCAGACCAGGAAGGGACAGGTAAGGAAGCACATCATAAACGTTCTCGTGAGGAACGAGATAGGGGTGCTCGCCAGGATCGCCACGCTCATAGCGGGTAAAGGCTACAACATAGAGAGCCTGTCGGTAGGTGAAACACACGAGAAGGGTATATCGAGGATGACCATAGAGGTCATAGGTGACGACATAGTGATAGACCAGGTGGTGAAGCAGCTGAGAAAACTCATAGACACACTGAAGGTGAGGGACATAACCGACGTCCCTCATGTGGAGAGGGAGCTGGTTCTCGTTAAGGTCCACACACCCACCGCAAGGGCGAGGGATGAGGTTCTCAGGATAGTGGAGATATTCAGGGGTAAGATAGTAGATGTATCTCCGGAAACCTACACCATAGAGGTGACGGGAGACGAAGACAAGATAGAGGCTATCCTGGAGCTTCTTAAACCTTTCGGGATAAAGGAGATGGCGAGAACAGGCAAAGTCGCCATGAGAAGGGAGCTTTTCATCGATGAGAACCAGCAGGACTGACCTTAAAAAAGGGGAAGAATTTACGATATCATCTAAAGGGGTGGGGGTAGATGGATGGTAGAGACCCCTAAGCTGTCCTCCTTAGCGGGTGAGCTCCTGAAGTTCTTCATACTTTCGTCCTTCCTCTTCGGCCTCGTTCTGGCCTTTGTCTTCTTCTTTCTGGGCGGTGTGAACGCCTACTACTCTTTGGGTGCGGGCTTTGCGATAGCGATGGCTTGGGTTCTCTTCAACATACTCTGGACAAAGGGAAAGCTGGAGGAGCTCTTCGGGAGACTCCTTTACGTCATAGACATCCTTGAGGAACAGCACAGGGAGAAGGCGGTCGTTCCCATACCCCTGCACGAGGAGATGCTCAGCATAGTTGACAGCATAAAAGAGCTAATAAGGAACCTGGAGGAAAAATACACAAGAGAACTCAAAGAAGCAGATACACAGCTCGAAACCATATCCGAAAACTCCGCCAGAATAATAGAAGCCTTAGAGAAGATCCACGAGGGACACCTTAACGTCGAGTTCCCTACAGGCCTCGATCCGGTAGGGGCTATAGGACAAGCCTTTGAACAGGCATTTGACATATACAGGGGTAAGGTGAAGGCTCTGAAGAAGCTTACATCGGAGTGCAGGAGGTATGTGCAGGAGCTCAACCAGCTCACTCAGGATCTGGATAAAATAGATACTGATAGTTTAAAGGAAGTACTGGAAAAGCTGGCAAAGACGGAGGAGAGGATAGAAAGAGAGCTCAGATTTTTTAAAGATGTTTAAGGAGGGTTTTAGGTTATGGACAAGTATGAGAAAATACTTCAGGAGCTGATCAAGAGTACAGGTCTTGAGGGTGCGGTTCTCGTAAGTACGGACGGGCTTCCCATCTCAGCGGTCCTGAAGCCGGGTATAGAGGAGGACAGGGTGGCTGCGATGAGCGCGGCCATACTTTCCTTAGGAGAGAGGGTGACGGAAGAGCTCCAGAAGGGTAACTTAGAGCAGATAACCATAAAAGGGGAAGACGGCTACATAGTTCTGACCGGCATAGGTCAGGATGCGGTTCTCACGGTTCTGGCCAGCAACGAGGCGAAACTGGGTCTTCTCCTTATGGAGATAAGGAAGGCACAGGAACAACTTAAGGAGGCTATAGGTTAATAGATGGCTCTGACGGGGGATTTAACAACTTTCAACTTTGCGGACATACTGCAGGTTTTGGCGAAGGACAGGAAAAGCGGGGTCCTCTTGGTCGAGTGGAAGGACATGATAGTAGCCTACTACATAAAGGAGGGGGAGCTTGTGTTCGCACGTCCGGTGGATAAGGTATTCAGGGTTTACACCGACAGGAACTTTGAACAGCTTCTTAGCAAGCTCAGGATAAAGAAAGAGGATATACACAAGACCATAGACAGGTTCTTTCTCCCCAGGCTCAACCGGAAGGAGGGTATATTCTCCTTCACTCCGGGCTTTATAAAGTACGACAGCGACGTCCCGGTTTTCTATCCCGTTGAGGAGCTCATAATGAGGGCTTCCAGGCTGTTGACCCCCGAGGAGGTGGACAGGAAGATATCCGACGACCTCCTGATCTTTGAAAAATCACCCGACGCTGAGATGAAAACCGCCAGGGTAAAGCTCACGTCGGAAGAGAAGAAGGTCCTCTCCCTTGTGGACGGAAACAGAACCGTTGCGGATATAAGGAAGCAGGCGGAGATGGACAGACTGACCGTTGACAAGGCCCTTTACGGCTTTCTGGCTACGGGTATAATACGCAGGAAAAGAAAGGAGAGGATCCAGAAGCCTTCTATAACCCTGGACCTTCTTTCTAAGATCATAGAGAAGATTAAACAGCTGTAGGCGAATCATGAAGGAGCTCAAGAAGATAAAGATAGTCGTGGCGGGACCGTTCGCAGCGGGTAAAACCCAGTTCATAAACACGGTGAGTGAGATAAAGACGGTCACAACCGAGAGGAAGACATCCGCTGCGGTTGAGAGAAACGTGAAGGACTACACTACGGTCGCCATGGACTTCGGGAAGATAAGGATAGACGACGAGCATGAACTTTACCTTTTCGGAACGCCGGGTCAGTCCAGGTTCGACTTCATGTGGGAGATCCTGGGTGAAGGGGCTCTCGGGATAGTGGTCCTGGTGGACAGCACGGACCCAAAGACCTTTCACGAGGCGCGGAGGATAATAAACTTCTTCCAGTCGAGGTTTCCCGTACCCATAGTCGTCGGTGCCAACAAGCAGGACCTTCCCAACGCCTGGCCTCCGGAGGATGTGAAGTTCGCCCTTGACATAACCGATGAGGAGGGTATACCGGTAATACCCCTTTCCGCAAAGAACAAGGAGGACGTAAAGAGGACGCTCCTTACACTGCTCGAGATCATAAGATACACCCTGGAGAGCTCCTGATATAATACCTGCCATGCTAAACTCCGAAGAGAAGAAAATCGTTGCGGGAATTACTTTTGCGGTTGTCGTCCGCATGCTGGGCCTCTTCCTTCTGCTCCCGGTTCTCTCCCCTTACGTCAGACATCTGGAGGGGAGCACACCCATCCTGACGGGTGTGGCTGTGGGTGTGTACGGTCTTACCCAGGCGGTCCTTCAGATACCATTCGGGTATCTCTCTGACAGAATTGGGAGGAAACCTGTGATAATCGGCGGATTTCTCCTCTACGCCTTCGGTAGCCTGGTCGGTGGTCTCGCAGGCAACATATGGACCATGGTGGTCGCGAGGGCCCTCCAGGGTGCGGGAGCTATATCCTCAGCTGCCATATCCCTAGCTGCGGACCTCATAAGGGAGGAGGTGAGATCGTCAGCCTTCGCCAGGATAGGGGCTTCCATAAGTCTGACCTTTGCTTTGAGTGTTGTTGTAGCTCCACTGATCGCTGGCGGTGTGGGTGTACCCTTCATATTCTTTCTGACCGCGTTTCTGTCCTTTCTGGCTATGATCTACATAGGTCTGTTCATAAGGGAACCTGAAAGGCACTCGGAAAGCACAGGCCCCGCTTCGGAGGTCCTGCCCTCGGTGATCTTCAACAGAAACACTTTCTTCCTAAACCTGTCCGTCTTTGTACTCCACGCACTGCTCATAAGCCTGTTTACCGTTGTTCCCGTTGAGCTCATAACCGCTCACCAGCTTCCTAAGCACGACCACTGGAAGATCTACCTGCCCGTGATCCTGATCTCTGTATCCCTTATGATACCCGCGGTCGTTTACGGTGAGAAAAAGGGTCGTATAAGGGAGGTCATGGTTGCGGGCGTACTCCTTATCTGGGCCAGCTTTGTGCTTCACCTTGTTTACAGGGACTTCAAGGGTCTCTTTCTCATGTTGCTTCTCTTCTTTGTGGGTTTTCACCTCCTGGAGCCCGTTCTCCCGTCCCTGCTGACAAAGGTGACCAGAAGAGAGCTGAGGGGGCTTTCTGTCGGCGTGTTCAACACGGTCCAGTTTGTGGGTGCTTTCTCGGGCGGTCTTATGGGAGGCTTTTACCTCAAGGCGGGGACCCAGTGGATGGTTGTTGTGAACCTCGTGGTCTCATCACTCTGGTTTCTGGGGATGCTGGTGTGGACCCTCAAGGAAAGGCCTTAGAGCCCTCCCGAGGGATTCCCTGCAAGTTTCACAGAAATCCTTTCCCTTTCTGTCCACCTCCACAACTGAGCTGGAGAAGCTCATAACACACGAAGGGTCTTCGCAGTGGGTAAGACCGAAGCAGTGCCCAAGCTCGTGGTTCACCTCTTTAAAAACCCGTTCAAAAAAGACCTTTTCGTCCCCGTGCTTGAGCCTGAAGATGCTGACCACAGCGTTTCTACCGCCGAGGTCCGCCTCCCCGAAGACGAAGTTAAGACCTTCCTCGTAAAGGTCGAAGCTGACCACCGCCAGCATCTTCACAAGACCCGGGAAGTCAAGACCCGCCATGTATCTCAGTATGGTTCCCGCATGGTACTGGTCTCTGTAAGGGTTGTAGCCGAGCTTTGGGGGAAAGGGAACCGATGACACCCGCACACCGAGGCGGAAGGTTCTTCTCACGTTACCCGAGACCGCCAGGATAAGGCGCTCCTCTATACCGCCGAAGAAGACTATGTACACGAACACCTCACCCGTCCCTTCTCAGTGTTCTCAGTATTATCATAAGCACCGCAACCGTTATGGAGGCGTCCGCCAGGTTAAAAGCGGGCCAGTACAGGTCTCCTGCGTGCAGGTGAACGAAGTCCCTCACCTTCCCGAGAAATATCCTGTCGTAGAGGTTTCCCATGGCCCCACCGCCTATGAGACCCATGGCTACCGCTATGTACGTGCTACCGTCCCTGGAGGAGTAAAGATAGGTTATCACGAAGGCGATAATTGGTGTCAGTATGAGCACGGGTAGTCTGATCCAGTCCGGGAGGTCCGCCAGAAGTCCGAAGGCTGCGCCTCTGTTGTAAACTAAGGAGAGCTTGAGGAAGGGAAGCGGGTCGTAAACCTTTGAGTGGAGGAACCTCTCCGCCATCTCCTTTGTGATCAGGTCAAGGGTTACCACCGATATAAGAACCAGGATGTACGTCAAAGGCTCTCCTCCAGGGATCTCTCCCACACCTTTTTGAGACGGTCCGGATCTTCCTCAAGTACAAGACTGTCGTTAAACAGGACCTTAAAGGTCCGCTCAGCTGAGACCCTGCCTACGTACATCCACTCAAGGCCCGACGCCTCCACGAGATCCTTCACCCTGTCAAGGTCCTGATCCCTCACGCTCACCAGGACCTGGGTGGGCATCTCCGCAAACAGGAAAAAGTCGGGTCTTGAATCGGAGTAGATCTCCAGGGTAACGCCGAATCTGGACGTGAACAGGCTCTCCAGGACCGTGACCGCAAGGCCACCCACAGAAACGTCATGGGCGGAAAGGAGAAGACCTTCAGCTATCAGCCTGATCAGGACGTCCGTGAGCCTCTTCTCCTTTTCGAGATCTACCGGAGGTACCCTTCCCTCCACCTTTCCGTGGACCACCTTCAGGTACTCGCTCCCCCCTATCTCTGGTTCCCTGGAAAGGTCCCCTATCAGGAGAAGGCTACCCTTGTTCTTGAAGCCTATGTCAACGCATCTGTCTACCTTGTCCACGACTCCGACGCACACAACCACGGGCGTGGGGTAGACGTTCCTGTACCCGTCCCGCTCCACTGTTTCGTTGTAGAGGGAAACGTTCCCGCTGACAACCGGAACTTGTAAGACCTTGCAGGCCTCAGCCATACCTTCAACCGCCCTGGTCAGTTGCCACATTATCTCAGGTCTCTCGGGGTTCCCGAAGTTCAGGCAGTCCGTTATGGCGAGCGGTCTCGCACCAACACACGCCACGTTTCTGCATGCCTCCGCGACCACGTACTTCCCTCCCTCGTAAGGGTCGAGAAAGACCATCCTCCCGTTCCCTTCCACCGATATGGCTATACCCTTTTCGGTCTTCACCTCGGGTTTTACCACCCACTTGAGCCTCAAAACCGCCGCGTCTCCTCCTGGCTTTATCACGGTGTTCGTTCCGACCTGGTAGTCGTACTGGGAAAAGACCCACTCCTTAGAGCAGACGTTCGGCGACGAGAGAACCCTGAAAAGGGCATCCTTCAGGTCTACCTCCGGAAGGGATCTCTGGTCGAACCTCCTCACCTCTTCAGCGTAGGAGGGTACCTTTACAGGTCTTCTGTAGACAGGAGCCTCCTTCACCACGAGGCTCACGGGGAGGTCCGCCACCTTCTCATCTCCGAAAAACACCCTGAACCTGTTCCCCTCCTTCATCTCGCCGACGACCGCGTGGCTGAGCTGATACCTCCCTGCTATCTCCTCCAGGTCCTTGACCTTTTCGGGTTCTGTCACTATGACCATCCTCTCCTGGCTTTCCGAAAGAAGGATCTCGTAGGGTGTCATCCCTTCCTCCCTCAAGGGTACCCTGTCCAGGAACAGGTCAACTCCCATCTCCGACTTACCCGCTATCTCCACCGCGGAACCCGCAAGACCCGCTGCGCCGAGGTCCTGCATACCCACAACAAGACCCCTCTCGACAGCCTCAAGGACAGCTTCAACCAGCTTTTTTCCGAAGTAAGGGTCTCCCACCTGGACGTTGGGCCTTTTCTCTTCCGCATCCTCTCCGAACTCACCCGAAGCCATGACAGCTCCGTGTATGCCGTCCCTTCCCGTCGCGGACCCTATAAGGAAAAGGACCTGTCCCGGCTTTGTAGCCCTCGCCCTTATCATCCTCCCGGCGGGCATTATACCTAGGCAGAAGGCGTTCACGAGGGGATTCGTCCTGTAGGGATCGTCAAAACAGGTCTCGCCCGCAACGGTCGGAACGCCTATGGCGTTCCCGTAGGCACTTATACCGCTCACAACACCTTTCAGGAGGTACTTGACCTTCGGGTCCTTTATATCCCCGAACCTGAGGGAGTCCGCAAGGACCAGAGGTCTTGCTCCCATGGAGAGGACGTCCCTTATTATCCCGCCAACACCTGTGGCGGCACCGTGGAAGGGTTCTATGTAGGAGGGGTGGTTGTGGCTCTCTATCTTGAAGGCTATCCATACCTTATCGTCCACCGCGACAACTCCCGCGTTCTCGCCGGGACCCTGAACAACCCACTCCGCGGTTGTAGGTAGCTTTTTGAGGACCTCCTTTGAGGACTTGTAGGAGCAGTGTTCAGACCAGAGGGCTCCTAGGACACCGATCTCCACTTGGTTCGGTTCCCTTCCGAGCAGGGATACTATCCTGTCGTACTCCTCCTTCGTGAGGCCGTGAGCCTCCCAGACCTTTTCCATGGTATAATACTTTAACATGTACGCGGTAATAGAGACGGGAGGCAAGCAGTACAAAGTGGAGCCCGGAATGAGAATACGGGTCGAGAAGCTGGATATTGAGCCGGGAAGTACCGTTGAGTTCACACCCCTTATGGTCAGGAAGGACAGCGGAGAGCTTGAGTTCGGGAAGGGTAAGGTGGTTGCGGAGGTACTCTCCCACGGAAAGGGTAAGAAGATCATAGTCTTCAAGTACAGGCCAAAGAAGAATTACAAGAGGTGGAAGGGCCACAGGCAGTGGTACACCGAGCTTCTGATCAGGGAGATAAAGGAGTAACAACAGCTAAGGTATAATGTGCAAAAGGAGTCAAAAACATGCAAAGAAGCGGACTGCGTGAGTGTGGGACGGTAACAGGGTCACTGGGGGAAGGAACCCTGTTACTGCGGTGTCCCCTTTACGGGGCACTGTACAATCTCACGCAAGTGCAGTCCGTAGCGGGGCTAACCGCCCACCTCCCTGAGCAAGACCAGGGCACAGCTCTCCCTCTGCTGACAGGCAGGGGGACGTGGGAGGTTTCCCGTAAGGGGCGTGAGGTCCTGCTACCTGGGGCGGGGCCTATGGGTGGCCAAATGCCGCCTGCCGGGTCCATGGCCACCCTGAAAAGGCGGGGTATAAATAGCCCGGCACCCGAGCTGTGCGGAACTGCACAGTTCGGGTAACCAGGTGTGAGTCATGGCCT